>CAYFHW010000098.1:0-5288 GCA_964343095.1 uncultured Anaerolineaceae bacterium | reverse complement strand
GGCTCGGCCAGCCGATGTTTTATCAGCTTGGGCTGAAATCAATAATGTGCTCGGTAATCAACATGGAACAATCCCGATTACATATATGAATAGTGCGGCTAGCCTGAAGGCTTTTGTGGGCGAAAATAATGGTATTGTTTGTACTTCCTCTAATGCTTCGAAGACTTTTGAATATGCTTTTGACCGTGGCGAAAAAGTTTTCTTTTTTCCTGATCAGCATCTTGGACGTAATACTGCATTCGACATGGGTATTCCCTTGGAAGAAATGGTCCTTTGGAAACGGGGGAAACCTTTCGGAGGATTAACTAGAGATGATCTTGAGCATGCAAAAGTTATTTTGTGGGAAGGTCACTGCAGCACACATCAACGTTTTTCTACAGAGCAGATTACGGAAGCGCGTTCCAAATATGAGAACGTCAACATTATTGTGCATCCGGAGTGTTCATGGGATGTAGTGCAGGCTGCTGATTCCAATGGTTCTACAGAAAAGATTATTGCTGCTGTGAATGAGGCACCTTCAGGTTCAGTTTGGGGCATAGGTACCGAGATCAATCTAGTTCGGCGTTTAGCTGATGCAAATCCGGACAAGCGTGTATTCTGTTTGGACCCGGTTGTTTGTCCTTGTAGCACCATGTACCGAATCCATCCTGCTTATATTGCATGGGTTTTAGAGTCTTTAGAACAAGGCGAAATTATTAATCAGGTGGTGGTTGATAAAAAAACACGAGATTGGTCACTGCTAGCTTTGGAGCGAATGCTGCAGCTCAATTAATTGATGAGCTGTGATAAGAATTTAAATACATTTTCTTCATAAAAGTTTGGATTGTGATTCCACATTTTTGCATGACCGACACCATTTGTTGTGATAAGTGTCACATTTCCATCGTTTTTTTGAGCTATTTTTTCGCTTTCCTTAACAGGTGTTAATTTGTCATGTGTTCCGTGGAAGATTAGGACAGGTATTTCAAGTTCTGCAGCCGTCTTAAAAAAATCCATTTTCTTCCATGGAATCTTAAAGCGTTGTGTGGCTACCCATTTACCAATTTCCCCGATGAATTTGGGTACATTTCTTTCGGAAATACCATGATTTACAAGTGAATCAAAAGATATAACGGGCGCATCTAAAATCAAACCAACCACGTTTGATGTGTGTGTGGACTCTTGTAGAAAACCTAAAGATATTGCGCCTCCCATACTAAAGCCATAAAGGATAATTTTTTGTGCGCCTTGTTGTAATGCATATTGAACAGCTATTTCTAAATCGGGCCACTCCTGTCCAAAACCGTAATACCCATTTTCACTCGGATTTGTTTCGGGATCATTACGATATGTGATGACCAGAATAGATGTTCCGGTTTTCTCGAGTGTTCCCAGGATGCGTAATGCTTCTTCACGGCTGCTACCCTTGCCATGAACAGCAATTACCCAGTTCTCAGGATTTCCTTCCACTTTCCAAGCAGGACAGATTCCCAGCTTGCATTTAAGAGGTACTTCTTCGTAATCAATGCCTAAGGCCGTATTAGGGTTTCCTGAGTAAAAAAAAGTTTCAAGCCGTACAGTTTCACCAACGAAAGGAAAATCCTCTCCGCTATATTCGCGTAGAATTTGTTGTTCATTACTTTCTAGGATGGCCTTAGAAAATCCAAATCCATCAGCCCACTCGATCTTATACTGGCCTTCCTCAAGCAATTCTTCTGAGTTATCATCTTTGCTAATTAATTCTATAGAGGTGCTATTTATTGATTTAACAAGTAGGTTGTATTGAGGGGGATCAATATTGGTTACAAATGCTTCTCTCTTTAGCATTTCCGAGTAATACCAGCCGATACCAAACAATATGGCAGCTGCTATGGTCACTAAGATCAGTATTACAAAGACAATCATTTTCATGGTTCAACGATGGTTTTATGCATCCGTTCTCTTGAGTCTCGCAAGCTGTATTTCTTCAGACAATACTTTTAGAACATATTCAATGTCTTGAAGAGTTGTGTCATCACCAAGGCTGAATCTTATGCTGCTAGAAGCACGTCTGATCGGTACCCCCATTGCTAATAGAACGTGTGATGGTTCCCAAAGTGCATTTGAACATGCGCTGCCTGTACTGGTTGCAATACCTTTTTCGTCTAGACGCGCTACCAATTCATCACTTTCTACCTCTTCAAAAGACACATTTAATATATTTGGAAGCGTTTCGAAAGCCTGACTGTTGGTATATGACCCATTGATGTTCTGCTCAATGCCTTTACGCAATCGGTTTCGTAATTCACTTACTCTTTTAGATCTTTCCGAAGCACCTTTACTAGCTATTTCTAAGGCGGTGGCTGTTCCCACAATACCTGCCACATTTTCTGTCCCTGCCCTTTTTTGCATTTCTTGTCCCCCTCCTACTAGTAGGGGGCGAAAAGGAGTTCCGCGCTTCAAGAAGAGTATGCCTACACCTTTGGGCCCACCAAATTTATGTGCAGATAAACTAAGTGCATCAACACCAAGGTGTTTTGTATTAACTGATAACCATTCGGGGGCCTGTACTGCGTCTGTATGTAGTACAATCCGGTGCCCATGCTCGATTGAAGATGCCTTTAATAGTTCTGATATTTCTGCAATTGGTTGAATTGAGCCCACTTCATTATTTGCCAGCATTATGCTAACTAGGATCGTGTCTGGGCGTAGAGCTTTTTTTAAAACGTCCACGTTGACTTTCCCCGTACTATCACAATCAAGATATGTGACTGTGTAGCCTAGTTCTTCTAACCACAGACTTGCATGCAAGCCTGCATGATGCTCAATTGCTGTTGTAATTATGTGATTTCCAGAGCCAGCTCGATGCATAGCTTGGCCAATTCCAAGCAAGGCGCTATTAATACTTTCAGTACCCCCGCTCGTAAACAGTATTTCCTGTGGGCGTGCTCCTAAACAGTTCGCGACAGTAAGACGTGCCTGGTCTACTGCTAGTTGTGCAACTTTACCGATTTCATAATGGCCGCTTGGATTTCCAAAATTTGATTCTAAAAACGGGCGCATGCATTCCAGTGCTTCAATACGTAGTGGACTGGTTGCTGCGTGGTCGAGATATATCATTAGCTAAGCTTTAGAAAAAGCCCGAATGGCCCTGCGCCTATTGGTGCATCGGGATTTGAAAAAAGTACTGCAATGATTCCTAAGGCGGCCACCATTGTTGCAAAACCTAGTAATGTTGCAAGGAAAACCCTCGCGCTTTTTTCTTGACACACTTCTTGCATCCCGATGACCAAAAAGAGAAATAGTAGGCATAGTGAGAGAATTGAAAAGAGTGGATATATTACTGGTATTGCCATGAGAAGTGATAAGCCTAGGGGGAATGAGGCATAGCCTCCGACACATAAAAGTGCGTGTAAATCAACAGGCATTCGAAAAACTTGTACAAGTAGGACAAATGTTACGAGCAAACCTTCGATATAAAGAAGAGTCATAAATAAGGAGCCAAAGATGAAAGTATTGATGAATGTCCTTGTGATTCCAGGGTCGCCAGATATTTCCCAGTAAAGGAATGAACCTAGTCCGGCTAACAGTGAGCTGACAACAATAATTGATATTGATGTAACAAGTTTTTCGTTAGAATCATCACGGATTTCACCAAACACATTTTGGTCAAATTTAAATAATCTGAATATTCGCCTTGAGGGTGTCAGTACGTATTGAAGTATTCCACTCATACCAAAATCATATCTCTAATTTGCAGAAGGTGTGTTGGTTTCATTGAATTGGTTTTTTTTTCGCAAAGCCTGGTTGACGCGGAAAGCTTTCGTCTATCGGATGAATTTTTTCGAGTTTGACTACACTTATCGACTGACTTACTTCATCACGCATTTTGTGTATGTTGACAATTTTGCACCCAAGCAATTTGATGGCTTTTTCTGCCTCCTTGATTTCTGTTCGCACAAGTGTTCCTTTAGGGGCAATGATTGTGGCCCCAAGTTTTGCCAACGGGGCAGTATATTCCACTGTGGTGACTAACTTGTCTACTGCTCTAACCCCTACAAGTACGCATTGTTCGCGTAGGCCATCTTTGGCAAGATTCTCTGCGCGTATTGGGTGAACCTCAATATTTCTTAGTTCAAGTTTTTCTTTGAACTTTTCGAGAAGTGCTGCTTTTTTTTGATTTGACTCGATGAGATGAATTTTGTGTTTAGGGAGCATGATTGCCCAAATAATTCCGGGAAATCCTCCTCCAGAACCTACATCACAAATATGTTCTCCCTCTAGTTCACCGACAAATCTCAGTGCTTCTAGTGATTCTGCATAATGTCGGAACATACGTGAATCTGTTGAGCCTACTGTTCGTACACGAGAGTTTGCTTCTTTTAGAAGATTGGAATGCTTTTGAAATTGCGTTAATGCTGTAGGCAAAGTACTTATTTCAGGGAAAAGATTTTCTATTTTTTTCCAATCTGAATCAAACATTAAGTACTCCTTGTGCCACTTGATGGTACGATTAGCGAATGCCTGACTTGGATACTGAAGAAATGACAGAACAAGATATGTCGCTGAATGCGGCATTTAAAAACTTTCTCACAACGGAACAAGGAAAAGATTCGATCGCTAATAGGTTTATTCGTCACTACATAGATCATACTGGTGGTGAAACAATTGTTGCTACTATTAGTCGATCTCGTGTTGAATTGTATGTGACTGAAAATATTCTGAAAGGACATACAGGATTCGATCCAAATGCAGAGGAACGAGTCTTAGCTCTTAAGGGATGGTTCCAATTCTTGAAAAAAAGAAAGTATACGGAAGTAAATTTGGGTAACATAATACGTGCGCCCCGAAAGCCGAAAGGTTCCATTGTTCGTACTAAGTCAAATGTTGTCTCCCCTGAAACCCAAATCACAGCCGAGGGATTTGCTGATCTAAAGAAGGAGCTTGAAGGATTGGAAGCTATGACTCCAAGCCTTCGACAAGATGTTTCGGTTGCTCGTGAAGATAAAGATTTCCGGGAAAATGCTCCTCTAGACGCTGCTCGTGAAGCTCTTGCATTTAACTTACAACGAATTACTGATCTCACAACTATTTTAGATAATGCGGTGATAAGTGAAGAAGTTTCTGTAGATGGTTCAGCTGTGTTGGGCTCGTTGATTCGAATATCAAGTTTGGATGATGAGAAAGAATATGAATACACTCTTGTTAGTGCTCGCGAAGCTAATCCATCACTGAGAAAATTATCTGTTGAATCACCAGTTGGTAAAGAACTTTTGCATCGTCGTGTTGGTGATGAAATTACAGTTTCCTTAAAAGGCGAGGAATTGGAA
>CAYFHW010000097.1:0-5498 GCA_964343095.1 uncultured Anaerolineaceae bacterium | reverse complement strand
TCCTTATGAGTGATGCAAAAGAAAAACTTAATGTTTTGGTTGTGGGTGCAGGTGCAGCGGGTTTAGCTGCTACACGTCGCCTTCAGTCACTTGGCCATCATGTTGAAATCTTTGAGGCACGTGATGATGTTGGCGGTCAAGTAGTTACGTTCGATGTTGGTGGTGAGCCATTGGAATGTTTCTATCATCACTTGTTTACGAATGATGTCACTGCAATCCGTTTTTTTGAGGAGTTAGGACTTGGTGATCGATTGCAGTGGTATGAGCCTTTGAATGCTCATTTTGTTAAGGATCATGCATATCCTTTTACAACTCCCCTTGATTTACTTCGCTTTGATGCGGTTTCCTTTATTGGTCGTCTTAGGCTTGGACTATCTAGTTTATGGTTGCGCCGGAAAAGCGATTGGACTCCCTATGAAGATATTACAGCTCGTGAATATCTTATTCGTGCAGTTGGAAAGGAAGCTTTTGACGCATTTTGGGGTCCTTTGTTAAAAGGAAAGTTTGCTGATTACTCGGATGATATCGGTATGGCTTGGTTGCAGTGGAAAATACGGTTGCGATTTGGTTCACGCGGTGGTCGTTTTGGCTTAAAAGAAATACTCGGTTATCCAAATGGTTCATTTCGTCCTATATATGAAAGATTAGCCAATGATATACGGAGTAATGGTGGAAAAATTTATTTGAATGAGCGGGTTGAATCTGTTGTTACTGAGAATAATTGTGTGAAAGGTATTAGTTCTGATGGAAACTTTTATCCAGCTGATAGGGTTTTGTTAACTACACCAAATCCAGTGACAAAGCGTTTGGTGTCCGTATTACCTAGTGAATATGTGGATATATTGGATCGCGTTCAGTATCAATGGGCTTCCTGTTTGGTACTTGCACTTGATCGTCCCTTAACGGAATACTACTGGCTGAGTATTGCTGATTCCCTACCCTTTGTTGCATGTGTTGAGCACACCAATCTTGTTCCTAAGGAGAGATATGACGGTAACCACATTGTTTATCTTTCGAATTATGTCCCGCCTGGTCATCCCTTATTAAAAATGGATGCAGAAGAGGCTTTAAAGAATTTTGAATCGGGTATAAGGCGTTTGAATCCGGAGTTTGATATTTCTTGGGTTCGTGATGCTTGGTTGTTTTCTGACCCTGCTGGACAACCAGTGATTACTACCAATTACTCAAATTCAATTCCTGCGATTGAAACTGGGGTGTCGGGACTCACACTCGCAAACACAACCCAGATTTATCCTGAAGATCGTGGTCAAAATTATAGTTTTCGTCTCGGTGAGAGAGCGGCCGAAGTTATTGATGAACGTAGTTAGAGGTTGATATAAAGTAGCTGCGAGCGACAATGACTAATCAAAAAAATACTGGCCAGCCGAAAATGCGAGAACTTCGTGAGTTTGTTTCCAATTATTCTTTTGAAAGAGGACATTTGTTACCTGCACTTTTAGATTTGCAAAAGGAATATGGATATGTTTCAAAGGATGCAATAGAAGCCATTGCTCGTCAGTTTCGTACTTCAACTGCGCTTATTTACGGGGCGATAACATTTTACTCTGATATTCGTACTGAACCGCCTCCTGAGCGGGAAATTGTTTGGTGTAGTGGTCCTGCGTGTCGCATTTCTGGTGGTGATCGTATTAGGCAGGCCATTGAACATACATTAAATTTATCTATAGACAGTCAAACCTCAGATGGGCGCTATGGTTTTCAGTTAGGGCAGTGCAACGGTACTTGCAGCCAAGCTCCTCAAATTTGGGTTAATGGGCAGGTGTGTGGAAAGTTGTCAATTTCTGATGCTATTCGCATTGCTCGCGATGTAAGAGGGGATAGTAATAAATGAGTACAGCTGAAAAAGTTACTGGATTAATAAGTGCGGCACGTGATCAGTGGGAAGATGAGCGTGCAGATGGTCGCCAGGTAATAACGGTTTGTCTCGATACTTCTTCACTTGCTGCTGGTGTGCAATCTACATTAGACTCCCTGCGTTCCGAGATTGATCGTTTGGGTCATGATGTAATCATTCGTACCTCGGGCTCTTGGGGGTTCTGTTGGCTTGAACCGACAGTTTCGGTTCGCTCCGCCGGAGGAGGCTTAACCGTTCTTTACCATTCAGTTACTGAAGATCGTGTAGAGGAATTCGTCCAGCGAACCATTGTTCAGGGTGAAACGATGCCGGAACTAGCTCTAGGCATAGTTGAGGGAAATGCTACCGAAGAGATCGGTCATTTGTCAGATCACCCATTCATGCAAGGCCAAATCCGGCGACTAATGGAAAGAAGTGGGCAAATTGATCCCGAGAACATCAATCACTATTTAGCATTAGGTGGTTATGAAGGTTTTGCAAAAGCTTTGACGCAAACTGATGAGCAAATTATTGAAGAAATGCTAAATTCTGGTTTAGGAGGACGCGGAGGTGGAGGTTTCCCTGCTGGGCGAAAATGGGATTTTTTACGTACTGCGACCGCTGATCCCCGTTACTTGGTTTGTAACGCTGATGAAGGTGACCCTGGTGCTTGGGTAAATCGTATTCTTTTAGAAGGTGACCCGCATCTAATAGTAGAAGGTATGTTAATCGCAGCGTTAGCGACGGGTTCTATAGAGGGATATATATATATTAGACATGAGTATCCACTTGCAATTCAGCGTATGCAAACAGCGGTAGATCAGGCACGTGAAGTTGGGCTATTAGGTCCGAATGCTCTTGGTGATGGTCGCCCCTTTGACTTGGTAGTTTTTGCTGGTGCCGGTTCATATGTTTGTGGTGAAGAGACAGGTCTTATGAGTAGTATTGATGGCTATCGGGGTATGCCTCGTATCCGTCCTCCTTTTCCTGCACAAGCCGGGCTTTGGAATAAACCCTCGAATGTTAACAATGTTGAGACTTATGCAAATGCACCGTTAATTTTTAAAAATGGTTCTGAGTGGTGGTCTTCAGTAAGCAGTGCAGAAGAAAAGGGGACCAAAATGTTTACCCTTTCAGGAGCAGTTAATCAGGCGTGTTGTGTAGAGGTTCCATTCGGTATAAGTGTAAGAGAATTGATGGAACACTATGGTGGTGGTCTTCAGAATGATGCGGAACTTAAGGGTTATCAGCCAGGGGGGCCACTCTCTGGATTACTTCCTGCGGACGAAATTGATTTGCCGTTAGCCTTGTCGCCATTTAGAGAGCGAGGGATGTTCTTAGGCTCAGGAGGTATTGTATTTTTTGATCAATCAACTAGTGTTCTCGATTTGTGTACGTATTTTTTGGATTTTTGTGAAGATGAGTCGTGCGGTAGGTGTACTACGTGTTTTCAAGGTACTCAGAGAGCTCTAGAGATACTTCGTCGAATTGGACAAGGTGGTGGACGTGAGTCGGATTATGAAAAATTAAATGATCTGATACAAGCATTGAGATGGTCTAACTGTTTGCATGGTCAGTTTGCTCCCACTTCTGTCAAACTAGCTTTGAATTATTTCCGTGATGAATTTGAGATCTTAATTAAAGAGCAACGGGATCCAACTCAATCATTACCAGGATTAATTCAATATCAAATTAAAGACTCAACAGCTTCTGAGCTTGAGGTTGCAAGTGAACTGTGTCCAACCGATGCCATTGTAAGAAACAATCTAGGATGGAAAATTGATGATTCTGCTTGTATAAGATGTGATGCTTGCCGAGAAGTGGCCCCGCTAGCAATAGAGGTGCGAGATCGCTTTGAAATCCCACTTCTTACACAATAACCCGCAGAAAGTTACAATCCGATATGACGCAGACTGCGTTCTTTGTTCCCTTGCGATAAAAAGCTTAACTAGTCGTGATGTAGACAATTTAATTGAAGCTGAAGGGTTGCCGAATGACATAGATATTTGTGATAGGAAATTAGAATTTGAGATGCCCAATCAGAAAAAGGTTTTTGGATTTTTTGCTATTCTCGCTGCTCTAGATTGTTTAGGGTATCGACGTACTGTTCGATTTCTCAATTTATGGCCTGTAAGAAGCCTCATGAAAATGGTTTACAAATTTCTTTCTACATATCGATATCGATTTCAATTGTTAAAAAGTTGGTTTCCGCGCAGATAACTTCACGTTCTATACTTTCACCGTGTCTACACCAATTCGTCGACAATATCTTGATCTAAAAGAAAAGCACCAAGATTCAATTTTGTTTTTTAGATTGGGTGATTTCTATGAAACCTTTGATGAGGATGCTGAACTTGTTTCCAATGCTTTAGGAATTGTTTTGACATCAAAACCTATGGGTAAGGGTATTCGTGTTCCATTGGCAGGTGTTCCATTCCATAGTATGGAAACGCATGTGGGAAAGCTTGTTGAACTTGGCTATAAGGTAGCTATTTGTGAACAAATGGCTGATCCAAGTAGTGTTAAAGGGCTTGTTCCACGAGATGTAGTACGAATTGTCACTGCAGGTACTATTACTAACGAAGCGGCTCTACTTCGAGATAGACCTTCATATTTGGCCGTATTACTTGAGCGCGATAGTAGTGTAGGTTTTGTAGTCGCTGATATAGCTACTGGCGATGTACGTTTTAGTAAGGCTGATCAAGCAGCACTAGAAATAAGTTCTTTTAATCCTGCCGAGTTACTTGTTGAGGAGGAAGCAATTGCTCCCCCGGGTCTTGATTCAGTACTTGTACCGAGGCCCGTTATACATTTTGCAGTTGCGCAAAAACTTGTAGCGAAGCAATTCGGGGAAATTGCGCTTGAAATTATAAGTGGTAACCAAGCTGTTACTGTTGCGCTAGGCCAATTAATTCGGTATCTCGAGGAAGTTTACCCTGCCTCTTTAGGTGCTTTGCAGCGAATAAGGCCTCTTGCTAGCGATACGATATTGGGCATAGACCGTCGAACACTTACAAATCTAGATGTTTTACCCAGTGAAAATAAACATTCGCTCTTTACTGTTCTTAATAAGACATCCACCGCCATGGGAGCTAGATTGCTACGCCAATGGTTAACACGACCATTGAGAGATGCAGGGTTATTAGCGGAGAGGCATGATTCTGTAGAGTGGGCTTTTAACAACCAAATTAAACGTGCTCAGTTAATTTCGCTTCTGAAACAGGTTGATGATCTTGCACGTATTTGTGGCCGTGTTGGAGCTGGGGCAGTTTCTCCAAAAGACCTAAGCTCTCTGCGTAAAGGTTTGCTGGTTGCCTGTAAAGTAGTTCCGCACTTAGAAGAGCCTTTATCACCAAAACTCCTTAGTAATTTGGTTTCCGTTTTAAATGATGCAAATATCCCTTTGTCTAAGTTGGAAAAAATTCTTATAACGGACCCGCCTTCTAATTTTGATGAAGGTGGAGTTATTGCTGACGGTTATGACTCTGAGCTAGATGCGTTACGTTTTGATGTGAAAGAAGCTCGTGGTTTTTTAGCTAACTTGGAGGTAAAGGAACAAGAGCGAACAGGAATCAAAAACTTGAAGGTTGGGCAAAATAAAATTTATGGATATTACCTCGAGGTTTCCGCGTCAAACATTAAT
>CAYFHW010000096.1:1643-5524 GCA_964343095.1 uncultured Anaerolineaceae bacterium | reverse complement strand
CTTGTTGCCAGTCTGGCCTTTCATTGACTTGTTGTATGCAAGTCTCCATTCCTTTTACCGAATTTGGATATTTAAAATTTGGATAGTTAATAAATTCTTCTTGGGTCAAATGTTCCTCTATACATTCTAGAAAAAATAAACAATTTCCTTCTAAATTGTTCCAAAGATGGTCGTATATTTTAATAAATTTATCCTGGGCAAAATCTAGGGAAATCCATTCACGATTTTTGGCACTTTCACATGCTGTCAAAAAGACATGTCTAACATCAGGTCCATAGTTTGTGTTTGTGGTCGGGGGAGTTGTAGTAGGCGGAGGACTGTTTTCTGAATAGGGAACTATACATGAGCTACAAAGGAGCAGAATTAGAAAAGTAGTACTTGTTATTACCATTCTTACTTGTTGCTTCATTGGGTGATCGTAACTTTTAATAACTCACAGGGATATGGCGTCCTAATGTAATGAATGATGTTCGGTATCATGGGTTAGATGGATTAAGAGCTTTTGCAATGTTGCTTGGCATAGTTTTGCATGCAACTCTCCCTTATTTCGCTTTGGGTGCTTGGCCACAAAATAGCTATTTTTTGTATGGAGATAATTTTTCTGAGCCACTCTACGCCTTATTTGAGTTTATCCATGTTTGGCGCATGCCCGTCTTTTTTCTACTAGCTGGATTTTTTGCAAATCTTGTACTTGCACGACGTTCTTTTGCCTATTTTTTCAAAGATCGCTTGAAAAGAATTGTGATTCCTTTAGTTCTTTTTGGAGTTGCTATGCATTTCATAATGGTAGGCATTTTTAACTATGGCTATATTGGTAATTTTAATTTGACGAAACCTCTTAATAGCGATTTTTTCTTCAGTTTTTGGCACCTCTGGTTTTTATACTATTTACTTTTCTTTTATCTAGTTGTGGCCTTTGTGCAGTTGCTACAAAAGAAGGTGTTTTTTGTTTTCGCAGAAGGTTTTCTTCAAAAGTGGAAGAGATGGTTTTATACGCCCTATCCATTCATTTTCACACTTGTGGTTATAGGGCTATTAATTCTGCGAGCCAACAATGGAGGTGAGGATAAGCCAGTTTGGCCACCGAATTGGGCCGACCTAATTTATTTTGCTGCATTTTTCTTCTATGGTTATGGCTTATATCACTTCAGAGAGTTGATCGAAAAATTAAAAAGTACGAAGTCTCTAAGCATACTCTTAGGCCTTGGGTTCTTAGCTATAGGTTTTTGCATTACGAATGGTCTTAATGGTGAGGAGCGGGAGTTTGTTTCGTATGGTGTTGCTGCTACAACCCTTTCTTTAGGATTTATTGGTTTAACTGAAAGATTTCTCCATTCCATGAATGTGATTATTCGTTGGTTAGTTGATTCGTCGTATTGGACATATATTTTGCATTTACCTGTTGTATGTGGGATTACCTTCTATTTATTTGATTTTGATTGGTGGCCCGAAGGAGAGTTTTTAATTGCATGTGTACTTACATCTTCTATTTGCTTTGTTAGTTATCAACTATTAGTAAGGTATACATTTATTGGATCTCTTTTGAATGGAAAGCGCAGAAAACTTTCAAGGTTGAGGAATTAAGGATTTTTCTTTTACCCAACACATGGAAAGTGAAAAGACGCCGCTATTTTAAAAGGGGATTAGCGTTGTTCCAAATGCAATATCAGACATTAAGGCGATTCCAAATACAATACTCAATCCCCCGGCTATACCAGTAACTCCTGCATAGAGTTTTTTGCTTGACCCCGTAAGTGCAAACGGAATCCCAAGTAGTAATGTGATGAGCGACATTGATAGAACGGTTCCGACGCCGAATAAGAGGAGGTATAAAACTCCAATCCAAAATGAAGAAATTGTTGGAAGGAGAGCCAGCATTACTGCAGCACTACCAGCAAGTCCGTGTACCATGCCAATTGTAAAAGACTTAAGTCTAAATACTGGCTTACCGAATTTAAGAAAGCCGTGGTCCACTTTGCTATGAGGGTCTTCGGTGGGTTCGTGAGTACCATGGATATGGACGTGGGGCCCATCATCATGTTCATGTTCGTGTGCATGCAGCCGGCTTTTTCGAAGATTCCAATAAACTTGAATTCCTAAGAAAACGAGCATTATTCCAACTCCAAATTCAAAAATATGTGCAATTTGATCATATTGGTCGAGTAGAACTTCTTTGAAGAGCAGAATCAATATCCCAATAATTAAAAGTGGCGTAGTGTGACCAATGCCCCAAGAAGCACCAATCCACAGTCCTCTCAGAATATTTTTCGAGTCATTGACAATAGTTGCTACGGCAACGACATGATCTGCATCTGTGGCGTGCTTGAGGCCAAGTAAAAAGCCTAGAATTACCGCTGCTGCCAAACCATATTCAGATTCCATACGTACCCCTAAACGTTAGCCAGTAGACATGTTACTACCGAAACGTTCAATAGCGGCTACGTCACAGTATTAAGTTGAGATAAACTTTTCTTTTATTAGGTTCTTAACCTAACTCCCTTTTAAAACTGCCTAAGTCGTGTAAAAATTACACTGTCTCCAGGCTTCATATAAAACTACAGAAACTGCATTCGCTAAATTAAGACTGCGACTTGAGGGTGTCATCGGTATAGAAATAAGTAGCTCTTTATCAAAAGTATTTAAAAAATCTTCTTTGAACCCAATACTCTCAGGCCCAAACATAATCGCATCTCCAGGAGAAAAGGCTATCTGTGTGTAAAATTGGTTTGTTCGTGGGGTTACCATGTAGGGCTGCTTTACAGATAAGGTATTGAAACAGTCTTGCATCGAGTTGTGTACTAAAACATTTGTTAGGTCAGAGTAGTCAAGGGAGGCTCTTCTTAAATTCGGGTCATCTAACTGGAAGCCTAGAGGCTCTATTAGGTGGAGAGCTGCCCCCGTATTTGCACAAAGGCGAATAATATTTCCTGTGTTATGAGGTATTTCGGGGTGGTATAGGATGACGTTAAATGGTTCTTTTTGCATCTTTTGGATAATTTTGTATTTGCTTATTGGTACATTCCCAAGAGCGATTCTTGGAGAAGCTTAATTGAAGACATTACAGGAGAGGATCCTGACTTCAAATTATCGGGGTATTCTTCCCAAATTGAATATCTAGAAAAAAGTAAGAATGCATCCCATAAAAAGATGCCATCACGGGCTTCGAATCCAATGTTTTTCCCTTGTTTTGCAAACCAGGTACCAATGATGTCTTGGTCATCCCAGTAATGTGTCACTCGTTTATCAGTAAGTAATTCCTGAGGCCAAGCTTCTCGGGAACCACCTCTATATCCACGGAACCAAATCGTATAAACAGCTACATCTATATCAGGGTTTTTTGTGAGTATGGTTTGTACCGCACGGGCACCATTTCTGCAAACACCTCAGGTCGGGGAGAAAAGTAGAATTAATCGAGGTTTTTGGCTATCCTTCATGAATTGTCCTTGAAGAGCCTCAACACTCCAAAGATCTTTCAAAACCACATTTGCACTAGTTGTAGTTGGTTTTGTTTTTTGTTTACCGGTACTTGTGGTTGTGCAGGAAGTTGTACCTATCATTACAAGTAGTAGGCCAAATACGAGTACTGTTATTAATTTCACATGCTTAGGTTACTTGGAACCACATTCACTGCCTACTTATCCTGGAATAATTAATCCTATTAGTTGAGTTTGCTCTAGCAGTCCTACCTTTAACTCCTAACCTTTTATACGACTGACGAATGTCGTTTAGTACGCTGAGTTCTTCTGTTATTAGAACCCTGTGCATCATTTTGGCGATTACGATGATTTTTTTTACGATGTGATCCTTTAGTACTGACTTCGGTGAGATCATTTTGGCGATTACGATGATTTTTTTTACGATGTGATCCTTTAGTACTGACT
>CAYFHW010000096.1:0-1543 GCA_964343095.1 uncultured Anaerolineaceae bacterium | reverse complement strand
TCGGTGAGATCGCTTTGGCGATTACGCAATCTACGACGTGATCCTGCGGTAATAACATCTTCAATATCGCCTTGGCGATCACGATAAACCTTCTCAGTAATTCGATCTTTTTCACGTTTTCGTTGATGGTTCGAATCAGTACTTATATAAGCAGGTTTATAAGTAGGTTGATTAATGTGAACGTTTAAACCTAGCTCTCTCTGCATGTGTTTAACTTTCCTATGTTGGCTTTGATCAACAAAACAAACTACAGCCCCTACTGCGCCTGCTCGAGCTGTACGACCTGATCGATGTACATAGGTTTTACTATCTTCAGGCGGATCAAAATGTAAAACACAAGCGACATTACTCACGTGTATTCCTCGCGCCGCTACATCAGTTGCAACAAGTGCCAAGGCTTGACCCCTAGAAAAGGAGTTGAGTGACTTATTGCGTTGTCCCTGCGATTTTCCTCCATGAATTGAAACAGCTTCCACTCCAGCATTTTTTAATTGTTTTGCTGCACGATCTGCCCCATGACGAGTCCTTGTAAATACCATTGTTTTTCCTGAGTTGAGTATTAGTTGAGACGCAACAGATACACGTTCTGGACGATTAACTGACCAAAAATTATGATCCATTTCCTGTACATTCGCTGTTTTTCGCCCAATTTCATGGCGCACAGGATTTTTTTGATAATCCTTGGTTAATATCGCAACATCACCATCAAGAGTGGCTGAGAAAAGTAAGGTTTGTCGTTTTGAAGATGTCAGATCCAAGATTTTTTTAACGTCCGGTAAAAAACCCATATCTGCCATACGATCTGCTTCATCAATCACAACAATAGTTACTTCATCGAGTCGTAATGCATCTTGTCTCAGTAAATCATGTAAACGACCAGGACATGCAACCAAGATATCAACACCTTTTGTAAGGTTTTGTTTTTGGCGATTTATGCTTACGCCTCCATATACCGATGAAATTCTTCTACCTGCTTCTTTCGCAATTGGCCGAAGTTCAGTACATATTTGCTCAGCTAATTCTCTGGTCGGAGCAAGAATTAAGGAAGTTGGTTTTTTTGAATGCGCTTTTGTACTTCGTGTAATTATTGGAATACCAAATGCCAAAGTTTTCCCCGAACCGGTTGGGGCCCTTCCGCAAAGATCTCGACCTGCAATAGCATCAGGGATTGTCGCAAGTTGAATTTCAAACGGGACTTTGATCCCTCGTGTGTTAAGCGCTTTGCATAAGGGCGCAGATACACCTAATTCGGTAAAGGTTTTCGTCACAATGCTCCTGGATAGTCAATACAGCTTATATTTTAAATTTGTATCGGATCTTCATCGTAAGCTGCTTGGTTTCTTAACAGTCTAATGAGATTGTGCTTGTGCGCATTATATATAGACACTCAGTCAATATTTATCATCATTCAGCGATTTATGTTCGGTTACGCTAACTCCATAATTACCGCTAGTATTTTATGAGGAGAGCGTATGTCTGATGTTGACAATTTATTTGATTTGAGTGGGAAGACTGCACTAGTCACTGGTGGCAGTCGTGGCCT
>CAYFHW010000095.1:0-5601 GCA_964343095.1 uncultured Anaerolineaceae bacterium | reverse complement strand
ACAATGGTGGATGGGGCAGGATTCGAACCTGCGTAGCGCTTAGCGCGGCAGATTTACAGTCTGCTGCCTTTAACCACTCGGCCACCCATCCATTTTTAGTCGCTGAGCCTTCGGTCGGATTCGAACCGACGACCTACGCATTACAAATGCGTTGCTCTTCCAGCTGAGCTACGAAGGCAAGAGTTCACTACGACTACCACGATACTTTAGGCATTAAATAAGCGCTATATCTGTTACAAGTTAACGAACTGTGTAAGTTGCACCGTATGCCATTTTACGTAGTCTCTCGACACGTTCTTTAGTAGGTGGATGGGTGCTAAACAATTTCCCCATGCCGCCACCTCTAAATGGATGAACTATGTATAGAGCCGCGATAGCTTCTTGTTGAGGGGTGTCTTGCATAGGTGCGTATTGCACACCTTGTTCAAGTTTTAATAAAGCACTAGCTAGTGATTCTGGATCACGCGTTAAGTTTGCTCCAAATTCATCCGCAGCAAATTCACGTGTTCTGCTTATCGCAAACTGGATAATTGAAGCTGCAATTGGTGCAAGGATCATAATGAGAATAGATAGCAGTGCTCCTTCACGACTCCGTCCGCCACCAAACCATAACAACATAAATGAAATCATCGAGATTGCCCCTGCAATTGTTGCCGCAATGGAACTTGTTAAAGTATCTCTGTTCTTTACGTGGCCTATTTCGTGGCCTATCACCGCTTTTAGTTCGTTTTCATTAAGTAAACGTCGAATACCGGAAGTGACGGCAACGACACCTTTTTCTGGACTTCGACCCGTGGCGAAGGCATTAGGCGTTGCTGTTTCAATTACAAAAAGTTTTGGCATAGGCATTTGTGCTCTTGCAGCTACCTCTGCAACCATTTTGAAAAGTTGAGGTTCTTGTGCTTCAGTTACTTCGCGTGCACCTGCCATCCGCAAAGCAATACGATCACTAAACCAGTAGGCAGACATATTCATAATTGCTGCTAAAACGAAAAAGACAATCATTCCACCAAGTCCGCCGACAAAATATCCAATTCCGACAAGCAGTACAGTTAGGGCAGTTAGTAATACGGTTGTTTTAAGAGTATTCATTTCATTTGTATTTTATCGCACATTTCGTTTTATGTTTTTTTTGTGAATCCTTTTTCGAGCAATAAGGATTGCGCAGAGACAAACTCTTTTCTAACCGCAAAAGTCTCTTTCAAAGGGAGCCAAACTAATTCTGTTACCTGATCTCCTGTAGTGACGCGCCACTTATCAGGTAAAGCCTTAACTGTCTCGCTAGAGAGAAAGACGTATTCTTTATCACTGCCTATCTCGTCCCATGATTTTATTATTAATCCACACGCTTGAAAAAAAGCACGCGTTGCAGCTTCGGTGGTTGTTTCTTCTGTTTGCATAATAGTGTGTGGGTAGTATTTAGAACCATCTTCATTTTCAACAATCAATACTTCAATTAAATCAGTATCACCCGTTTTTGTTTTTCGTAATAAGCAGGCAACAGCTGTTCTATTCATTAAGGTCTCTGGAGATCAAAGAAATATATTGTAAAAAAACAATTTCAAGAATTCCTTTTTGTTTTATGTACATGCAAATCGATATCACGAACAGATTCCTTTGAATCTTTTTCAAAAATATTATTATTCTTTCTGGTCGCAAATATGAAGGATTTTATGGGGCTCCAATTTGACTGTTTTTCGCGCATTCTTTGTTCTGTAGCCCAAACGGGCCCCCTTATGGGAGTTGCTATCTTAATAAGGCCGAGTTTAAAAAGTGATAAAACATAATTGGTCGCAAACAAAAATAGTTGTGATGTAATAATTACACTTGCAACTGCAAATAGTACGGGTAACAGAATAAATAGTCCGAATTTATTAGGAGCCACGCCTGAAACTAATGTGGTGAGTAATTTTCTCCGAGAGTAAAAATTTCTCAAGATTCTTTAACACTGGGCTCTTCAAAGAATTCCCGTATGGCCGCTCTATAAATCTCTGGTAATTCAAAAAGGCCGGCATGCCCACCTTCTAGCTGTTTGTTGTTGCAGTTCGGTAAAGATTCTGTGAGTTTATTTACTTGATCTGGTGTCGCCAATTGGTCCTCAAGACTGTTGAGCAATAAAACTGGATTTGAAACCGTAGAAAGATCATTTGGTAGTTGCCAATTAAGAATAGCTTCGGCTTGTCTGATAAAAGCATGATCTGGCTGCTCTAATTCATTTGAGGAAGTGGCATCGATCATAGATTCAAAGAGCGCCTCATCATTTAAGAAGTTCCTACTGTATAAGAAGGAGGAAGTTAATCTTATTAATGTTTCTTTGCTCATGTTTGACCGTTTTGCTGCGATCCAAGTTTTTAGAATTGAAACTGATGCATTATCAGGAGTACCACTGGGCGCAATCATTGCAAGCCTTTCAGTACGCGTAGGGTCTTCTAATGCTAATTGTAGAGCTATTGCTCCTCCAAGCAGGCTGAATGATAAGACGTGAGTTGTTTGAATTTCTAGGTGGTCTAGAAGTTTCAATGCGTCGTTTGCCATTTGTGAAATCGTGTAAGGACGGTCTGGTGCACTTGTTTGTCCTGAACCTCGATTATCAAATGCGATAACACGATGAGTTTTGGAAAAATCTGAAATATGCTGTGTCCATGATTGTAAATCGCCGCCTAATCCAGCAATAAGGAGTAAGGGTTGTCCACTACCAGTTTCCTCGTAATGAAGCACAATGTCTTGAAGTTGAAGATATGCCATATTTGCAGTGTACCTTTGTGTTGCGAAAGGGTTAAATTAACGTTTCCGAATTAAACCCCTTTTTGAAGCTTCTTGAATTATTTGAAGGACATTTGTAGCTGCCCCCTTACGTATGCTATCGGTTACAGCCCAAAGCATCAGCTCGTTATTTGAATTACCTTGTCGAATCCGACCTACTAAGACATCGTCAATGCCTGCAGCGTCCAAAGGCGTAGGGTAAATTTCATTTTGTACATCATCTTGGACAGCGACCCCAGGCATAGATTGGATCTGTGCACGCGCTTTATTTGGTTCTATTGGGTGTGTAAATTTTGCCCAGATAGAGAGCGCGTGTCCAAAAAAAGTAGGGATACGAACACAGGTTGCATTAATTGCTATGTCTGGTGAGTTTAAAATTTTCCTGGTTTCATTCAACATTTTTAACTCTTCTTTAGTTGAGCTGTTTTCTGCAAAGATATCTATTTGGGGGATTGCATTAAATGCTATTTCGCGAGGTTGCACTCCTGAAGGTTTAGACTCTCCTTCAAGAGCAGCTTTCGTTTCAGAACGCAGTCCTTTTATAGCAGTGCCTCCTGCCCCTGCTACAGCTTGATATGTGCTAACAACGATATGTTGAAGCGGATTTTCCTTATGTATAGGAGCTAATGCAAGGACTAATGGTGTGGTTGTACAATTAGGCTGACTCACTATTCCCTGATGCCATTCGAGATCGCTTGCGTTTACTTCAGGTATTACCAAAGGTACTTGTGGGTCCATTCTGTATGCGCTTGAATCGTCTATTACAAAGCTCCCATGATTTTTTGCAATTGGTGCAATCTGTTGAGATACATCAGAGGTAGCTGTCAGGAAAACAACCTCATCATTTTCGTTAAATTTTTCCGGATTTGTTTCTTCAACAATAATTTTTTGGTCTCGAAAAAAAACTTCAGACCCGGCACTGCGTTGTGTTGCGAGGATCCTTACTTTCCCAACAGGGATGTTTTGCTCATCTAGGATTTTTAAAAATTCCCGACCAACAATTCCTGATCCACCAACGATAGTGATATTGTGGGTTTCCATTAGGGGATAACCTTAGCTGGCTTTAAGTGCTTGTACTTGCTGAAGGGACAGGGTTTGATTCCTCATTTACATCGACAGAACCACCCTCATCAGAGGAGGTGTCCTTATTAGTATCTTTGGTCGAGATAATTTCCATTTGCTCAAGGCCATCAATGCTAAAACCTAAGTCACCGATCTCACACAAGAAGCCACAATATGTCAGTCTTAGGGAGCTGGTTGATTTAGATGGACGGTAATGTAACCCGCAGCTGTCGCATTCAGAAAGTTCTTCACCGTCTTCATCCAGAATAGTCAAAGGGAGCGTGCTTGCTGGAGGTTCATTAGAGGTAGCCGCGTTTTTGATGTCCACCATAGCAAGCATAATGCTACGCTCTTTTTTCTTATTGCGCACTTTTTAGTTGGTTTTATTTTTTATCAGGCGTAATTAAGTCGCTGTGTTAACGGTCTAGCTTTATATGATTAGATCGAGTGCGGCAGTAGTAAATCGTTAGGTAGCAGTAGTATATTAGTGCCAGCTCTTTCTATCTTTTGAGAGGACGGTGATTACTATGAAGCGTTTGGTGGCCTTTGTCATAATTCTGGTTATTGGTGTTGCAGTTGCGTTGGGACTAAGGAAACGCCACGAGAATGATGAATTCTTGGATGACCTTGACTAAAATTTTGAAAAAGTGGGACTATTTCGTATCGACTGAAGGTAATAGGGAATAGTGAAGAACCGTTCAGTAATAACAGGTTGTGGGCTTGTGACTGCCGCGGGAAGCGGTGTTCAGGTTGCGTGGGATGCATTAAGATCCGCACAAAGTTTAGGACGTCTGCTGGATAGCACTGAGGAGTCTCCTTCGTTTCAGGGTGCTTTGTTACCAAGTAATTATCGGCCGAGTCCAGAAATTCCGAAAAATGTGGTCCATTTTTTAGATAGACCATCGATGATTGCCCTTGATGCTACATTTCAGGCGCTAAAAGAAGCCAATTTATCTAGTGGTAGTGGAGATGCGCGACGTTTTGCGGTTTGTGACGGTCTTGCATATCGGTCTCCTGGTCAAGCTGTATTATTTTCGCCGTACGGACAATTGATAGGAAATGTATTAGGTATTCGTGGCCCCGTGATTTCAAATACAGGGAATGAAACTAGTGGACTGGCAGCCCTTGCTGCTGCAGACAGATTTTTAAAAACAGACAGCGTAGACATTGTTATTGTGACCGCCACGCAAACAATACAACCCAAAACAATTACACATTTAGCTGAGCAGGGTGCGTTAGCATCTACTTTAAGTGCTCCATTTGATAAAAATTCGACAGGGTGCATTCCTGGCGAGGCAGCTGTCAGCATAATTCTTGAGCGGGAAGAATTTGCAGTGAATCGTGGTGCCTCTGTAAAGGCTCATATTGCTGGCTTGGGAGAAGTATTTGATCCAACGGTAGAACCGCTCCAAATGCCGAGTAGTGCAGAAGCTGGTCGTTCTACTCAAGAAGCCCTTGGAAATGCTGGTTATCTTCAAAATCAAATTGATCATGTAGTCGCTTCAGCGGACGGAAGGATGGAGAAAGATTCTGCAGAGGCTGATGGTTTGATGCGTACTTTTGGTAGACATGCGTATTACGCAACAGTTACAGCTGTTGCTGGGGTTTTTGGGGAAACCTTTGCAGCTTCGGGCCTTTTAGGCCTAGGTATCGCTTTAGAAGAAATGCGATTGGGTGAAGTGCTTCCTGTGGCTGGTCTGAATAACCCTATCGAAGGGGCAGACTTGGCCTACATCCTTGAGCCTCGTTCGGAAAACTTAGATTGTGTCTTGGTTT
>CAYFHW010000094.1:0-5731 GCA_964343095.1 uncultured Anaerolineaceae bacterium | reverse complement strand
TTCAACCTGATAAACCATAAACGCTAAACGTGCACTTCAGAGTTGAGACCACAAAACGGCCATTTTCTTGGTGACGATGATTACCTTTCATGAGGACACTCCTTTCGATCTACTTTCGATCTAATACGCTTGTTTAGTGTCCAATATAACTCTGGGGCTAGCCACCAGGGCAGATACCATTGCAAGACCGCATGTAAATCCGTAACTGGGGATGACATAGACCTGTACTCCTCTCGGCGATGGATTTATGGGGCTTCGACACCCTAAACATAAACTCATCAACCAGAGAGTGCAGGTCTTTTACCTTTTGTCGCGTACTATGCAAAGTGGTATTATTTTTTCCAAAATTGGTCTTGACAAAGGGGACCACTTTATTCAAAGTGTAAAGGCTTGTTATTTCAATGAGCTATCTTGTAACTTTTTTCTACCTTCGGCTGGGATGGAAGTTTGCAAAAAAAATCGCCGCTCTATCCCGCCCTGAGGGGGTTTGGCCGAATCGCCGCTTAAAAATTTTGCACAGTATGGGTCTATATGGGGCGTGAATTTTCAGTCGGCTTTGGTTGCATTCTACTCAACTAACAACTGGCGAATTTAGGAGGGTACGATGAGCAAGTTTGTTTTCGCAAAAAAAACAATGCAAGGGGCAAGTCCTGAAGAACTGGACCATTTGATGGTTATTGTCAGATGGCCCCTGTGGTTTCCCCTAGGGGGACTTGCCTTTATCTCTCTATGTGCAGTCATTTGGTCGATATTTGGTACCGTTCCAATTTCGGTGAATGGAGTCGGTGTTTTGATTAGCCCTGGCAATGTTAAGGATGTGCAAGCACAAGGATCTGGTCAGATTATAAGCGTCAACGTCTCCTCTGGGGATACCTTAGAAGTGGGCACAATTGTGGCCGAGGTTCAACAACTTATGAAACAGCAGTCTGTAGATCAGGCACGTGAGAATTATGAAGAAATAAAGTTGACTAATACCCAGACAAGAGAGGTGAATTCAAAACGCTTTAACGAGCGATTGGAATCTCTAAATCGACAAGCCGAACTAATCAAGCAAAGTCGGAGATTGTCACAAAGCGTTCACGATGCAACACAAGAGCGTTTTGATTCAATGACGGATCTTGTGAAAGAAGGGTTGGCCAGTAAAGATCAGATATTAGGTGCAAGAAGTGCACTCGTTGAAAGTCAAACTAAGATGTCCAATTATGATGTCCAACTTCAAGGGCTTGAGTTGGAACGGGAACAAGCCACGCAAGATTATTTACAGAACGATTTTCAACTCAATTCACAGATTGCTGATGCTAGACGAAACCTTGATCGTTTAGAGTTGGATTTTGAGAGCAACCGATTTGTTCGCTCTGGAGTAGCTGGGCGTGTATTAGAGATAAAGTCTTCTCCTGGTCGTATAGTATCATATGGAACACCTATTCTATCTGTCGAGACAGTTGGTGTCTCAGAAGAAATAGTTAATCTCTGTTTTTTCCCTGTAAAAGATGGAAAACGAATAAGAGAGGGGATGGAGATCTTGATTACCCCTACAACAGTAAAACGAGAGCGGTATGGTGGCATGATTGGTGAAGTTACCGACGTTTCGAGTTTCCCCATAAGTAGAGAGGCCGCGATTAATATAGTTGGTAGTAAGGAGCTTACTGGTTCCTTGATGAGCAAGGGCGCTTTAATTGAAGTTAAGGCTACTATGATGCCAAATACAAATTCAGATGCAATAAACCCTTTTAAGTGGAGTTCAAAAGATCCCCCAGTACCAATTAGTCAGGGGATGGTAACCATGAATCGAATCGCAATAGAAAATAGAGCACCCATAACCTATGTAATGCCTCTTTTGAGAAGCTGGTTTCAGGGGCAAAGGGATGATTTTACACCTAATATATAATCAATCTTTGCCCTGCTTTTACTAATTCATCAAGGGGCTACACGAGTAGTTTTTAAAACACAAACTACCACATGGATCTTAGGTTTTATCCAGCCCTACTATGTTTCCTACTAAATGCCTGAAAGTGTAGACAGTCGCCTAAATTTAGAAAATTAGAATGATTTTCAAGCAAGGTCTCTTAAAATGATGCAATTCATTTTCAAGTTAAAAATGATTATAGGTGGTTTTGTTCTCGGTTTTAAAAAATCTAGAGAACGTTGTAAAACACCTACAGTATTACAAATTGAAGCGACAGAGTGTGGTGCAGCATCATTGGGCATGATTCTTGGTTATTATGGGCGTCATGTACCTCTTGCAAAGTTGAGACAGGATTGTGGTATTTCTCGTGATGGTAGTAAAGCAGCAAATATATTAAAAGCTGCCAAGCTTTATGGTTGTAAAACGAGGGGCAGCGCAAAGTCTTTCAAAAAACTTCTAGATACCAAACTGCCGGGCATCATCTTCTGGAATTTTAACCACTTTGTTACTTTGGAGGGATTTGGTAACGAGACCGTCTATATAAATGACCCTGGGATGGGACACCGAAAAGTCGGTTTAGAAGAATTTAAGAAAAATTATTCCGGTGTCTTCCTAAGTATAGAACCTACAGATGAATTTGAGAAAAAGGGAAAACCAGTTACCGCCCTACCGGCTCTTCTTCGTGCCGTTCGAGGAAACGGCATTCCAATGATTTTTAGCCTTATTTGTGGACTGGTGGCAGTGGTTCCGAATCTGGCTTTGCCGGTTTGTACCTCGGTATTCATTGATAGTATATTGATTGAACAGAGGACGGGATGGTTTCGCCCATTGCTAACTTTCATGGTGGGATCTTTGCTATTGCAACAGGCTATCCTTTATTTTAAGCTTCATGTAAATCGTAGGTTTGTTTTAGCTCTCTCAGCAAGATTGAATTCACAGTTCCTTCAGCACCTACTTCGCCTGCCCATATCTTTCTTCACCCAACGTTTCCCCGGTGAAATTGTAACCAGGACTGGATTAAATGATCAAATTGCCCAAACAGTTACAGGTCCTTTGACTTCTATTGTAGTTGATATCGTAACCATGTTGCTTTACGGGGTGATCTTAATGTATTTTAATCCAGTATTGACACTTATAGGAATTGTCTTTACAGCAGTCAATTTTGGTATTTTGTCGCTGGTTTCCAGTTCACGAGAAGAGGCCTCTCTAAATGCCTCTCAGGGAATGGGGAGAGTTCATGGGACCGTTATTGCTGGTGTGCAGTCGATTGAAACCATTAAGTCCGGAGGACAGGAACAAGCTTTTTTCTCCAAGTGGGGAGGACATTATTCAAAAGGAATGAATTCAGCTCAAAAACTCCAGAAGACGAGCCTTTCAATTGGTATTCTTCCAACTTTAGCTGGTCGTTTAACGGAATTGGTAATTTTGTTAATAGGTGGTATTCAAGTCATGCAGGGTACAATGACTATCGGCATGCTGGTTGCCTTTAAGGCATTAATGGACAATTTTCAGGCGCCTATTGGTAATCTTTTTGGTTTTGCAACAAACTTGCAAGAGTTGCGAGCAAGTATTATTAGAGTAAATGACGTTCTTAATAATCCCACCCTGAAAGAAGTATCGGTTGAAACAGAGAAGGACGAGAGTGGAAATATTATCGTAAATCGCCGGGAAAAATTGGATGTAAACAATATTTCATTTGGTTTTAATCCCATCTCACCGCCTTTGATTGAAAACTTTTCTTTAAACCTTGTGCCTGGAAGAAGTGTAGCTCTCGTTGGGGAATCGGGTTCGGGCAAATCTACAATTGGCAAAATTATTTGTGGACTGTACGATCCTTGGGAAGGAAGTGTGTGCTTGGATGGCAAGGATATCCGAGAGATTCCACGTTTGATCCGGCGGAACTCTCTCGGGCTTGTGGAACAAGAATTTGGTATTTTTGAAGGTACTGTTCGTGAAAACCTGACCCTATGGGATCCGACAGTACCAGACAAAGTCCTAGAGCAGGCATGTGAAGTAGCCGATGTTTTGGCAGTTATTCAGAATATGCCCGGAAGTTTGGATGCTCAAATGCTTGAAAACGGCGCAAACTTAAGTGGTGGGCAGCGACAGCGTCTTGAACTAGCTCGAGCTTTAGTTCATCAACCGAGCGTACTTGTGCTTGATGAGGCCACAAGTGCATTAGATGCTGAGACAGAGCGTAGAGTTATGATAAATCTTAAACGTCTGGGTTGTACGACAGTTGTTGTTGCACACCGGCTCAGCACAATACGAGATTCAGACGAAATTATCGTTTTACATAGGGGTGGCGTCATTGAACGTGGTCAGCACGAACAACTCATTGCAAATGAAGGTCCTTATTTCAATCTGGTACAGCGGTCTTTAGAAGAAGGTGAAGAGTCATGAGTATAACCACGCCAACAGTTCTTCCCATACACAGCACTATAGAGTTGCATGATGGTGAATTATATCCACTAGATAGAGTGGATGGTTTCTGGGTCGTCTTAGAAGGGGCTATAGATTATATAAAGATACATGCAAATCCGGGCCCCAACCTTAAACGACATGCAGAGCTTTATAATGCATATCCTGGTGACATCCTGATTGGCAGGCTGCAGAATACAGTTTCTGATCATTCTTTTGAATTGCTCAGTGTAGAAGAATCTGTCCTAGGTTTCGTAGAGTTTTCAGGAATAGATGAATGCTCGCAAGAAATAAAAGAGGTTGCTATTGAAAAACTGGAAACGTGGGTACAGCGCTTCTCTCACCTAATTGATTTTGATCTACCAAGTGCCCAGAATATTGTCGCCGACCAGGAAAAACCTATTCCTATAGTGGAAGACGAAGTACTGAAACTACCAGGTAGTGGAAAATATTGGATCAAAGTAATTGATGGCAGTATATGCTTGTTGGGAGATGAGGAGGCAACACTTGTGGAAAGGAATGGTTATGTCCTTTTTGGCGGAAACGTCTGGTTTAAGGCAACTCAGAATTCCACTGTGGATTGCCGTTCGAAATGTCCGTTGCTAATGACCCCATATTCAGAACTCGTTAGCAACTTAAGCTTTGTTCAGAATGCTATACTGCGGGGACTGCAGGACACTGAGATAGAAGTTGCTCTTGAGGAAGCAGAGCGCCTAAAAAAAGCTGCCGATCGGATTCAAAGGCAGACGAGCCTTTCTCTTGGGTTGCTTGCTAATATACTCGACCAGAAAACTGTTATTGAGGACACGGGGGACAGTTTGTTCACAGTCCTCTCTGTAATTGGTCAGCACATAGGGGTTGAGTTTCAGGAGCCTAGCCAGACTGAAGATTTGGAGCGCACCGAATTTGTTGAAGCGATGTGTCGTGCTTCGCATGTTCGATATCGAAACGTTGAATTGCGTGAGGGGTGGTGGAAAGAAGATAATGGCCCTCTTCTTGCAGCTTTGCTAAGTGATGAAATCGGAGAAGACGTTGAACCAGTTGCTCTTTTGCCTAACCCTAGGGGAAAGTCTGGATATTCAATTTTTAGTGCATCGGAAGGCCTTTTGCGCCCAGTTAGTTCCGATGAGATAACGATGTTGATGCCTTCTGCAGTTATGTTTTACCGGCCCTTTCCTGATGGAACTAAGAGCCTTTGGCAACTTGGCCGGCATGCAATCTCAAGTGTTACGGGCCAAGGGGTTTGGATAATTGTCCTGAGTTTGGCTGTCACCATCTTTGGGATGCTAACACCTATTGCCTATATGACGATCATAGATACGGCCATTCCAGATGGTAACCGTGGTTTACTAGCCGAGTTAGCAGCCTGCCTTTTGGGGGTTACCCTTGGAACAACCATCTTTA
>CAYFHW010000093.1:0-5795 GCA_964343095.1 uncultured Anaerolineaceae bacterium | reverse complement strand
CAATGATTCGAGATGTTTTCCAAACAAATAATCAATTCACACTGGCCACGCCAGGAACAGGAACAAGTGGGATGGAAGCTGCTGTCATGAATATGCTTGAGCCTGGTGACCATGCAATTATAGGAACCTGCGGGTATTTCGGTGGACGCATAGTTGAAATGGCAGAACGAACAGGGGCAAAAGTTACCCGTGTCGACGCTGAATGGGGTACAGCGATAGAGCCGGAAACTATCAGAGATGTCGCTAAACAAAATCAACCTGTCAAATTAATTGCGATTGTCCATGCCGAAACCTCAACGGGTGTCCAACAGCCAATTGAGCCAATCTCAGAAATCGCAAAGGAATTCGAGACGCTCCTACTCATTGACTGCGTAACCTCCCTTGGAGGCATACCGGTTAAAGCTGATGAATGGGAAGCAGACATCCTTTATTCCGGTACACAAAAGTGTCTTTCAGCTCCACCAGGAGCCTCCCCTATTACCCTTTCAGAAAAAGCAGTTCAGGCACTGTCCGAACGAAAAACGTTACCGAATACATGGTACCTAGATTTACAAAAACTGGAGGCCTATTGGGATAACCGGCGTGCCTATCACCACACATCCCCAATTTCGATGCTTTATGCATTGCATCGCGCGCTCGCTATAACTCTCGCAGAAGGACTCGAAAATCGATGGCAACGGCATGAACGCAACGGCAAGGCACTACAAAATGGCTTAGAAGCACTCGGGTTAAAGCTTCTTGCGAAAGAGGCGGTTCGCTTACCAGTACTAACTACAGTACGTATCCCTGAAGCAATTGATGGGGATTTACTTAAATCCGAACTTTTAACAAATTTTTCAACTGAAATCGCCGGAGGGCTTGGAAATCTTAAAGGAAAAATTTGGCGGGTTGGTCTGATGGGAGAATCGTCCACTCCAGACAACGTACTCTTTTTCCTAAGTGCATTTGGCCTTCTGTTACGAAAACATGGATTTAAAGCAGATGTTACTGCAGCACTTGATAGTGCTGCGAAAACATTAAACGTATGAAAAAGACTCACTTGTATTTCATACTGCTTTGGTTGGTTTCTCTTCTTCTAGTTGTAACTGCCTGCAGTGATAAATCTCTTGAGCAACCAAAACAAGAAGTTTTAGAAAAAAAAGTTTCTGGAGAAGAGGGTACCGAATCACTATTTAAAACACTTCAATTCATAGAAGCCTTTCCCGGCCTTCCAGAATTTTCCCGGCCATTAGCACTGTTCGAAATACCTAATGGTTCTAGATGGATGCTTCTTGTCTTACAAGGCGGTGAAATAATCACATTTCCTAAAGAGGGCCCTTGGACTGAAGTTCATATGGTACATAACCAAGTGGATCGTACAAAACCAAAAGAAGGAACAGCTTGGAATGAGGAGGGGTTGCTCTCACTAGCATTTGCTCCTGATTTTCAAAAATCTGGGACTATTTATCTCTACTACAGCCCTGCAGATAATCCCAGCCGAACAGTCTTAGCAAGACTAAAAACAACGGGACAAGGTGCAGATTTTCGAGTTGATAAGACAAGTGAA
Organism: uncultured Anaerolineaceae bacterium; assembly: GCA_964343095.1. Taxonomy (GTDB): domain Bacteria; phylum Chloroflexota; class Dehalococcoidia; order Tepidiformales; family Tepidiformaceae; genus JAKUNN01. Next base: position 4,249 of record CAYFHW010000093.1, on the reverse strand, counting down.
GAAATTCTTCTAACTATTCCGCAACCATACCCAAACCATAATGGCGGAACACTACTTTTTGGCCCTGATGACTATCTTTTCCTTGGTATAGGGGATGGAGGGGCAAGCGGCGATCCACACAATAACGGACAAGACCCATGGAGTTTGCTTGGAACCATACTTCGAGTAAATGTAAGTAATTCGGGTCACTACACAATCCCGGAAGATAATCCGTTTGCTGATAGCCGCCAAGGACAACCTGAAATCTGGGCTTGGGGTCTGCGTAATCCTTGGAGAATGAACTTTGATACAGAGGGGAATCTCTGGGTGGGTGACGTTGGTCAAAATCGAATAGAAGAGATAAATATCGTTGAGAAAGGCCGCAACTATGGATGGAACACCATGGAAGGGAGTTTATGTTTTAACCCTGAGGTCAATTGTAAAACAGAAAATCTAACACTTCCGATTTATGAATATGATCATACAGAAGGCTGCGCAGTGACCGGGGGTTATGTTTATAAAGGGGAAGCCATACAAAACTTAAAGGGTTGGTATGTTTTTGCAGATTGGTGTGGAAAAATCTGGGCATTTTCGACAAAAAATTTATCTACTGAGGAAGCAATTAAACCTACCCTTCTACGTGCAAAAGGTCGTGGAATAGTTTCTTTAGCCGAAGACAATGCCGGAGAGCTTTACTTCTTGTCTTTTACAGATTCCTTCCAAATCAGGAAATTGGTCCCAGAACCACAAAAATAAGGTCCCAATTCGATGATCAAAGAATGAACAAAAGCACAATGGAGTGTCTTCATCTAAACTCAAGAAGTGAGCGCTGAAGCACTACCCCACACTTTACTGATTCTGCTAATAGAACTAGCAATAGGCAGTCTTTGGTTAACCCTCTACTCAGACTTAAGGGGAGAGGTAACTAGAGGATTTGTTTTAACAATGGCATTACTGGTAGCTGTTGTAGCTGGTTTAACATATTGGACTACCACCAGTATTTCATGGACTAACAACATTGATGGATATCTGATCAATCAAGACTGGTTAAAAACAATCCAGCATGGAACACTCGCCGTTTTAACAGCTGCTTCAATATACTCATTTAGTGTTTTCATGGGATGGGATCCTGTGGGAAGAATCGCCGCAATTGGCGGAGCAATAGGGGGATTAATCGTTGTAGTAGCACTGGCTGCACTACTGAACCCTCCGATTTGGTTCTATCTAGGGGGTCTTGCAGCATTGCTAACAGGTACTTTAGCTATGGGTACAGTTTCAACCTCAATGGTTTGGGGACACTGGTATCTTACAGAAGGATCACTGCCAGCCAGACCTCTTCGAGAACTTACCTTAATTCTAATATCCGTAATTGGACTACAAACGATCTTCTTCATAATTAACGCGGCGATTCCTGAGAAGACTACACCTATGCCAATCACAGAAATCGGCTCTGGCCTACTTGATAACCCCATGTTTTATTTTCGTATAGGTGTAGGGTTACTATTTTCCCTCGTCTTAGCAATATTTGCTTTCAAAACAACACAAATTCGCGCAATGCAAAGTGCTACGGGACTGTTATACGTATGTATGGCTACAGTTTTCACTGGCGAGGTCTTAGCTCGTGGCCTGCAATTCATAACGGGACACCCGCTTTGATAAAAAACTTAAAAAAACAGTCGAATTTTGTTAAAATCTGCTCAACTCAATTATTGGGAAGTACGTTCCCTAATCAATAAAGGCGTTAAATATGGCTACTAGTGAACTAAACATCGCAATGGCACTGGTTGAAGCAACTGAGGCGGCTTCACTCGGAGCAGCTCCCTGGATGGGACGTGGTCAAAAAAATTCCGCTGATGGTGCTGCAGTTGACGCCATGCGTGAAAAGTTAAACCAGATAGAAATGGATGGCATAGTGGTTATAGGTGAAGGCGAAAAAGATGAGGCACCTATGCTTTTCAATGGTGAACAAGTTGGAACCGGTAGTGGCCCTGCTGTAGATGTTGCTGTTGATCCAATTGATGGCACTACACTTTTTTCATTAGGCCGTCCAAACGCTGTAAGTGTTATTGCGGTCGCACCAAGAGATACCATGTATAACCCAAAAGATATCTTCTATATGGAAAAGATTGCCGTAGGACCAGAAGCTAAGGGAAAAATAGATCTTTCAGCACCAGTACGATGGAATCTTGAACAGGTAGCTAAGGCTAAGGAAATACCTATCGAAGAAGTTGCTGTAGTGCTCTTGGACCGCCCGAGAAACGAAGAAATCGTTAAGGAAATTCGGCAAGCTGGTGCTCGCATCGTTTCAATCACAGACGGTGACGTAGCAGGGGCCGTAATTGCAGCTATGGAGGGAACGGGCGCGGATATCCTTATGGGCATAGGAGGATCACCGGAAGGAGTTGTTGCAGCCTGTGCTATCAAAGCATTAGAAGGGGATATGCAATGTCGCTTATGGCCCCGAAACGATGATGACCGAAGACTTGCCAAAGAAGAGGGTTTAGATCTGCAACAGATCATACAGTTAGAAGATTTAGTATCTAGTGATGACTGTTACTTCGCCGCAACCGGTATGACGACGGGTTATCTATTAAAAGGAGTCGAATTCACGACCTATGGTGCACGGACCGAGTCCCTTGTGATGCGTAGCTTCTCCCATACAATCCGAAAAATTGAAGCTGTCCATCATCGAGAAAAAGTTGAACGTTTTTTATCACCGCCCAATAAAACGTAGAGAGCCACTTTGAAAAATGCGTTCGGGATCACCTTAGACGAATTCTATGAAGAATTTGCTCATGGTTCGCAAAACATCGGAATCTGAAAAAATCAAACTTTTAGAGAAGATTTCTAAATACTAAACAATCACTACAAGCTAATTACCCTTAAAATCTGGTCTCCTACGCTCAGACATCGCTCGAACTCCTTCAGCAAAGTCATTCGTCTGACGTAACCAGTCCTGCTCCACTTGCTCATGATCAGTTGCCATTCTGAATCTATCTACAAGTCCCTGCCTCATTGTTCGCCTTATTGCTTTTACAGATAAAGGAGCGGAAATTGCTATCTCCTCTGCCATATTAAAAGCTCGATTTCGCAAATCTTCGATCGGGGCCAAAACATCACAAAGTCCCAATCCCAGTGCTTCTTCTCCACCAACTCTTCTTCCTGTATAAAGAAGGTTCGCAGCCATTTGATTTCCGACCAAAGCAGGCAGTGTGACCGTTAAACCAAAACCATGATGGAAACCTAATCTGGAAAAATTGGCACTGAATCTTGCTTCTGGAGCTGCAACACGAAAATCAGCTGATAAAGCAACACCTAGCCCACCTCCGATAGCGGCTCCTTGCACAACTGCTATAACAGGTAAACCACATTCCATCATCCTAACCCCCTGCTCATAGACATGATCACGACCTACGATAGTTTTTTCAGCCTTGTTATCTTCATTTTCATCAGCAGAATCTTGTTTTTGGTAATTACCTAACTGAGCTCCAGCACAAAATGACTTCCCCTCAGATGCAAGGACTATCACTCGGCAATTTGACTCCATATCAAGTGCATGGAATGCATCAGCAATACCTGTTAGCAAAGAAACATCAAAAAAATTATGCGGTGGTCGATGAAATTCAACGAGTGCAATATAATTATCTAGCTCAACTGTCACATCAGAATCTGAAAAATCCCCGAAATTTACCATAGCTACCTCTATTTATCGTTTTTAGTCTAAGACTCCAGAAATTAGAAGTTCCGTAAACTCTTCCTCGCTATATCCAAGAAGCTCCGTACAAATAAATTTTGTATGTTCCCCTAATAAGGGCGCCGGCCCCTCTGGATAAGCAGGTGTTCCTGAAAGTTTATACGCTGGCGAATCCCAAGTCATAGGACCAATTACTTTATGATCAATTTTCCAGAAATGTTCACGAAAATCTAACTGCGGATCAGCATAAAGGGCCTTTGCATCAGCAACTTTGTAAGCTGGGACACCCAACCCTTGCAAATCTTCGGCCAGCTTCTCCGGATCTTTTTCAATAGTCCAACTTGTAATCAATCTATCTAATTCATCTTCATTTTTCTTACGACCCTCAAACGTTAAATAATCAGTCTTCATTGACCACTCAGGATCGCCTAAAAATTTTCGGAATAGTAACCATTGTGAATCCGAAAAGATTGAAATTGCTATCCATTCGTCATCACCTAAGCACTTAAAAACACCATGAGGACAAGCATTGGGATCTCTATTTCCATCAGCAGACATTACCTGTTCCCCAGCAGT
>CAYFHW010000092.1:0-6096 GCA_964343095.1 uncultured Anaerolineaceae bacterium | reverse complement strand
TTCCTTGATGAAATCGGATATACCGGCTGGGGAGGCGCAGAATATAGACCGCTAAATAATACGGAATCAGGATTAACTTGGTCCAAAAAATGGCTGTAACAAATTCAATATAGACAGGAGATCACATGACCAAAATAGGCTTTATCGGGCTAGGCATTATGGGAAACCCAATGGCTATGCACTTGCAAAATGCAGGACATAGTTTGTGCACAGTGAAACACATCTCACCAATACCAGAACAAATACTTGAAAAGGGTGCAGTGGTTTATGAAACCCCAAAAGACCTTGCCAAGGAAAGTGAGGTGATAATAACGATGGTGCCTGATACCCCGGACGTGGAAGAGGTCTTGCTCGGAACAGATGGAGTAATTGCAGGTTTACAACAAAATACACTAGTGATTGACATGAGTAGTATTTCTCCAATCGCAACACAAGAAATCGCGAAACAAATTGAGTTAGCTGGAGGCCAATTTATAGACGCGCCAGTCTCCGGTGGAGAAGTAGGGGCAAGAGAAGCAAAACTTACAATTATGTGTGGTGCCAAAGGTGAGAATTTTGAAAAAGTTCTTCCCCTATTAGAATTGATGGGCAGCAATATAACTTTGGTTGGTGACATAGGGGCCGGACAAACCTGCAAGGTTGCAAACCAAATTATTGTTGCATTGACCATTGAAGCCGTTGGCGAAGCATTGTTGTTTGCATCAAAAGCAGGAGTAGACCCTAAACGCGTTCGCGAGGCTTTAATGGGTGGTTTCGCAGGTTCTCGAATTTTAGAGGTACATGGCGAACGTATGATTGAACGAGGATTCGATCCTGGATTCCGTATAAGGCTACATCAAAAAGATCTGAAGCTTGCATTAGAAGGAGCTCGTTCACTAGGAATTGGCATACCCAATACTGCAACAGCACAAGAACTTTTTAATGTATGCACTGCTAATGGATGGCAAGATTTAGACCATTCAGCAATGGTTCGAGCCTTAGAATTGTTAGCTGCACACCAGGTTGCTAACTGACCCACAGCAAAGGCTGTGCGAGAATAAACTAGTTGGGAACATGTAGAGGTAACCGTGGCAATCGAAAGCGTTGGTGTAATAGGTTGTGGAATTATGGGAGCAGGTATCGCTCAGGTTTGTGCTGGACACGGATACCGAGTGTATGTGTATGAGGAAGAAGGTCCACGATTAGAAGCAGGGATGAATTCCATAAAAAGTCGTTTACGTCGCGAAGTCGATCGAAAACGACTTAGTAAGGAACATCATGATCGGACATTAAATCGAATACAAACAACAACTGATCTTACAGAACTTGGCAAAGTAGACCTCATAATAGAAGCAATTGTTGAGGACTTGCCGGTAAAACGTGAACTTTTTGAAAAACTCGGAAAAATTTGTTCCCCTCACGCAATTCTTGCAAGCAACACTTCTTCACTTTCACTAAGTGAAATGGCTGCTGCATCTACAAGACCAGAAAAAGTCATCGGCATCCACTTTTTCAATCCTCCTACCGTTTTACCATTGGTAGAAATCATCTCTTCGGAAGTCACTGACCAAGAGACTTTGGACACAACAATGTCATTTTGCGACTCAATTGATCGTGAAACAGTTCGGGTAAAAGATTCTCCTGGTTTTATTGTCAATCGTTTGCTTGTTCCTTTTATATTCGATGCAATACGCATGGTGGAAAGTAATATCGCCACAGCTGAAGATGTAGATCAGGCATGTAAAGTAGGATTGAACCACGCAATGGGACCTCTGGCTACAGCAGACCTAATTGGTTTAGATGTATTAATCCAAATCAGTGAATCTATGTTTGAAGAATATGGAGAAGCTCGATTTAAAGCTCCAACGTTACTGAGACGTCTGGTTTCATTAGGTCAACTGGGGCGCAAAACTGGAAGCGGTTTTTTCGACAATTATAAATAAAGATTAGAGGTAACTATGTCGCTAACATACGAAACAAATGAACATATTGCATTGATCACGATCGATAGAGAAAAAGCACTTAATTCAATCGATCTAGATACATGGCAAGAATTATCTGAAGCAATCGAACGATTGAACAATGAAGATGACTCTTGGGTCGGAATAATCACCGGTGCTGGGGAGAAAGCTTTTTGCGCAGGAGCTGATCTACGTACAACAATCCCACGGCTCATCGATGATCCTGCTAATAAACCGTATGATGAGCCACCAACTATATGGAGAGGGCAGACTGCTACAAAACCACTGATCGCAGCTATAAACGGTATGGCACTTGGAGGAGGTCTAGAAATTGTTCTGGCCTGCGATCTACGTATTGCTGCTGAACATTCAACGTTTGGATCCCCTGAGGTGAAGTTAGGATTCATACCCGGTTGGGGAGGAACACAAAGACTCCCCCGACAACTTCCGTGGGCAATAGCTTCCCAGATTTGTCTTACCGGTGATCCAATTACAGCAGAAGAAGCATTGAGATATGGGCTAATCAACCAAATTGTGCCGGCTAACGAAGTACTCGCAGCATCACAGAAACTTGCTGCAACATTGTGCGAAAGAGGCCCCCTGGCTATTAAGGCAGGCAAACGTGCAATGGAAGAAGGGATGCAAATGACTCTATCCCAAGGGTTAGAATTGGAACATCAACTTTTCGATGAATTGGCTTACACAGCTGATGCCAAGGAAGGTGTTGCGGCTTTTGTCGAACGTCGTAGTGCCAAATTCGAAGGTCGTTAAATCAACAGTGAAGCAACTCAAAACTCTCACACTATCTTCAGTGCTGCTCATCAGTGTTCTAGTACCTTCCTACGCATGCGGCAATGCAGCAAGAGATTACGACAACGCTGTCCGATCTCTTATTGAAAGAACAGAGAAAATATTAACGTTATCGGTTGCACGAGACTTACTTAATAGCGCCTGTGAACAACTACAAGCAACAGAAGGGGATATCGACTTAGCGATTCAGAATCTCAATACGCCAAAAAATAGTTCGGAGTTGAAAGTGATAACCAATAACCTGCGTAAAATGGCAAATTCACTTCATGAAGTGAGTGAAGACATTGAAAACGCAAGCACACAAAATCTAAACGATGCAGTAGCAGAACTCACAAAGATACACAGCAATCTTGAAAACACACTTACACTTTTAGATGCGAGTGACGCTAAAGCCGCGCTTGAAGCAGCTTGGGAAAACAAAGGAGCTTGTGGTTTCTTAAACAAACCAATCTAGCTCCAGAAATCTATGCACGCCTCATCAGTTCAGGTAGACTTACACCGATCCTATAAACGGAGATAACAATGAAGATTTCAGCATTTCATCTCATGCCCCATCGTGATCTACCAGACAATTTTGAGGACGAATATCACTCTGTCTGGGTGGACCCCCCTTTTTGGGATCTCGCAACACCAGAGCAAGTAAGTAAGTATTACAACTGGACTTTGGACGAGCTGGTACATGCTGCGAAATCAGGTTTTGATGGGATTTGCGTTAATGAACATCATCAGAATGCCTATGGTTTTATGCCAGGACCCAATGTTATGGGCGGCGCTTTAGCGCTTGCTACAAGAGGTCTAGACGTCGCTTGCGTTCAAATGGGTGCAACACTCCCTACTACTAATCCACCTATACGTATTGCTGAAGAATACGCAATGCTCGATTGTATTTCTGAAGGCCGCTTAGTAGCAGGAATGCCACTCGGTACTGCCATGGATGCAAATATGGCCTACGGAATCACTCCGATTGAACAACGCGAACGATACTACGAAGCCCACGATCTAATTCTTAAGGCATGGGAATCTCGTGAACCCTTTGCATTCAACGGAAAATATACACAACTTCCAATGGTAAATGTCTGGCCCCGTCCAATTCAAAATCCCCGCCCACCAATTTGGGTTCCTGGGATGGGGAGCTTAAGTACTTGGGAATTCGCTGCGAACAATAATCATTGTTATTGCTTCTTGTCCTATTTTGGTCATGCCCAGGGTAAAGCAGTTATGGACAGCTATTGGCAATTTTTGGAAGAGAAAGAAATCGAGCAAAATCCGTATCGTGTAGGTTTCCTTCAGCTAGTTGCAGTATCAGAAACTGACGAACAGGCAGAGAAAGACTATGCAGAACATGTAAAGTATTTCTACAACAAAGGACTCCACATTGCTCCAGAATTCACACCTCCTGGACATCAAGATTATCGAAGTCTTGAGAACAATCTCCGGCGCCAACTAAAAGGACAAGCATCCGCTCGAGAAGGGATAAAAGATTGGAGCTACAAAGACTACGTGGATAAGCAATTTGTGATCAGTGGAGGCCCCTCCTCAGTAGTTGAACAACTAGAAAATTTAATTGATAGCCTCCACGTTGGGAACTTGATGGTATTGATGCAAATCGGTTCAATGCCACATGAATTAACTATGAAGAATATTGATCTTTTTACCAACGATGTCCTGCCACATATTCAGGATCGCTGGTCGGACAAATACGAAAACAATTGGTGGCCAGAACGCTTAAGGACAAAAAAGTCTAGTAGTGAACTTACTGCTGTTGGAGGAGCAGAATAGGGATGTCAGAGCCTAAAGAACAAACTCTCGAGGTCTGGGGAAATAAAGTTGAAACAAAGGTACTCACGAGAGGTAGCGGTCCACCACTAATCTTTCTTCACGGTGCAATGGGTCTCACTTGGGATCCATTTCTTGAACAGCTCTCAGAATCCTTCACAGTGCATGCGCCCTACCTCCCGGGTACTGCGCCAGGATTACCCGATGCTATAAAACCAATCGATAATTTATGGGATCTTGTACTTGTGTATTACGAAATTTTTGACAAGCTCAACCTTGAAAAACCTGCTGTTATTGGACACTCATTTGGTGGGATGCTGGGAGCTGAATTAGCTGCCACAAACCCGGCAAGAGTGGCTAAACTGGTACTTATGAATCCTATAGGTCTTTGGCTTGATGAAAGTCCAGTTAAAAACTGGATGACAACATCACAATTAGAGTTAGGTCCCTTAATCTTTTCTGATCCTACCGGACCTGCTGCCCAGCTAATGGCAACGCCACCTGCCAATCCAGAAGAAGGTATTCAAATGGCCCTCCGTACTACATGGTCATTAGCGTGTACCGGGAAATTTGTCTGGCCAATCCCTGATAAAGGACTGAAAAAGCGCCTACATCGTATTAGTTCGCCAACGCTATTACTTTGGGGTGAGGATGATGGAATCGTTCCCCCTGTTTATGCAGATGAATTCGCATCCTCTATAAAAGATACGGATATACAAATAATTCCCAAGGCAGGACATCTACCTCAACTAGAGCAATTAGACACTGTAGTAAGTGTTACGAATAAATTCCTTACTTCCTAAAAAGTATTGACATTCGCCTCTTGGAATGACAGATTGCGACAACCAGCCTGCATCGCAGACTTTCTGTAATGCTATTTCTAGGCTCGGGAGTGAAAAGTGGCTACAGCACTTGATGACTATGCAATACACCAGATCGTTGAAAATATGGAGCTTGTCGAAGGGCGAAACCCTAGATGGACCGATGAAGTGTGGTTCCACGCCGGCTCTGCAGATGGAAAGCTAAACATCTCCGCATACATAGGTGTTTATCCGCAAACTGCAACAATGGATGCAGCAGTTTCTGTTGTGATAGATGGTAAACAATACAATGTTCGTGCCTCACGCATCGTAAATGGTGATCGTGACACTAAACAGGTTGATTGCATCAGTGCAGAAATTATTGAACCCTTTAAAGAATGGCAATTCATTGTTGAAGAAAAAGAAAATCAGCCAATCAGTTTAAAAATTTCTTTCAAGTCCCTGAATCAGCCGATAGAAGTGAGTGCTCCAGTGCAACATAGGAACGACGGACGTCAACTTGTTTGGGATCAGTGGAGGTATGTCCAGACGGGAAATTTTCAAGGGCAAATAAAACACGAGGGAAAGAGTATAGATTTCTCAGGATTTGGCGCAAAGGAACGCGCCTGGGGTATAAGACCAATCTTGGGACAAATACCAAATTTGGGACGTATTCCAGAGTCAATCGGCAAACAATCGATTTGGTTCTCAGCAGAAATAGAAAAAGATTCGTTTTGGTTCTGGCAAATTACACCCTCCGATCAAGCGCA
>CAYFHW010000091.1:0-6102 GCA_964343095.1 uncultured Anaerolineaceae bacterium | reverse complement strand
AGATATTTATCTAAGAGATTTAGAGATTTTGTTGCCGAATAATCCCTGGCCAAGCGCTTACAGAACTATCGTTAATTTTGCCTCTTGGAATCCTTGGAAGGCATCCTTAATAGCAGATAGAGCTAACAAAAGACATCAAAATTATTTTCTCCTACCAGTGGAGCACGTTTCCTCGCGCGTATGTCCACGCCGTCAATCATAAATGGAGTTGACACAACCTCATAGGGTGACCCTTCACTATCCAAAAGAGTTTGAAAGGCACCTTGGTCACGTAAAACTGGGTCAGCTGCAACTTCATCAAGACTTGCAGCTGGGGCCCATATGCATTCATTATCATCTAATTTCTTGGCCCAGTAGCTTAGATCTTGAGAACGGAAAATTTTTTCGATTTCTGTAACTATAATCGAACCGTTCTTAAGTAACGAAGCAATAGTTGTGAATCGTGAATCTGCTTCCCAATCTGGACGATTCAAAGCCTTGCTAAGGCGAGGCCAATACCTAGGAACATTATGCATAGTTAACATTAGCCAGCGTTTATCGGCAGTTTCATACGTACCACGCATAGGCTGAATAGGATTTGAACGATCAAATCGAAATGGCTGATGCTCTGGCAAATTGAGTGCCTGTTGCATATCGGTTGCAATCGTCCAAAGACCAGTCCTTTGTAGAGAAACTTCCACTCGTTGTGCCTCACCAGTAATATCTCGTAAACGTAATGCTGCAAGTAATGCTGCCAATAAATTAAGCCCTGTCGGATGATCTCCCTGGCCAGAACGACTTTGAATTGCAGGAGTACCCTTATCACCCATAAGACCCATAACACCAGAACGTCCCCAAAAAGCCGTTGCATCAAAACCTGGTCGCTCTGCATCAATCCCAGTACTGCTATAACCAACTAAGTGACCATAAATTAATTTTGGTTGAATAACTTTTAAGGATTCAAAGTCCAACCCATACTTCTTTGTTCTTCGTGCAGTTAAATTCGTTACAAAAATATCAGCCGATGCTACAAGTTTTTTTAAAACCTGTCTTCCAGACAAATTAGCAAGATTTAGAGCAATCGAACGCTTTCCACGATTATCAACTTCAAACCTATAGTTGATAGGCAACCCCTCATGCATATGTGCAGAGTTACCTCGAAACGTATCTCCTCTAGGGGGCTCGACTTTTATTACATCGGCACCTAAGTCTGCCATCAAAGCTGCAGCAGAGGGGGCCGCTAAAAAGCTTGCTACTTCTACAACTCGTATGCCTTCTAAAGGTAACATTATGCTTACTTTCTCAGCCTGGCACTGTTCAAAGCCATAGATTTTCCCATCCGTTCTCTGGCTGCTTTGATGCAAAATCCCAAGTTTTCCCAAATTCATCTACATAAACAACTTCATGAACAGGTTTTCGCTTAAGTGGTCCATGCCTATCAGTGGGGTAACCTAACGGCACAATACAAACTATTTCATAATTAGTCGGAATTTCTAGTAAGTCACTCAAATCTTCCTTATTACGAATCATTGGCATATTAAAAATCGAACCCCCTAAGCCCAGTGCACGCGCCGCCAACAGGATGTTTTGAATTGCAGGAAAAGTACTCCCACCTGAAGCTCGGTGTCGATCCTTCTCTCCAGTAACTACAATAATTACCGGAGCTTCTGCCAAGTGTTCAACAAGATGTGCCGCTGCAAGAAAAGGAAGCCTTTGAGCACGAGGTAAATTACGGGCTTCATCATTATTTTTAGCAAACTTGGACTGATATGAGCTCCAACCTTCCTCTGCCCACTCCTGCATCTTTTTCTTTTTTGTTTGCTCTTTGACAACAACAAAACGCCAATCTTGTGCATTTCCTCCTGATGGCGCGCGAATTGCAGCATCTAGCACCTGAAATACCACATCCTCTTCAACTACTCTGTCACTAAACCTTCGCAGTGCCCTAGCAGAATAAATTGTTTCAAAAAAACCAGGGTCTTTAGAACGAGCCATCATAACTCCTTTACTGGTTCCCCATTCTACTTCTATACATCACTTCCAAACACTGTACTCAATGATCAATCTCTAGGTTTTGGGAACGAAATAACATACAGAAACATAGACAGTGTACGCTTCCTACTACCATATCTATACGTACTAATAGGATGCTTTCAATGGAGCGCTACCCCTTTGTTAAGACTAATTTAGTGGGAATAGCAGTTAATACTGGACAAGCTTCTAGCAATATATTCACCTATAAAGTCCCTTCAGGAATGAAGCTTCAGCTAGGTCAAGCAGTCTATGTACCTTTCGGACACCGCATACTTCAAGGCATAGTTTTATCAGAAAGTTCAACGAGCAAACTGAAGCAAATACGGGAAATTTCAGCGATTGCAGATCCAAATCCTGTTTTAGACACAACTCACCGCTACATCACACAATGGATGAACAGGCACTATATGGCACCAATATGGGAATGTGTCGCCACCTGTCTACCAGCAGGATATGGGCAAAAATCAATGACTACAATTTCGCCAATTAAAATACCTGCCTTACTACCATCCGAACCTAAAGATGCAGCAATTTTGGACTACCTCGCAAAACACGGAAAAGTATCCCTGGAACATCTTCGTAAAACAATAGGTTCAGTCCCAATTAAGAAATTAGAGGAACTTCAAAAAAAAGGTGCTCTAACTGTAACCCAAGGTCTTACCAGACCTGGTGGTCAACCACTCCTACAAAAACGTGTGAAGCGACTTAGAACAGAATCTGAAATGCTAAAGGAAGCAAACACACGTACAAAAACACATCAAAGATCACCAGCTGCACGTCTCTTAAAGGTTCTTGCCACAACGAATGAACTTACCCTGAAAGAAACACGCGAACTAGGAGTTCACTCAAATCATATTAGGCAGCTTGAGGAAGAAGAATGGATCTCGGTCGAACAAGTAAAAATTAACCGCGATCCTGTTTCAACCTACCGATCAAAAACACCTGTACCTCCTCCAACTCTTACAGAAGAACAACAAAAAGCTGTGTCTGAAATATTGGCGTCAGATGGTAAACAATTCTTATTACATGGTGTTACTGGAAGTGGAAAAACTGAAGTATATCAAGCTATCATTCGTAAAGTCCTAGATTCAGGAAAAAGTGCGATCGTTCTAGTACCTGAAATCTCATTAACTCCTCAAGCTATTAAGCGCTACGGGGAAAAATTCCCCAATGAAATTACTGTACTGCATAGCAACTTAAGCACTGGCGAGCTATACGACCAATGGCACCGTATAAATGAGAATAAATCTAGGCTAATAATTGGTTCACGAAGCGCAATTTTCGCTCCTGTACCCTCCTTGGGGCTTGTTGTGATAGACGAAGAACATGAATGGACCTATAAGCAAAAAGACCAGCATCCGAGATATCACACACGTGACATCGCCTCAGAAATCTGTCACTACACAGGTGCAACGCTGGTATTAGGTAGTGCAACCCCTGACATTACGAGTTATCACCGTTCTGAAATTGGTGAACTCAAACGCCTAAACCTAATGACTCGAATTAGTCCAAGTTTGAACAAGGAAACTGCAAACTCTGGGGAAATGCCAAAAATAAAAATTATAGATATGCGAGAAGAGATGAAGGCTGGTAATCGAAGTATTTTTAGCTATGACTTAGTAAACGCTGTTAACAATGCACTTACAGCCAAAGAGCAATCTATTTTATTTGTAAATCGGCGAGGCTTAGCTCGCTTCATGCTCTGTAGAGCTTGTGGTCATGTCGCAAAATGTTCCAATTGTCTGCTATCAATGGGGATAGACGCCGCAACCCCTTTACAGGAAAAGTTACACTGTTATCACTGCAATCGAACAGAAGCCATTACGGGGAACTGTCCCCGATGCAGTAGCAATCGCTATAGACCTTTCGGAATAGGAACTAGCAAAGTAGAACAACAAGCCAAGGATTATTTTCCACATGCCCGAATTGCACGATGGGACAGCACGACTGTAAAAGCAAAAACTAGTCATGAAAAAATTGTTGAACAACTTGAACAGGGCAAAATCGATATCCTCGTTGGTACGCAAATGCTAGCAAAAGGCTTAGATCTACCGACAATGAGAGTAGTCGGTGTCGTTGATGCAGACGTTGGGTTAAACCTTCCTGACTACATGGTTTATGAACGTAATTTTCAGGTTCTAGCACAAGTCGCCGGGAGAGCTGGACGAAGAGAACAGCAAGGAGAGGTTTATATACAAACATATAATCCAGAAGCTCGTTCATTGACTGCTGTGGCATTGCAAAATTATGAATTGTTTTACACTCAGGAATGTGCCTACCGAAGACTTGCAGGCTACCCTCCTTTTCAAAGAATCGCTAAATTAACTCATAGGAATCGTAATAGGGAAAGGGGGCTGTCCGAAGCAACCAGGGTTGCAAACACGCTAAGAACAATAAGAGATACCAAAGGGAAAAGTGAACCGGAAATTGTCGGTCCCACAATTGCTCATATAGTAAGGCAGCGAGGAGAATATCAGTGGCAAATACTTTTAAAAGGTCGCGAACCTTCCACGTTGCTAAACGAAATTACGCTCGGTACGAATTGGGGCATAGATATTGATCCAGGAACTTTACTTTAGGACTAAATCCCCCCATATAAGGAAAAGCTCTGTTATGCTGGGTGAGGCCAATATACCCAGCAGAAGTAGGTATTTGTACTATGGCATTATTAGATTCTTCGTGGACAAAGCTCGCTCTCATCTTTCCTGGCCAAGGCTCTCAGTCTGTAGGTATGGGAAATAAGTTGAGTAGGGTCTCAACACGAGCACGTAATGTCTTTAAGCGTGCAGATGAAGTACTTGAGAGACATATTTCCCGATTGTGCTATACAGGTAGCGAAGAAGAATTACAACGAACAATTAATCAACAACCCGCGACATTTGTAACCTCAATCGCATGGCTCGAGGCAGTACGAGAACGCTGGAGTACGCTGGATAAAAAACTAACATCCGTAGCTATCGCTGGGCATTCTATGGGAGAATTCACTGCTGCAGTGGCAACTGGTGCCATTACATTTGAAGAAGGCCTGGTCTTAGTGCAGGAACGCGCACGCTTAATGGACGAGGCTGGGCGTGAAAACCCCGGAGGAATGGCATCGATTATAGGACTCCAAGAGGAGCAGATTTTAGAAATTTGTTCACATTCAAGCGATGCAGGATATGTTGGGATCGCAACACAGAATTGTGAAGGACATACTGTAATATCTGGCGATCTCCCCTCCCTACATAAAGCTATCGACCTAGCCCAAGAAGCTGGAGCACGTACTGTTATAACCCTTCCCATAAGTATCGCTTCTCATTCACCACTTATGGAAAAAGCTAGTGTAAGCATGAAAAAATTACTCGAACAAACACCCTTGCAGAATCCTAGGACTCCAATTATAGGGAATGTAAATGCCGATATTCTGCGCTCAAAGGAAGATGTTTTTATAGAACTTAGAGACCAATTAACCGAGAGTGTGCGGTGGGAACGCTGTGTCCAACAAATCCAGAACATGGATGCAGAAATGGTGTTTGAGGTTGGACCCGGTAGTGTTTTAACAAAATTAGTAAGAAGGATAGATAAAACGCAAAAAGTGGTTAGCTTGAGTGACCCCCAGAACGGTCTGCTCAGTGAAAACTTTTCATCAGTGGAAACAACTGCGCGGTGAAACATCGAGTCGTTGTGACCGGTGTGGGAGCTATATCTGCTGTCGGAGAAAACTCTGAGCAGACTTGGCAAGCAATGCTCTCAGGAACAAGTGGTATCGCACCGATAACTCTGTTTGATGCTTCAAATTTCAAGGTGCAAATTCAAGCGGAAGTGAAGAAAGATCCTAAAGAACTCTTACAACTTGATAGCAGAGTAACAGCAAAGCAACTAAAACATATGAACCGCAGTGTAAAGTTTGCATTGTTATCTACACTGGAAGCTTTAGACGACAGCCAGCTTGAAATTTGTGAGCAAAATGCTGATGAGATTGGAATAATTTTCGGGTCTGGAGCTGGAGGTTCTGAAACATTCTTAAAAGGGCAGGAAACTTTACAGACAAAAGGTGCCAAGAGAATCTCTCCATTCCTAGTAGCTAACTTTATAGTTGATGCAGCAAGT
>CAYFHW010000090.1:0-6211 GCA_964343095.1 uncultured Anaerolineaceae bacterium | reverse complement strand
CCAAGTGGTAAGGCAGAGGTTTGCAAAACCTTTATCACCGGTTCGAATCCGGTCGGCGCCTAAAATATTTTAAGGAGTACCATGCCATTTACAGACCTAGTAAAACAAGCCCTGATAGAAAAACGCACATTGCTCTCTGAAATTGAATCGAAAAATATTTTGAGTGAAGTAGGCATAAATACTACGGAAACTTTTTTAGTCTTTTCTAGAGAAGAAGCCACGACGAAAGCAAGCGCTGTTGGTTATCCTGTTGCATTAAAAATTGTTGCTTCTGGCCTAAGTCACAAAAGTGATGTAGGTGGAGTTGTCCTAAACCTGAAAAACAATGAAGAAGTACTAAACGCTTACGATTCTATTCTAAATAATGTCCAAAACGCATATCCTCAAACAGAGATTCAAGGTGTGTCAGTGCAAAAAATGGCAGAAGCAGGAACTGAAGTAATTATCGGAATGACATTAGATCAACAATTTGGACCAGTTATCATGTTTGGTCTTGGTGGTATCTTAGTTGAGGTCCTAAATGATGTATCCTTTCGCTTAGCCCCACTCGAAGAAAAGGATGCAATTGAAATGGTTAATGAAATTGCAGCTCGCCCAATACTTGATGGAGTTCGTGGGCAAGAACCTTGTAACCTTGAGGAATTACATAAAATGCTTTTACAAATTTCAGTATTTGTAACCGAGCATCCAGAAATAAAAGAAGTCGACTTGAATCCAATTATTGTTAACAGTAAGAATGCTGTGGCAGTAGACGCACGCATCATACTTAATGACGATCTAGGTGAAAGAAAAACATCATGAGTGTTCCAGGCCATAATTTAGATCGGATGTTTAATCCGAAAACTGCAGTGGTGATTGGTGATAAAGGGCCAAATTACATGTGGCTAAAAAATAACCAAACATTCCAAGAAAAGGGTGGGAATCTTTACTCTGTTCAAATTGATGAGAAAGAAATCGAAGGCATTGAAAAACTTGGGTTTAAAAATTACAAATCTTTAGCTGATATTCCTGAGCCAATCGATTACGCAATAGTGGCCGTACCCAGGCAAATTTCACCTTACGTACTCAATGATTTAATTGAGGTAAATGCTGCAAGTGCAGCATTCTTTACTTCCGGATTTGCTGAAACTGGCGAAGAGATAGGAATTACCCTACAAAAACAATTAACTGAAGCAGCTAAAAACGCAAAATTTAATGTCATTGGACCAAATTGTATGGGACTTTATCTTCCCAAAAGTGGTATACGATTTAACCCCGATGTCCCGGTAGCAGATAACGGCGAAGTATCTTTTCTTTCACAATCAGGAACACACAGTATTATGTTTAGCTTGGTGATGGCAGCCCAGGGCATGCATCTTTCTAAGTGTGCCTCATTTGGCAACGCAATTATTCTAGACATAAGTGATTACCTTGAATATCTAACCGAAGATCCAGATACGAAAGTCATTGGCCTTTATGTAGAAGGCGTGAGAGATGGTACACGGTTTTTTCATGCTCTCAAAGAAGCATGTCGACGTAAGCCTGTTGTAGTTTGGAAGGGTGGTCAAACAGAAGCTGGGGCACTTGCAACAAAATCCCATACCGCTTCTTTAGCTTCACCTGAACCCGTATGGGAAGGGATCATGAAACAGTGCGGTGCCATATCGACAAGCAGTTTAGATGAAACTGTTGATGTCATGAAACTGTTGCTCAATTCAAAATCAACTGAAGGACGCAAACTAGGGTTAATGGCAATGACTGGAGGCCAATCAGTTTCAATTACTGATGCTTTCTGTAAAGTCGGGTTCGAAGTCCCCCCACTAAGTAAAAAGTCCTACGATGAATTAGAAACTTTTTTCAACATAGTTGGTGGTTCCTATCGGAACCCGCTTGATATGGCAGGAACTATTCAAGGTAACACAGAGACGCTACAACGAATTTTAACAATTTTGGACGCTGACCCTGAAATTGATGCAATGGTTATGGAACAATCTGCAATGTTTGGGGCCAGACAATGGAAGAACAAACCGGAAGCACTTGATGCGATGTTAGATGTTTTAACAGAGCACAAAAAACGTTCCCAAAAGCCATTTTTTACAGTTATGCATCCTGCTCATGAAGAAGCCTTCGTTGTTGAAATACGTCAAAAATTTGCTAAAAACCAAATTGCCGTATTTCCAAACTTCGAACGCGCAGCTACTGCTGCTGCATTAGCATTACCTCATTGTCTAGTTAAGTAATTCGATTACTGAATCCTAGTTATAGGACTGGTAATCTCCTCTAATGCGTCCATTGTTTCCACACCTTGAAAAGATAACTTTGCCACGCATTCAATATGCGCGGTTTGGGGGAACATATCGATCGGGGTAAGATATTCGAGCTCATATCCATGTTCCACTAATTTTTTAAGATCTCTCGACAATGTTGCTGGATCACAAGATACATAAACCAAGGAACGGGGCGCACTTGCAATAATCGAATCTAATACTGCCGGATGACAACCTACACGCGGAGGATCAAGGATTACAGCATCTACTGTCTCTCCTAAATCAGGTAAAACATCCTCTACCTTTCCAACACGGATAGCAATGTTAGTAAAATCCTGAGTATTAAACTCAGCATCTTTAGTAGCACCAGCTGATTCTTCTATAGCCACTACCAGACGAAAACGTGAAGAAAATATCACTGAAAATGTACCAACTCCTGCATAAGCATCTACAAGTAAATCACCTGACGTAGGTAAAGCTTCTCGAACAAGCTCAACTAAGTTTTCTGCTTGTGCACTGTTTACTTGGAAAAAAGATGACTGACTAATCCGAAAACGAAAACCTGCCAGCTCTTCGTGATAACAGCTCTGCCCTGAAATCTCTCGAATTACGTTAATTTGTGGACTTATTAATGCTTCGTTCGTACTTTCACTCTTTCGAAGCTGTACTTGATGTAAAGTCCCAACATGACCCTGTATTTTAGGGATTTGTTCGTTTATCCAAGGTACTGCAACATCACAATTAGTAACCTTGACTAATCCTCTATGACTTCTTGGTACGAAGCCCACATCACCAAATAACCTACCGGTTGAAAAACGTACATGATTCCGATATGCCCAAGGGTCTTCAGCCGGAATCATTGGGTTAACTTTTAAACTTTTAAATTCTCCAATACGGAGCAAAGCATCTCGGACAATTTCTTCTTTCACCTCAATTTGACTGCTGTACTCAAGATGTTGAAATTGGCAACCCCCGCACTCACCAAAAATATCGCATTTCGGTTCAATTCTTCCCTCCGCAGATTCAAGCACTTCTGCGACCGTGCCAGTAGCATAATCTTTATAATCATGCTCTAGCTCAACAGTACACCTTTCACCAGTTGCTGCACCTGCAACCAACAATCTCTTTCCACTTTTAGTTTTTGCGAGACCGTAACCACCAGAAACAATTCGTTCAATATTAACAACCTGCAAACGATCTTCATCTGCTATTTTTAATTCTTTACGTCTGCGTCGTCGTCGTTGGCTCATTTAATTGGCAAATACACCTGACTCGGCTAATGATGCAATCTTTTCATCATCATACTTTAGGAATTCACTCATAATAATTGAATTATGTTGTCCAAACATCGGGGCCGGACGATTTAAGATCGCCGGAGTACGCGAGAGTTTAAACCTTGAACCTTCAATAATTGTCGTACCATGAACTGGATGTGGCACGGTAGCAAAATGCTCACGATATTGTAGCTGTTGATCATCCATTGCATTTTTCCCCCGCAACAACACGGCGGAAGGAATACCTATATCTTGTAACTTTAGCTCAACATTTTTTGCTGTATGTTTTTGAGTCCATAGTCCAATTACAGATTCCAATAAATCGGCATTACCATGTCGTTCATCTATCGACATAGCCCTATATGAATTCATATCGATAACATTACAGAAAGCTTCCCATTCGGTATCATTTCTTATAGCTATAGCAATCCACTCATCCTCACCTCTCGAAGGGAAAACACCATGTGGGGCAAACTCTGAATCACGGTTACCATTTCTCGTAGATTCACCTGCTCCAAATGTATATCTTACGAAAGCAGTCGACAAAAAATGGAGTGCGGATTCTACTTGCGATTGGTCAAGATATTGGCCTTTCCCAGTCGATGCTCGATACTCTAATGCAGCTAACAGAGCGGCTAAGCTTAACCGTGGTGCTATAGCATCAGTGATAGCACCAAAAGGACCGGTTGGCGCACCATTACGTTCCCCAACAAGACCTACGTAGCCTGTAATTGCTGCACCAGTAGTTCCAAACCCTGGGATTAAGCTGTATGGACCCGTTTGACCAAAAAGGCAACTACTTAACATGATGATTTCTGGGTTTAATTTTCTTAATTCTTCATATTCAAGACCCCAACGGCGAAAAGCTTTTGGAGAAAAGGATTCACAAACAACATCAGCCCAACAAACAAGATCACGAACTACCTCTATGGAAGCTGAATTGTTCATATCCAAGGTTAAGCCAAGCTTCCCCGCATTCATGTTTCCGAAATATGCACTATTTTCAGGTCCTGGATTCCCATCATGAAATGGATGCATCCCGCGTCCTACTTCAGGGTGCAGTGGTGTCTCTACACGTATAATTGTTGCTCCATAATCTGCAAGTACACGAGTCATCGTCGGACCAGCTTGAACCCACATAAAATCAAGTACTTTCAGACCACTTAGAGGTAAGTTGGTAGTTGCCTTCTCATTTCTGCTCTCCTTGGATACCACCCCACCAAATACAGGACTAGGTGGTGGTGGTGCAGGTTTCCGCACAGGCTCTTTTCTTAATTTATCTGTATGTGCACCAAGCTTTGGCGCTCTATGCGGTTTCTTAATGGGTTTTTCACTTAACTTTATAAAAGGCCCAGGTAGCACTACTTCCTTCTTAGATAATTTTAATTTTTGCCAGTATTTTCGTGCTTGAAGTTGTTCATTTTGTAAACAATCTGGAATTGTAGATACAGGAACTAATAATAAATTACGTTTTTGGGCTTCTTTAAACAATTCTGCCTTTGTTTTATTTTTCACAAACTTTGTAACTAATTCTAAAACCCTAGAAAATTCTTCTTGCGTCTCTTCTCCACTAACTAATAGCGGAACATAACCCTCCCAATCTTTATCTCTAGTGCTACTGTCACAACCGCCTTCTTCATAAACCCATTCCATCAAGCGACGTGTATAAGGTCCGACCATATCTCCGAAGAAAAATGTGATCGCTACATGCCCATCCTTTGCCTCCCACACAAGTTTGATTTGAACACCTCCTATCTGCATCCCACCAGCAGAACGAACAGTTTCCTCATCACCTAAAGCGATTCCACCCATTTGGGTGAGTGTCGCTAAATTAACTGCTTGTTGAGCAGATACATCGACCTGTTGGCCAATACCTGAACGGTGTCTTTCTTGTAAAGCAATCAACGCAGCTCCAGCAGCTTCAGCAGAAGCATGAAAATCTGCTTGAGGTTCAGATATTCGCAAAGGTGGTTTAGTTGGAGCACCTGAGAGATGTAACAATCCTGAAGCAGCCATAATCGTTAAATCTGTCGCTGCATACCTCGCTTTTGGACCATTCTGTCCAAAAGGGGATAGAGAAATATAAATAATTTGCGGATTGATTTTTTTAAGATCAGAATACCCAAGTTTCAAGTCATCAAAATAACCTGGTGAGAAATCTTCAATAAAAAAATCAGTTCCTTCAATCAGTTTATATAAGAATTCAGAATCTGCTCTGTTATTGCGATTTACGAAATCTATTACAACACTTTGACTATTTTTTGCATGTGCCTCCCAAACAAAAGACCTCTTTACAGAAGTTTCAGGAGACTCAACATGAATAACTTCAGCACCTAAGTCAGACAGGATCTGACCGCATATTAAATTGCGTTCACGAGTAAAATCTAGTATTCGATAGCGGGAAAGCATATTTTAGGGTAACAGCTGCGCATTACTGGCGAAATGATGCGAGACAGAACTACAGAAAATAAGCATATAAATAATTTATTTTTTGCTGCAACACGCACCAACACCATACAAATCTATCGTATGAGAGTTTAATTCAAAATCAGCACCTTGCGCCTGCCTATTTACTGCTTGGTCTATATGTGCATCAATAAACTCAGTAACTACACCACAGACCGTACAAATAAAATGATGATGATGCTCACCTGTAGATGCCAATTGATAACGTACAGCACCACCTTCCAA
>CAYFHW010000089.1:0-6274 GCA_964343095.1 uncultured Anaerolineaceae bacterium | reverse complement strand
TTTCAATATTGGTTTTCATGCCAATTGGGTGGGTGGTGAAGAGCTGGGTCTATAACACCATTACAAAATCGCGCAATGCATCAACGGACTGCAGGCGATTGGTCGATATAGAGTCGTGGTTTTGGGCTTTGGATTTTTGGTTTAACCTTTCGTTATTGGTATCAATCTCTAACCTGATTCTAGCCAACAGCTTGGGGAATTCAAGGGCTGGATGAAGTTAGGTGATCATGTTCCTATGACTATAGAATTCTGCTAAACGTATACATTGGTGATAGCGACTTAATGTGCTGTTCTATTCAGCTTCAGAGAAATTGATATATCCATTTTTCCAGTATTTGTGAACCATCTCACGTAAAAAATCAAAGGATAAATCTTGGTCAATTTTCTTTTCAGAAATCTCAGCTTTAGATTTATCCAAAATATCTTTGAGTTTTTGGCCTAAGTTATCCCAGACTATTCTTTCCCGAATGTTTAATTTAACCCTTAGATTTTTGGTGCCTATAACCCCACCTGATTGAGATGAAAAATCAGGTTTTTCTATGTCACCTAAAAGATAAGGGTGAACATATGTCTCTGGGGTCACATCAAGAATGTTAAAATATTTATGCTCGTGTTGCTTTTCTTTTCTTAACGTAAAAGCAAGCTTGCCACTATTTGGAGACATTTTTTGTGTAAAATCCGCTAATTCCCATGGATTGAGGGAGTTAAAGCTATGATATACCGGGCTTTGAGAAGAAAAATTGAATAATGACCTGTAATAAAATGAGTTATCCAGCCAACATTGAAAATATGCGCCAGATGCTTCAATTAATTCCTTTAATTCGAAAATATCATAAGCTCTATCCCTTGCATTAAAAAAAGTATCGATAAAGCCTGAATCAAACGTTAAATCTCTAGTTCCAGTAGATTTCTCTATTGCCTCAATATAATTATGGGCGTAGTGATTTTTTGGTGATAAATCAATTAACTTACCGGCAATTTCGATGTCTTCTTTATTAGGTTTTAAGCCTAGGTACCTGAAAGCATCTTGCAAGTAATAAATACCAACTCGCAAATAAGACGCATAAATCATGATGAATAATGCGCCATCTTGTTTAGTTGCTTGTACTAATTTGTTAAGACTGTTTTGGGGATTCTCGGTATGGTGAATCACACCAGTAGAAATAACATAATCGAATTCATCTTGATTAGTTAAATCTGTAATGTCTTTTTTATCGATTTCCAGATTCTCTATATTGTACTTCTTAATCGATTTGGCTACATGCTCCAAAGACTTCTCACTAATATCGATTGCGTAATGATAAGAATTTGGGAACTTAAGCGCATGGTAAACTGCCTGATTAGTGCCGCATCCGGCGATCAATACCCTTAAATTATCTTTATAACTTTTCTCTGGGAAAAGCTTAGGCCAGAGCTTATCGGGAGAAGAACCTTGTGCATATCCACGGCTGATATGATCAGGAATATCTTCGATCGGAGCAGGGTAAGGAAAGTCAGTATACTGCCTTTCTATTTTGTCCGTTTCATTCGAATCAGTCATTGCTAATAGGTCTCCTTGTTACCTCTAGCATAGGTTGATCATGCACACTTTTCCAGATTTCTTACCATGTTGCATTAGGTATTTGAGTTATTAATAGGCAAACTAGAAAGACAACAGAATTCGACGAAGAAAGGAATGCAAATTCTAAACTTAAGGGGTTTTAAAATTTCCTAGTTATTGGCAGATGTCTTTTCAAGAGCGACTTCATAGCACTCTTATCATCTATTTTTTTTACTGATGCCATAGCCCAAATATCAAATTGAGATTTCCTTGATAATACACCTACACTTCCGAATCCGGACTCCTCTAAAACCTTCCTTAGTGACGTTGGCGTGAATCCACATTTGTGGGCCATATGAAAATTGCCTTTTGAAATAGATTCGATATGCCCATAAATCATATCCAGTGGAGTGATAGGCCCAATTGGGGATGTATAGGCTGGCTCTGTTAACTTATCTTTAGCAATTAACTCTGCGATATGAAGAAGGTTTGGACAATTCACGACCAAAATCCCGTCTTCATTTAATACCCGAATAAACTCCTTCAACATCATTGGAATTTCATGGCTAAAAACATGTTCTATATTATGGCTAGAATAAATTGCATCAAAGCTATTTGATTGAATCATTTCTAGATTAAGCACACTAGCAACAATATCTGGATCTACAGATTCGTCAATATCGAGCCGAATTTCCTCCCATCTCTCAGAAGCAAATTCTTTAGTTGTATTATCCTTGGTCAAAGATCCGCACCCTACGTGCAATAATTTAAGTTTCTTCATATATAGAAGTTAGATCTTTATTGGTCTGCAATCTTATTTTTTAGTTTAATAGCTCTGACTTGATAGATAATTAACTAGATTCCGCTCTAGAATTAATACTAAAACCAAGAATAGCATTTTCAAAAGTCTATAGCATAATTTGTATTAGTTCTTTGAAGGTAATTCTCTTGACTGGCATAAATTGGAGCTTACAGAAAGGATCAGAGAAGTTGAGACTGGAATGAAAAATACGCTTTCCAAAAATAAATACCAAAAGCTGATTAACTTCTATCATTCAGCTAATTATGAGCGCTTATTAAAGGATGCCGCACATTATTTGAAAAATCACCCAGCCGATTCTCGCTTGATTGATTTGGCAGGGTTTGCATGTATTCGAATGGGGCGTTATAGCGAAGCTGTACCATATTATGAACAGCTCATCAAAATTGATCCCGCTTCTGAATATGGATATGCCAACCTCGCAATCGCTTTGAAGAAACTTGGCCATATTGAGCGTTCGCGTTCTTTATACAATAAAGCCTTAGGCATAAATCCTAATAACAGCGATACTCTAAATAATTTAGGAAACCTATATTTGTCTTCCGGTGAAAATCAAAAAGCCAAGCAATATTATCTTAAAGCACTCAAGTATCGATCAGACTTTGCAGAAGCCCACAATAACCTAGGCATCGTTTATAAGAATTTAGGTGAGCTTAGTAATGCTCGTGAAAGATTTATTAAAGCCATACAGTTAAAGCCTGGTTATTCTGAAGCCTATACGCAGCTAGGTGTCACTTATAAGGCAGCTTTCGAGCCTATACTAGCCATACAAAGCTTTGATAAAGCTTTAGAATTAAATCCTGAAAATCATCTAGCAAAAGCTCATAAATTAGAGCAAAAAGCGCTGACTTGTGACTGGGAAGAGAAACTACTCCCGCCAGACGTTCAACCTGAGGCTGACTTTGAAATAGATGTTTCACCTTTCGGAATGCTTTATTTTGATGATGACCCAAAGAATCAAAAGCAGAGATCTAGGAATTATGGGTTAAGGTTCTCCAGACACAATGAATCAAACAGCAAAACAAATCTGCACCATAAAAAAGAAGGCAGGAAAATACACATAGCTTATTTTTCGGGAGAATTCCACCAACACCCAGTAATGCATCTAATGGCTCCTACCTTTACTCTCCATGATAGGGGAAGTTTTGAAGTTAGTGCTTTTTCCTACGGCCAAGATGTAAACGATCCAACCCATAAAAAGCTACAAAAGTCTTTTGATAGATTTTTTGATGTAAGGAATTATTCTGATAGGAAAATCGCGGAATTCTCTAATTCCTTATCAGTCGATATTGCCATCGATCTATCCGGCTATACACGAAATGGTAGGCCGGGTATTTTCGCTTACAGAGCAGCTCAAACTCAAATTAACTATCTTGGCTATCCTGGAACTATGGGTGTGGGGTTTTATGACTACATTATTGCTGACAAAAATTTAATACCTACTTGTGCGCAATCAAATTTCACTGAAGAAGTGTTATATTTGGAACCAGGATATCAACTAAGCGATGATTCAAGACCCCAATTTGATTATATAGTGAGCCGACAAAAGTTGGGGGTGAGAGTAGATTCTTTCATTTTTATTAGTTTCAATAATCCAGTCAAAATAACGCCTGAATTATTTGCTGTATGGGCGAGAATACTCAAAAACGTAAGAAATAGTTTTTTGTGGCTAGTTAAGTCAAATACATGGGCAGAGAAAAACCTTAAAAAAGAAGCGAAAAAGTTAGGGCTCGATGATAATCAATTGGTATTTTGGGAGCATTGCGAATATAGAGAGTATCTCATGCGCTTGTCAGCAGCTGATCTTTTTCTCGATACACTTTGTTTCAATGCTGGGGCAACTGCAAATGACGCACTTTGGTGCGGAGTACCTTTAATTACAATTATGGGACAAAGCTATCATTCACGGATGAGTGGAAGCCTTTTAGCTGCTATCCAAATGGAGGAACTAATTGCAGATAATCTCGGTAATTATGAAGATCTAGCAATTAGGCTTGGCTGTGATCAGGCATACTTGAGAGCAATAAAAACTAGATTAATCCGAAATAAGAACGATTCCAAATTGTTTGATACCTCTATAATGGTGTCTGAACTAGAACGAACTTATAGGAAAATTCTTACCTAACAATTCTTGGTGTGGTATACAAAAAAATTCAATAACTAACAATCGAACAGAACTAAGCTATAGCGTTCCTATACAATACTGGGAAAGCTCATCCAACCTGTTACTATATATTTTTCTCCTTTAGTTAAAATATTTGCTGAATGTGCATGAGTCCATTCAGCCGGCCATATTAGAGTCTTTCCTTTTTCTGGCTTTACTTTCAGATTATAAAAAGAAAAGCAGGTTTCACCGCTTTCCGGAACGTCATTCAGATACGTCATCCAAGCAAATATTCGATGCATATTTGAGAGTGAGTCTCTCTCGGTATGAAGCATTTTGAAATGATCGCCGGGGAGGTAACGTTGAACGTTAAAAGAGCCAATCTCAATACGGCCATAATTTTTTAGAAACTTCCATTGTTCTACGTAATCTAAATAGCATAGATATAGTTGTTTTATGTATTCATAAAACATTGAGTAAGGCTCTGCTTCAATCTCTTTTGGCTGTATTACCAAGTCTATGCTTTTCTTTCCGTCTGAAAGCCCGGCGTCAGTTTGACCTATCACTTGTTTCTGTGGGTTTGATTCAAAAAAATTAATGATTTCATCACACAACTTAGTGTCTTCAATTTGCCAAGCGCCAATAAAATTCGGAATGGCTTTATTATCTGTGAGACTAATTCTTTTGATGGCCAGTACCGCCCTTAAATTCAATTCCATGAATAAGGTCAAATAATATTACGCCTTCTGATTTTGCGAGCCATTTTCTCCCTTGGTCAGGCCTACCATACTTTAAGAGCGCCTTACCAAGGGATCCCATGGATTCAGAGTGTTCTGAGTCAATCTTAAGAGCGCTTTGAAAACTTTTAATGGCAGCTACTAACTGCCCTTTGTCTCGTTGAATTATGCCAATATTATAGTGTGCTTCCACAAAATCAGGATCGATAGATATTAAATGTTTCAGCGATTGCAGAGCCTTATCAGCATCTCCGTTATTTTTATGGGCTATCGCTAGGTTGTAGTATGCGTGTATATGTCTGGGGTTTATTGAAATTGCAATTTCAAAGTGTTTTACAGCTAAAGAAAACTCATTTTTTAGGACTAACGTATTTGCTTTATTATAATGGGCATCCCCATAATTTGGCTTTATATTTATTGCTTCAGAAAAGGCTTTTATAGCTGAATCAATATCTGAACCGTGACTGTAAGAATTCCCTAAATTATAAAAGGCTTCAGCATAATCAGGGGATATTCTTATAGCATCTCTGTAATTTTCTATCGCCGCTTTATAATCGCCCAGAGAGGCATTCATCACCCCTTTGAAATTAAACAGTTCTGCGCAATTAGGATGCTTATCAATTAGCGAATTGGTGTCGGTAAAGGCTTGTTTATATTCATTTTGATGAAATA
The DNA here is from genome assembly GCA_964343095.1 of uncultured Anaerolineaceae bacterium. Classification (GTDB taxonomy): domain Bacteria; phylum Chloroflexota; class Dehalococcoidia; order Tepidiformales; family Tepidiformaceae; genus JAKUNN01. The sequence goes on along the minus strand of CAYFHW010000089.1, from coordinate 401 downwards.
AAGAAACTAAAGCACGAAACTCATTCTCAGATGGGCCGGTATTTAAACTCATAAGAACATTTGCTTCAAATTGTTGCGCATATATTATGCTACATTGAACCAGTATATTATTTAAAGTACTGTTATTAATAATATAATTGTCCATTATCGTGCTTTATTGAACAGTTGTTTGGTGGAGGCGGGGGAATTTGAACTGTGAGCTTAAGCTCCTGATTAATACATAAATCTTAGCCATCCCCGTTGTCTGATGTTACTTCCAGTGTTACTAAAACTTAAACTAACCCCCTCTAAATTTTAACCCCGATGTATTTGGAGCAGTTTTTACCATCGCTATCGCTCAGATAAAGCTTAACTATGACTAACTACACAACTCTCGGTGGGCGTGTGACATGCACCCAGTG
>CAYFHW010000088.1:0-6284 GCA_964343095.1 uncultured Anaerolineaceae bacterium | reverse complement strand
GTCTTCTGATGCAGGAAGATTTTGCCAAGCTCGCGATTGCAGCAAATGTTCATCATCAACTGCATCTGATGCACTTAGAACGGGTCCAGCCGTAACGCCTACCTGTTGTAAATCACGAAAAAGCTCATCTCGATCACGTGTAATTGTAAAATCAGAAATCTTTTCTTCAATCATCTCCTGCACTTCAGCCCTCCCTTCCTTCAAATTTAAATCACCTTTTCTTGCCCACTCGGGTGCACCCATATAGTTCACTAGAGATTCCCACTCACTGTTACTCCTACAAGAAATCGCTATCCATCGATCATCCTCATTCGCTTTTGTTCTAGTCAGAAAAACACCGTTTGGAACAAAACCTTCAATGCTACGATTCCCTATCGTGGTTGATTCCCGATTATTCCAAGCTGCATCTAAGGCAGATTGCGGGAACATGGAAGCTGAACACTCAGCTTGAGCAAGCTCAATAACCTGCCCCTCACCAGTATGATTTCTGTAGCGCAGAGCAGCTAACATTGCAATCGCACCGTGCATACCAACAAAAAAATCACCTGCGAAAATCTGGGTGTTTGTAGAAGGTGCAGAGTCAGGATATCCCCGCAACATAGATGAACCTGCCACGCTATCAATATGCGCGCCATAGCCGCGGCCTTTTCGGTACGCACCTGTGCGACCATACGCTGGAATATGCAAGATAACTGCATCCGGTCGTACAGATTTGATCACCTTATCATCAAGGCCTAACTTTTCCAGAGTACCCGTAGCCAAATTCTCTGCAACCACATCACTAATACGTATCAAATTCTTAACGATTTCAAGCCCTTCAGGACGACGGCTATCTACGGTGATTGATTTTTTATTCCTAAAAACGTGGATAAAAGCTGGGCTATTATTCCATGCCCGACCATTTGGTGGGTGCCCACCCATCCACGGAGGTAACAACGCTGAAAATTCAGGCGTCATAATCGGTGCAGATGCTCTTGTAGCAGGATTCCAGATATATGGATTCTCTACCCTGATACAATCAGCCCCTAGATCAGCGAGATACATAGTTGAAGACTGACCAGCCCAAACAATTGTGAAATCACAAATGCGAATATTTTCCAATGGCAGCATGTCACTGCTTAAATTACTCACCTTACAATCTCCTCTAAACGCAAATTTTTGATTGCAGCGCTTCCATATCCACACTCACCCAAAATTTTATCTGTGTCTTCCCCCAGCATTGGTGCAGGTCGCTTTATTTCCCAAGGTGTTTTTTCAAAAATATATGGTCTTCCAAGCATAGGAAATCTACCTAATAATTCATGCTCCACCTCGACCCAGAGACCCCTCTCATTAAAAACCTTATCAGTAGCAAGATCTTTACCAGTAAATAATGGCGCTAAGATAACCCTTGCCTCGCGTGCTGCACTCCAAATCTCTTCTCGTGTCCTCTCAATCATCCAAGGAACTACTATTGCATCAGCTTCACTTTTTGCTTCTGGTTTACGGATAAAATCTAAATCACCCCACTTAGATTCCTTTAACCTTGAATCACCAATCATGTCAGTAACCCGCGACCAATATGGATGAGAAGAATTAACCCCGCCTGTAACCTCTACGAATCCATCAGCACAAGCATAAACACCGCCTATCAAATACAATCCACCAACTTCAGGACGTTCTTGCGTACGACCAGAAAAACGGAAGGCTAAAATCGTAGAAGACCGCCTATCAACACTATTAATTTGGACATCAAAGAGGGAGATATCCACATCTTGAGTTATGTCATGCAATTCCTTTGCATGTATAGCACCGAGTGCCCCAATCGCTCCCATTGCACCACATTGCATAAGTGCAGCAACTCCACCCAATTTCAAAGGAGCCTGCCCTGCTATGCCATGGCTATACATCTCTCCACCCATTGCATACAAAACTGTTTCAGAAATCGTGAAATCTCTATATGGGCCAGTCCATCCGAAATTCGTGATGGCCAAAGTATTTACATCGGTAAGAGCTCTAATATCACTAGGGGCCAGTTTATACTTCTCCGCATTAGCGGGAGAGAAACTAGTTACGACAAGATCTACTAGACCTATAAGATTTGTTATTACGGAATACGACTGCTTCTTGGACAGATCTACAACAATCGACTCTTTGTTTGTATTAAGAAACTGATAGGTACCACTACTTTCTATCCCTTCCTCATTATTGAGCCAAGGTCCTATGCGGCGGGCTGGATCACCCTTAGGGCGTTCTACTTTCATCACACGAGCGCCCAAATCAGCCAATAGCTTTGTCGTATATGGGCCAACAATACCACTGCTTAAGTCAAGAACAGTTATTCCTTCAAGTGCCGATTTCATATTGGCTTCCCATTCACACGTTATAAATATGTGACTTCCAGTCAGCTTCATAATAGGGTGTTACGTTAGTTCCAGGAGCAATAATTTTATCTACCAAAGCATTCTCACTATCAGAAATATCAATTTCACAAGCTTTTAAATTATCCTTGAGTTGTTCAAGTGTCCGCGGACCGATAATAGGGCTTGTAATTGAATCCTGCTGTAAAACCCAAGCCAATGAAAATTGTGAGATTGTACATCCCTTTTCATGTGCTATCGGTTCTATACCTTCTACTACATCAAAAATATTTTCAGTAAATCGATCCCGATAAGCTGCGGGAGGATCCGCATAACGTCCATCACTCGGCATTTCTTGACCACGTTGATACTTTCCTGTGAGCAGGCCACCACCCAACGGACCCCACGGGATAATTGCTAAGCCATAAGTTTTTGCCATAGGTAGAAGCTCTCGCTCGGCCCTTCGATCTAGAAGATTATATGGGGGTTGCTCACAAACAAAACGATTTAGACCTAACTCCTTAGAAACCCAAATTGATTCGACAATTTCCCAAGATGGAAACGTGCTAGTCCCGATATATCTAACTTTTCCAGAACTCACCAAATCATCTAATGCACGCAACGTTTCATCAATTGGAATGTCAGCCTGTGGACGATGCACCTGATAAAGATCAATATAATCTGTCTGTAATCGCCTTAGACTAGCCTCGCATTGCTCAATTATATGTCTACGACTATTTCCTTGAGTATTTGGGGTTTCACCCATTGCACCATGAAATTTTGTAGCCAAGATAATATCATCACGTTTTTTATTAGATTTTAATGCTTCCCCAACTATCTCCTCACTTCGTCCCTGACTATAAACATTTGCAGTATCAAAAAAGTTAATTCCCTCATCTAGTGCTGTGTTAATTATTTCCTCAGACTCTTTAAAATCAGTTCTTCGCCCAAACATCATGCAGCCTAAGCAAAGGTTGGAAACTTTCACACCTGTTCGTCCTAAATTTCGTAATTTCATAAATCTCCTCAAATAATTTTCTTTATGTTGAAAACGACATCTATTTATTATCTAAGCATCTGCATACACTCTAAACCCGAAGTCGTTATATCTCAGATTAGGATCAAGACTTGCTCGTGCAGTAATGCGAGTAAATTTAATTCTATGCCGCCACGAACCGCCGCGGCTAACTTTTCTTTTACCTTGCTGTGGGCCCAAAGGTGATTTTAACGGAGCTGAAAAATAATAATCCGGTGAGTACCAATCTGAACACCATTCATGAACGTTATCTGCCATGCACTGCAAACTATAGCCATTCGCACATTCACTGCTTGGGACATGAGGCTGTTTCAAAGAAGAGATTTCTTCAAAATTTGGATGTTCTTTCACTGAAGAGGTTCCCCAAGGCCAATCCACCCCTATCATTCCACCCAGGGCTGCATACTCGCGTTCTGCCTCCGAAGGAAGCCTATATAATGCATCACTTTGAGAAGACAACCATTCGCAATAACTGACAGCATCGTACCAACTAATACCAACAACAGGTTGAGCTTCATCTCTAAACTCTTCCTTATCACGAAATTGGGAAGGGTTTCCTCCAGCAAGAACAAATTGTTCATACTCTCTGTTAGAAACCGGTGTTATAGCTACCGAAAATGAAGATACCAACACCTCATGCATCGGCATCTCATTTGGACCTCCAGACTCGCTTCCCATCACAAACCTGCCGCCCGTTAGATTTTTAAGAGTGGGAAAAATGGGTACTTTATTCACCTCTACATTGTAATGACAGATATAAAAGGCGAAAACTTTTTTCTCGTGCATTAGAAGGCATACTAGGTATTATTATCGAGCTATGCCAAAGAATTATGTCGCTTGGTTAAACGACCACGATACCGATACAAGTAACATCGGTGGGAAAGGTGCAAGTCTTTCCCGCCTTGCAACGTCTGGATTTCCTGTTCCACCTGGGTTTACTCTCACTGCACAAGCCTATATTGAATTTTCTGAAATGCTAGAACTGCCCGAATCATTGCATCAGGTTAATGATCTGAAACAAGGGGCAAAAATGCCTGAAATTGTGGCTGCATTAGAACCAGTAGAAAAAAAATTACAAACGGCTCATTTGCCTGATGCAATCGATAGTAGTCTAAATGAAGCATATGCCAAGTTAATCTCAGTCTCAGGTAAAGAAGCTTCATTCGCTGTGCGTTCAAGTGCCTTGTCAGAGGACGGTGGTGGTAATAGCTTTGCTGGTCTATATGAAAGTTATGTAAACATAAAAGGAATTGAAGCAATCACAAAAGCTGTATTGGACTGTTATCGCTGTCTTTGGTCACCACGAGCTACCCACTACAGGAGCTTTCGAAACGTTGAGCATGCGAGTGAAACCATGGCAACTGTGATAATGCAAACTGTAGATGCAAAAATTAGCGGAGTAGTTTTTAGTAAAAATCCTCTCACCGGTTCCTCAGAAGAAATTGTTATTAACTCCTCATGGGGATTTGGGGAGTCAATTGTGTCAGGCTACGTAACACCAGATATGTACATCGTTGATCATCGTGGCAACTTAATTTCCAAAGAGATAAATCATAAAACAGAACAATCCTCTTTATCTGATGAAGGAATTTCACGCTCACAAACGCCTAGTGATTTGGCGGACCTTCCTTCGCTCAAAGAAACACAAATTTCAGAACTTGTCCGAATAACCAATGAGGTAGAGCAATTATACGGACAACCAATCGATCTGGAATTTTCGTACGATAAAAATGAAACTTTATTCTTACTGCAAGCTAGGCCTATCACTGCTTAGATTCAATAGGGAACAATGAAGATCAACATCACCCAACCCCAAAAACAACACCTCTCCCAATACCAAGCGATAGCAGAAACCAGTGCTATGTGGCGACGCTGGCCTTCGATGTTCGAAACAGCCTTTCGGATGCCCATAAAAGGTGCCTACACTGTAAATAGCTACTTACCATCTTTACAGAACGACTACGATCTCCACAGGCAAATGCGCAATACATTTGCCAATAAAATCACACAAGAAAAAACTCAAGCAGTTTTTGTCAATCGCTACGCACATGGAAAACAGTCTGCAAGAATAAGCAACACGACTGAATTAGATTCCTCTACACAAAAAATAGACTACGACGTTTATATGGCTTGGGAGGAGGTACGGGATTTTGCTACACGCTTCGGAGATCTTTTTAATCCTGAAGGAGGCGATAGTGAGCTAGGTGGTTGGATTGAGGAGTGGCAAGAAATTGCTTTTGCCGTAGAACGAACTGAAACACTAGGACTTCAGGAAGCCCCCAAAGATCTTTTGCTTAGGGAAACATGCAAACAAAAAATGGACTTGTATACCGATATTGATAGCAAACATTTCACCGACTTTTCGATTTTTAAAAAAGAAAAAACTGTGGGACAAGAAATATCAGTACAGCCAATCTCGCTAGCAGGATTTATATGGACACTAATAGTACGAGATATAGTTGAAAAAATTACATATACACAGTGCCCTGGTTACAAAAACTGTGGACATGAATTACCTCACCGAACGCTTGATGAATCAGAATTAAAATATTGTTCGAAAACGTGTACAGATGAACACCTAAGGAAATAAATCAACGGCGGTCATACTCCACCTCAAGCTTAGGGATTGAACGCATAATTTCTGCCGTCCCCATTACAGGATTTTTTCCAGATTTAATACGAATATTTTTTAAAGTTTCTAAAAGCAACCGAGTTCCAATTACAGCCTCCGCACGTGCCATTTGATATCCGACACAAAAATGCTTCCCTAAACCAAAACCAAGGTGACTAGCTTTATTACCATCGTGAAATCCAACCCGCATTTCTTTTCCAAAATATAAATCATTGCGGAAAATATTAAACTCATCAGGGTCTGAAAAAATCACCTCATCGTGATTTCCTGAACGCAT
>CAYFHW010000087.1:0-6456 GCA_964343095.1 uncultured Anaerolineaceae bacterium | reverse complement strand
TAAGGTAGATATCCTAGTGGGGCCCGGTAACCAGTATGTAGCGGAAGCAAAGAGGATTTTATTTGGCCGTGTCGGAATTGATATGTTTGCAGGACCCACTAACTCTCTTATTTTAGCTGACTCGATGGCTGATCCGTATGTGGTAGCTTGGGACCTCATTGGCCAGGCAGAGCATGGATATGATTCTCCCGTTTGGTTAGCTACTATCGATCGTACGCTAGCCAGGACGGTAGTGGAAAAGGTTCCCGAATTAATTGAAAGTCTCCCAGAAATTAACGCGCAAAGTGCCAGAGCTGCTTGGACAGATCATGCAGAAGTTGTCCTATGCTCCAACCGTGAAGAGATGGCTCAGCTTGCAGATAGTTATGCGCCAGAACACCTCCAAGTACAGGCCAGTGATCTGGATTGGTGGTTAAACCGCCTGAAGGCTTATGGTTCATTGTTCCTAGGCGAGGAGACTACGGTTGCTTTTGGTGATAAGGCATCGGGCCCGAATCATGTGTTACCGACTTCAGGTGCAGCACGTTATACGGGAGGCTTGTCGGTACACAAGTTTATGAAAACAGTGACTTGGCAAAGAGCAACACGCGAAGGGGTAAGATCGATTGCCGAAGCAACGGCGCGAATATCAAGATTGGAAGGAATGGAGGCGCATGCCCGGACTGCAGATATTCGACTAGAAAAGTTTTTTCCAGATGAAACTTTCGATCTGCAGTAAATATTTAATATGAGTGATCGAAAGAGTGATAGGTACAACGTCGTTTAGAGCGGAAACGGTATGGTTGATTATGTAAACCATATTAGTTATTGTGGCCTGCTATATCTAGTTTTAGTCTATTTTTAACAATATTTCCTGGTTTATTGGATTAAGAGCTCTATAGTTTGAAAATTAGTCCTTCAAGTTCGACTCTCGGAGCATCTATTTTAAACGTAGATCTTCGAGCGCTAATGGAAAAAGATGTGTTGATCAGAGCTATGCTTGAGGCATGGTACGAGTTTTCGGTTTTGGTTTTTCCGGAACAAAATCTAGATGATGCAAGCCACATTGCCTTTAGTCGTCTTTTCGGAGATTTGGAAAAATTGCTGACAAGTTCTATAGCCGACACCAGTCCAGAGATTTGTCGAGTTTCAAATGTAAGACTTGATGGCAGCATGGATGTACCCGGAGACAGCTATGAACTTCATCAGCGTGGAAATCAGTATTGGCATACAGACAGTTCGTTTAAAAAAGTAGCATCCAAAGCGTCTGTGTTACGGGCTCATACTGTTCCCCAAGCTGGGGGAGAGACTGAATTCGCTGATATGAGGGCAGCTTATGATGACTTAGCGCCCAAACAGAAAGAAATCTTGGAAGATAAAATTGTAGTGCACGACTACGTTTATAGCCAAGGACTAATAGGTGGATTGGAGCAGTTGACCGATCGGGAACTCAGTGAACTACCACCAGCGCGACATCGATTAATTCAGATTCATCCGGACACTCGTCGTCGGAGTCTATTTGTGGGCAGGCATGCCAGTCACATCGAAGGCGAGGATGTCTCTGTCAGTAGAGTCGAGTTGATTCGACTTACTGAAGCAGCTTGTCAGCCACCTCGAATCTTTAAGCACAGTTGGACGGAGGGTGACGTTGTGGTTTGGGATAATCGTTGTGTTCTTCATCGTGGCCAACCTTGGCCTGTACATGAGGCGCGTATAATGTATCGGACTACAGTAGCTGGGGATGGTGAAGACAACAGTTGGAAACTGACAGCCGAGGGTATTTCTGCTGACTAGATTGCAGTTTTAGTTTAGACGAAAAAATGCGATAAGCTTATCGCAGTACAAGCATTTTGCTGATAGAGGCGATGATCGTTAATCAAAACCAATTATTGAGAGTAAATGTACATACAACGGCTCTTGGTTTTGGCGGTTCGTCTATTGGAAACCTAGACCAGGTTCGTATCGTAGATGAGTTCGAAGCGTCCATGACTATACAGAAAGCATGGGACAGAGGTGTTCGATACTTTGACACAGCCCCTTTGTACGGTGGGGGATTGGGTGAGCATCGAGTTGGGCGTGTCCTGCGCTCCAAAGTGAGAGACAGTTACACTATCTCCACCAAGGTTGGTGTAATTCTCAAGCCCTTGCATCCCAGCACTATTTACCACCGAGCGATTGTAAATCATTTACCTTTCGAGATTTGTTATGATTATAGCTACGACGGCACTCTTCGTTCTATAGAGGACAGTCTACAACGACTTGGTTTGTATAGGATTGATATCGCCGTTATTCACGACATTGATGTTTTAACTCACGGCGCTGAAAATCAGCCGGTAATATTCCGTGAAGCTATGAAGGGTGCTTATCCTGCTCTGGAAAGACTCCGGGAGGACGGTGTCGTTCGTGCAATTGGAGTGGGCGTATCGTCATGGCAAGTGTGCCAGGATGCCGCTCTGGAGGGTGATTTCGACTGTTTTATACTGGCTGGCCGATATACTTTGTTAGATCAGGAGCCGTTGAATGCCTTTTTGCCTCTTTGTGAGTCTCGAAAAATCAACGTGATCGCGGCTGCTCCATATGGAACTGGAATACTCGCTTATGGTGCAGTTTCTGGTGCTCAATATCGACATAGCAATGCATCGCCGGAAATTCTAGCGAAGACCTGTCAAATACAGAAAATTTGTACTAATTTCAAGATACCGTTGGCGGCTGCGGCTCTTCAGTTTCCTCTAGGACATCCGAATGTTGTATCTGTTCTTCCTGGGCCAAGAACAGTTGCACAAGTAGAGCATAGCGTAGATGCATTTCATCAAGAAATTCCTTTCGATTTTTGGCAAGAGCTCAAAGATGCAAAATTGATTAATCCAGAATCACCTATAGGCTAGGTCTAGTCCCCACTATAGTGGCTGCTGTCTTCTATGCACTATGGTGCTGGGCACTTGGACAGAAAAAGAAACCTAAAGAGTAAAATCTTAATAGGCGTTAGAAAATAGTTCTACTCTTACTAGAATCACGTCTTGCCCAAACAGTGAAGCCGAAACCAACGATACCGAGCACTGCAAATCCTGCAATCAGTGGCAGTTGGGTCCCATCATAGGCTCGGCCTAATGGAATGCCACTCAAAATAGCAACTAGGGATGCCAAGAATCCTACAATTGCTGCACCGATCCCGGCCATCTCACCAAGCGGTTCCATGGCTAGTGTGTTCAGATTCCCAAAACACATGCCGATGCAAAAAAATGAGAGGGCGCCCCATACCATGAAGCCGAGTAATCCTAATGCCGGACCTGCAATGTAAAGAGCAAGATAGAATAGTGAAATAGCTACGCTGCAACCCATTGCTACCTCCACAATTTTCTGCATGCCAACTTTCATTACAATGCGGGTGTTATATATCAGAGCAGCCCCGGTAAAGAGCGCCATAGCTCCAAATAGGTATGGAAACCACTTCCCAACACCAAAGGTATCATGAAAAATCTGCTGTATAGAGCTTAAAAACCCAACGAACGAACCAAACGTAGCGCCCATCGCTAGAGCATAACCCAGTACCGATCGTATTCGGAGTACAGCAATCAAACCCTCAATGATGCTCGAAAGATGCAAAGGGCGACGATTTTTTTCAGTCAGAGTTTCTGGTTGACGGATCAACACCCAAGCCAGTCCTAGTAGTCCGACACCGATAAAAACGACAAAGATATAACGCCAACCTGCGAAGAATATAATGGCCTGCCCAAGAGTAGGCGCTAGGACCGGCACTATAATAAATATGGTCATAGCAATCGACATGATACGTGCCATTTCACGACCAGAATACAGATCACGTACCATGGAGACGCTAACTGTCCGTGGACCCGATGCTCCTACTCCCTGCAATATCCGCCCAACAAGGAGCATGAAAAAACTATTAGCCGTAACTGATAGCACACATCCAGAAAGAAACAAAATTAAGGTTGCGACAATAACTGGCTTTCGGCCAAACGCGTCGGAAAGTGGACCAAAAAGCAGTTGACCAAATGTGTTTCCTAGGAGGAACAGGCCAATAACGAGTTGGGTATTATTATTTTCAAGCAGATGAAAATTTCTTCCTATCTCGGGGAGCGCAGGAAGCATGGCATCAATAGATATAGCGACTAGGCTTGTCAATAGAGCCACGAGTGATGCAGTTTCTGCAACGCCCATAGTCTTGTGTGTTGGATTCATGACCGCCACAATTTTGTTTTGTGACTGTTAGATAGAGCCAGCACGCATTTGTACGTCAATCACCAGCATGATACATGCCTAAATACTCTGCTCTTGGATGTGTACAGCAAATTAGAATCTATAGAGAAGTAAGCCCCGCTGAAGCGGGGCTTTTATATTGGCACACAATACCTTTTGCTCATCTAGTCAATTTAGTATATCGAAAATTTACAGCAGTATTCTCTTAGCCTGCCTTCAGGTAGGGAATGGCACCCGCAATATCGGTGTCGTCAATAACATGGAAGTTGCTGACACTTCCGGCTTGTCGTGCTTGTCCATAAGGAGCATACTCTGGGTCTGAAGCAAAGTTGTCGAGCGCCGCGCGCGTCGGAAATTCAAGAATTGCTATCAAAGTACTATCTTTCTCGACTCCTTCCAGAGTTGAAATGTTTCCGCTACGAGACAGGTACCTCCCACCGTGTTTTTCAACAATTTTGTGGACATTACCTGCGTATTCTGGAACCCATCCGTCATCTGTCACTTTAATGTCAGCGATTAAAAATACGGCCATACCTTCCTCCTTAAGTAGAAATTGAGACCCTGATTGCTGAGGGTCAAACAAGACAAAACAGCCAACCCGATACCCCAGGTTTATAGCTTCTATTTGTATAAGTATGCCACATCTTCTCTTCCTGAAATGGATCAGAGATAAAAAACGTCATTTAATTCGGCCAGTAGGAAGTCCGGCCCTGCCGAAACGGGTCCATCTATATAGAAGAAGTCGAGAGATGCTTGTCGCTATTTAATCCATTAGTCCTAATCGGGTCATCATCGTTAGTATATCCAGGTAATTTTTTCAGACTTGACCTTCAAAGTGTGCTTGCTCCATCAATACTATGACCGGAAAACTAGACTCCCCGAGTGATCCGAGTAGGAGCTTCAATGACATCGTAATCCTTGGATGTAATGTTAACCAATGCTGGGTTCGCACCGACTCCAGAAAATAGCTCTGATCGCAAATAGGCTTCATAGGCATCCTTTGATTCCCAGATATAAACACCACCATAGGTATTATTTTCATCATCGGCGAGCCAGTGTTTTGAGATAAGTCCCGGCAGCGCAGCAAAGGCTTCAGCAAGTTCATTGCAGACGGCTTCATATTCGCTACGGGTAATGCCCTCTAGATTGAAATTAATTACTTGGATGTGCATATGTCTATTCCTTGATGATTATTGTGGTAATTCAATTAGCTTACCCTGATCTCCTCAGGAAATCCTCTGCTCTTAAGCGGGTATCGCGCATTAGTATTCTTATCCCCAAATGAGCATTAGGAAGCGCTGGACATTTTACAAGGTCTTTTGTGGCAGTACCAACCAGCTATCTCTTCCAGTGATTGAGATTTTACACCTTATTTCGGTAGACCTTCTTAGTGGTTGCTAATTGCCCTCAAGAATCGACCCGATTAACCAATGCTTAAGCTTGGGAGTTACCCAATGAAGCAGCTTCAATTATAGATTCAAACTAACGATGGCTTGGGTTTTAACCAATCAATAGAGACCATGTAGCCTTAGCTTTCTAACAGGCATAAGATAGCGGTATGAAAAATGGTAAAGGCTAAAGGCTCGTTCGATGCTCCTCATACTATTTGGTACCAGAGACAGGCGAAAAGTGGAAGCAAAAGGACAATTCATTTGCCCGAAGTGCGGGTTGGAGAGGGGCTATGATGCCATTAGTGTCCGCGAATGGGTTACACTTTTCTTCATTCCCATTCTGCCAACAGCAAATGATGAGGAATCGGACTATTTTATCGAATGCAGAACGTGCAACAGTACATACGATCCAGATGTGCTAGAACACATCAAAGATAGTCGGTAATTCAGCGAATTTTCAACCCATTGAAAAACCCCATAAATAAATGTTAGATGAGGTAGATTAATGGATTTACGGAATAATTATGGAAATTTATGTAACTAGCGTATTCGTTGACGATCAAGAAAAAGCACTAAACTTCTATACCAATATTCTCGGATTTGAGAAGAAGAATGATGTTCCAGTTGGTGAATTTCGTTGGCTAACAGTTACGGGTAAAGCCAGCCCTAATGGCACAGAACTTCTTTTGGAGCCCAGTAACCATACAGCGGTTCCAGATTTCAAAACCAAGCTTGTTGCTGACAGGATACCTGCTGCGTCCTTTAAAGTAGACAATCTAGACGCTGAATTTAAACGCTTGGTGGACTTGGGCGTAGAGTTCATCCAAGAGCCAATGGATGCGGGCGAGGTAAAAATGGCTGTTCTAGA
>CAYFHW010000086.1:0-6467 GCA_964343095.1 uncultured Anaerolineaceae bacterium | reverse complement strand
GTCATGATCCTTGATCTGCATGACCCCGTAAACCCATTGGAAGTAGGGCGCTGGTGGATACCTGGGCAATGGCAGGCCGGCGGAGAAGAATACCCTTGGGATAACTGGGTGCCTCCCCGTTGCCACCATCCAATTCGGAGGAACAACCGCCTATATGTGAGCTATTGGCATCACGGATTTTATATTCTTGATATCTCGGAAATGTCTAAACCCAAAGCAATTTCAAACTTTAACACCAGTCCGGTCTATCCGCATCCGACTCATACCTGTTTACCCATGGCAGAACCAATTGCTGGTAGAGACATAATGATAGTAGCCGATGAGGATGTGGCTAAACTTTTTCCCGCAGCACCAGCATTCACTTGGATTTATGACATTACAGCTGAAAAGCTACCCATACCCATTGCAACTTGGCAAGTTGAGGGGTTACATGGAAATGGAAGGCCGCAAAACCCGATGATGGGTTGTCACCAACCTTCCGAGCGTACTGCTGGAACCATCATTCCCTTCGCGTGGTTTGCTCAGGGCTTGAGATTAGTTGATATAGCTGATCCCTACAACCCGTGTGAGGTCGGACACTTCGTCCCTGATTTCTCAAAAGAGGGAAGTCTTCCTTCATCAAATGACGTAACTATCGACGATCGTGGCATTATATACCTAATTGATCGCGTGCACGGTGTCGATATCATTGAAACTAGCATATTTTAAGGAAACTTTATGACAAAAATTTCGGATAGCCATTACCCTCTTGGGAAAAAGAACCCAAACTTACCTTTCCACCCAGCTGTAAGAGCCGGTGACTATATTTTCGTGTCAGGTCAAGTGTCAAAAGATGAGAATGGGAATATGAAAGTGGGATCAATAGAAGAAGAAACAGCCGGAACAATAGAAGCGATCCAGCGTATCATTGCCGAAGAAGATGCCACACTTAAAGACGTGGTACGAGTAACCACTTATCTTGAAGACACTCGGGACTTTGGTCGCTATAACGCTGTTTTTAAAAAATATTTTGAAGGCTGTGTTATTGCACGAACAACGATAGAAGCAAAAGCTGCAATTTGCGTACGTGTTGAGATGGATGCAGTTATTTACAAACCCTTGAAGCATTATTGAAAGAGAGGAAAACATGTTAAAGCTGCTAGGAAGAAAAACCTCTGGGAACGTACAAAAGGTGTTATTTGCGTTAGAAGAGATAGGTACCGCGTACGAACGTGAAGATTATGGTCGCCTTTTTGAAAATACAAATACTCCGGAGTATTTGTTCTTGAACCCCACAGCAAAGGTTCCAACTCTTGTCGATGGGGAGATTGTCATATGGGAAAGCAATACAATTCTGAGATATCTTGCTAACACTCGGAAACCGGACATGACCGGTGCTACCGCAGGAGAGCGAACTGAGGTAGAGCGTTGGATGGACTTCATTCTATCAGCTGTGAACCCTGGATATTTAGCAGGCTTCAAGGGTGCAAAGATGGAGCCTACTGATAGACCTTCGGGTTTTGATAGCCAGATTGCAGATTTGCATGCACAGATGCAAATTATAAATAATCATCTGGAAAACAGAAATTTCTTGGTTTTGGGCAAGTTAACAATTGCAGACTGTGCTCTTGGCCCAATTTTGGGTCGATGCCTCAACTTCCCTTATAAACGAGCTTCCATGCCCAATCTCGAACGCTGGTTTGAAGGAATTGCCGAGCGCTCGGCTTTCAAAGCTGCAGTGAGTTGATTGATGGAAATAGCAATCATAGGAATGGGAACTATGGGACCCGGTATGGCCTCTCGCATGTCTCGAGGGGGACACCACATTCGTGTGCATGATGTACAACCATCCGCCATTGAGAGGGCAAAATCGATTCAACCCGTAGTAGATACTGCTCTAGACGGTTTGGGTGTGATTGATCAAGAGGGAGGTATTACATATTGTGCAGAATTGGAAGAAGCAGTAGTCGGAGCCAATTTGATCATAGAGAATATCCCAGAGAACACGCAAATCAAAGCTGATCTATATCTTCAACTGGATAAATTCATAGACTCAAATGTTCTTGTAGCCACGAATACTTCAGGAATTCCAATTAGCAAATTGCAGGAGTACATTACGGACCCTCATCGATTTATAGGTATGCACTGGTCGAACCCACCACATATAATTCCGATGATAGAAGTCATTGCAGGAAGCAAAACTGATCCCGTTACCGTAACCAAAATACAGGACTTGATCCGTTCACTTAACCTTCTACCAGTGACACTGAAAAAGGACGTTCCTGGATTCGTTGAAAATCGCGTGCTGTATGCCCTACTCAGAGAGTGTGTCGATCTTGTGGAGAAAGATGTAATCGAACCAGAAGATATCGACACATGTGTGAGCTGGGGGATTGGATACAAACTGGCAGTTATTGGACCAATGCGCTTATTAGATATGGCTGGCCTGGATATTTATCATTCCGTGGCATCTTTCTTAAATTCTGATCTATGTGCCCGCACTGATATTTCCCCGATGATTAACAAAGTAGCAGAAAAAGGAAAACTGGGAATGAAATCTGGGGGAGGTCTTTTTGAATACTCTCCAGAAGAACTATCCAGCTTGCCGAAGGAACGAGGAGCCAAACTTGTTGCTGTTCGAAAAGCGCTGGAGGGAAAAACCTAATGGATCTCTTTATAGGGATAGAAGCTAGGTTGATGGGGTTGATCCGTGGTCTCCTAGGAATTGTGATGATTTTAATGGTTATATTGAATTTAGTAAATGCCGCAGGTCGCTATGGGGGTACCCCAATTTTCACTGGTGCTGACGAGTTATTAGTTTTCGGAATGATTTGGATTGTAATGATTGGTGCAATTGTTACTACCCGAGATCGCAAGCATTTGAGTATAGACGTCTTTCCTCAACGTTTGACGAATAGGTTGAGATTGGCACTCAACATCATAATAGGGGCTATTACAACAGGACTGTCCACATTTGTTGCCTTTCATAGTCTGGAGTTTATTAAGAAAATCGCGGCTATTGGTCAAACTAGTATGGGATTAAGCATTCCCATGGTAATCCCACATCTGGCTGTTTTCATAGGTTTCTCTGGAATTGCATTAGTTTCAGCAATCCTGGCCATTACGGATTCGCGGACACTTTTGATCGAGAGTTGAAATGATCTGGGTTCTTTCGTTAACGATCATTTTGCTTACTACCATTGGCGCACCTATTTTCGTGGCATTGCTATCCGGCGCAACTGTAGGGCTTCTTTTTTTTCCTGGACCACCACTTATTGCTCTTCAGCAAACGATTTTTGGAGGATTGGATGTTTACGCCTTGTTAGCAATCCCATTCTTTGTATTTGCTGGCGAACTGATGGCTGTAAGCGGTATCGCGGATCGCTTAATTGAATTGGTCAAAGCTCTTTTTGGGCGAGTGCCAGGGTCATTAGGGGTTGCAGCACTTGGTGGTTCGACCCTAATCGGAACCATTTGTGGGTCTTCTGCCGCTGCCGTTGCTGCGGTCGGACGAAATATGTACCCTAGATTGCTGCAAGGTGGATACGGGGTGTCTAGGAGTGCCGGTCTAATCACTTCGGCAGGAGCTATCGATATCGTAATTCCACCATCAATTGCTATGATCCTCTATGGCATAGCTGCCGAACAGAGTATACCAAAATTGTTTATTGCTGGGATTATTCCTGGCCTTTTAATTGCAGCAATAATGGCAGCCTATATTAGTGTGACCGCATGGATAAAAAACTTGCCTACAGAGGAAAATTTTGAAATCAGACGCGCTATAACAGCCCTGTACCGTTCTCTTGCCGCACTTTCTATGCCTGTCTTCGTATTGTCAGGAATTTACACGGGGGCTTTCTCACCAACTGAAGCGGGCGGCTTTGCATGCGCTTATGCTATGTTCTTGGGTATGGCAGTCTATCGTAATTTGACGCCTTTTGGAATCTTAAAGGCAGCGATTTCGGCTGCATTGACAACAGCCCAAATAATGATTTTGGTTGCAGCTGCGAGCGTAATAGCTTGGATATTCACAATAGAAGGAATACCTCAGGCCTTAATTTCCGGAACTGCTGATCTCGGTCTATCGCCTGTAGAATTTTTGCTCATGGTAAATATGATTTTACTGGCGATTGGATGTTTCTTAGATCCAACTTCTGCAATATTAGTACTCGCTCCTCTATTGGTCCCTATAGCAATTTCGCTAGGGATTGATCCAATCCATTTCGGAATCATAATGACGGTAAACCTCGCAATAGGAATGTTTACGCCCCCATTTGGTTTAAACATATTTGTCGCACAATCAGTATTGAAAGTGTCTGCGACTGATATATATCGTGGGGTTTTACCCTTTGTTGTGGTCCAAGTATTGGCATTAGCCATCATAACGCTAATGCCAGAATTGTCTCTATGGCTTGTTGAGACCATGTCCTAACTATCAAACTTTAAAGGAGAAACAATCTATGACTTATATTTCTATGACCTTTCTTTTACACTTGCGTCGGTGTGTTACACTGATCACTCTAGTTGCCTTAACACTGGTACATGTTTCAAGTCTGGCTACTGCTCAAACGACTATGAAACTATCAAGCGCTACCATTAACGATGTACAGCACGAATGGCAAAAAGTTTTTGCTGCTGAGATGGCTAGAAGCGTTGGAGATGCCGTGAATGTGGAAATTTATCCTGCTTCACAACTCGGAGCTATACCACGGATGACTGAGGGCGTTCTTTTGGGGACTATTGAGGCATTTACTACACCATCATCATTTGTTAACGGCGTTGATCCACGTTTTCAAGCTTTTGATGTTCCAGGGCTTTTTAAATCTCCAAAAGAAGTGGCGGCCGTGATCCATGATCCAGATTTTAGGGATCATCTAGAAACACTTTACCTAGATAAGGGTATTCGGGTAATTGGAGCTATCTACAATTCTCCGATACTGATGTTAACACGTGAACCTGTAACCAAACTTAATGGAGTTAAAGGTCTTAAGATCCGAACATTCTCGTCTCCGCTTCAGATGGAACCTATGAAGGCGGTTGGAGCTATACCAACACCTTTAGCTCTATCGGAAGTAGTTCCTCAGCTTCAGTCAGGTGGAATCGACGGGATGCTCGCGGGGATGCCCATTTTGACAGCGTTTAAATTTTATAACACAGCCAAGCATGTCACTGATCTGAACTTCTCTCACCTCGTTTCTATGACCTTAGTAAACGAAGCTTGGTTTCAGAGCCAAAGTACTGAAGTTCAGAAGGCTATTAGAAAGGCAGGTCGTTTGGCTGAAGTAAAAGTATTTGACTGGGGTGTCGCCAATGTTGAACGTGCTAACGGTCTATGGTTGGAAAATGGAGGAGAGATTCACAAATTTGAGTCCAGCGAGCAATCTGAGATGATGAAGCTTTTTGAAGATGTAGGTTCTGCACAGATTTCGGATAAACCCACGGTGTTTAAGGAATACGAGAGAATTCTGAGTGTTCTCAAATCACATCGAGGCCAGTAATTGTGTCTACCAAGATATTCTTGCTGGTTAATTCAAGGGATAGGACCCTAACTATCTGAGACATAACCATCGTCATCAAAGGGTTCAGCGTCGACAATTGCCTACCGATGCTGAACCCAATTCTTTTTACGTCTCTCGAAATTAACATATTCTTGTCATTAGCTAGAAACCACCCCAGTCTGGATTAAAGTGGTGAGTAGGTTGGCAGAAAATGTGATAGAATCATTTTATTAATGGAGGAATTTGCTTGGCCTAAAATTTAGTTGACGTACTTTTATCCTACAGTTTTATAAGGCTTTTTAGGGAATTTAAATTAAATTTCAACTAAAAAACGCCAATGATTTTGACCGCTTAAGCACAAAAACTATCAATTTTTAATCAAACCTTTATGCTTAATCCCATCCTTTTCACTCTGCGTATATCCAGTACAGCCAGCCAATGATTCTAAAACATAAAAGCCACCGCATGAAATGATCGAGGACGCGCACATAATCGTTGTAGGTGCAGGTTCGGCCGGGTCTGTCATGGCAAGCAGACTAAGTGAAAACAAAGATTTGCGTATTCTCCTTGTTGAAGCTGGTGGTGAAGCGGAGGATCCTCGCATCGCCGATCCCGCTGCTTGGCCATCACTCCAAGGTTCTGAGTTAGATTGGAACTATAGTACGATTCCGCAAGAATTTATGGGAGGACGCGAACACCCTTGGCCACGTGGAAAAGTCATTGGAGGATCAAGTACAATTAACGCAATGGGTCATGTGCGCGGACATCCAAAAGATTTTGAATCTTGGGTCAGCGCTGGTGCTTCAGGATGGGGGTGGGACGATCTTCTCCCATTTTTTATTAAGTCTGAAAACTCACCATTTGCCGATGATCCACACTATGGTAATGCCGGTCCTATCCACCTAGAACAGCCTAGTTTTCCTCACCCATTGACCTTGGCACACTGCGCCTCAGGTAAGGCACTAGGCCTCATCCCGATACGAGATCATA
>CAYFHW010000085.1:0-6484 GCA_964343095.1 uncultured Anaerolineaceae bacterium | reverse complement strand
TATAAATAGTTCCAAAAAATCGTATGTGTTTGCCAATATACAAACTGCTAATTACAGAATCTGTTAATGGCAATTGTACGTTGATGCTTGTGGAGCTCATTTAACTTTACCTTTCTCTATCACAAAACAACTTGTTTTGTGCGTGCACTATGACACTGGATATTTACGGCTACGGGTAGGGCGGTGATATGTGTTGGGTATGTTTCGACGAAAACACTTAATGCCGTTGTGTTTCCACCGACAGCCTGCGGACCGACTCCTAGTGAGTTAACTGCTTCCAAAATTTCTTCTTCTAAAGTTGCTATCTCTGGATCTGGGTTATGTTCCCCAACCTTTCTGAATAGAGAATGCTTTGCCATTGTCATAGCTTTTTCAGCTGTTCCTCCGACTCCTACACCGATCAACAGAGGTGGGCAGGGATTCCCCCCAGAGAGATCAACGGTCTCACAAACAAAATCGATAACAGCAGATGTTCCTGCCCCAGGTAGGAAGTTTTGGTAACGAGACATATTTTCACAACCACCACCTTTTGGCATAAACATAATTTTTAAATTTTCACCAGTGACGATATCTGTGTGAATTACTGCAGGGGTATTGGTCTTTGTGTTTGTTCGATTACTAAGCGGTTGACTCACGATAGATTTTCGAAGATAGCCATCGTCATAGCCTTTTTCGACCCCTGCATTGATAGCGTCTAGCAAATATCCTCCAGCGATATGTACGTTTTGCCCTATTTCAACGTGTACTACTGCAGTTCCAGTGTCTTGACAAAGCGGGAGCATTTTTGTTCTAGCTATCTCTGCATTTTCTAAAATCTCGTCAATAATTTGTATTCCAATTGGTGACTGTTCCGTAGTTTTTGCCCTACGAATTGCTCCTTCTACATCTTCAGGAAGAAAGTGAGTTGCTTCAATTGCCAACTGTGCAACTGCCCCCGTGATGTCATCGACATTAATTTCTTTCATATGTCCACCTACCCTGACTACTTTACTAATGATCGTACGCGTTCTTGTTGCCTATGTCTGTGCCTGTTTAGATTTTTCTACACATTTTTGAAGGAAAATTACATTGATTTCTGTCGAATCATCCAAATAAAAGCTAGTGCGTGATAGAGTTGAAAGAGGTACTAAGATTTTACATGGTCAAAGATATAAATACAGATCCTAATGAACTGCAGCAACGTTGTATAAATGCCATTCGAGTACTTTCGATGGACGCGGTGGAGCGTGCTAACTCTGGCCATCCAGGTGCTCCTATGGGAGCTGCTCCCATGGCGTATACGCTATGGACGAAACATCTAAAACATAATCCTGCGAACCCAGATTGGGCAGACCGCGATAGATTTGTTTTGTCTGCTGGACATGCATCAATGCTTCTGTACAGTCTGCTTCACTTGACTGGTTACGATCTTTCTATGGATGAAATAAAGAATTTTCGGCAATGGGGTAGTAAAACTCCAGGGCATCCAGAGTACGGATTAACACCAGGAGTCGAAGTTACAACCGGACCTCTTGGTTCTGGTTTTGCTGCGGGTGTGGGGATGGCAATTTCTGAAAAGATGCTTGCAGAGCGTTTTAACACTGCGAGCTATCAAGTTGTTGATCACTACACCTATGCAATTGTCAGTGATGGCGACCTTATGGAAGGTGTTGCGTCTGAAGCTGCTTCTCTTGCAGGGTCACTTGGTTTAGGGAAACTAATTTATCTTTACGACGATAACAATATCTCGATAGAAGGTTCAACAGACCTTGCTTTTCGTGAAGATGTTAAGGCACGGTTTTTAGCGTATGGGTGGCATGTTATACACGTAGATGGTTCAGATCCGGCATCTATTGATAAAGCTATAAATGAGTCGAAAAATTATTTTGAAAAGCCTTCTTTAATTATTGCGACAACAGTGATTGCTGAAGGAAGCCCAAATAAGGCAGGAACTGCTGGATCGCATGGATCACCTCTGGGTTTAGAAGAAGTGGAACTCACACGGAAGGCTTTGGGTTGGACTGCAGAACCTTTTGATGTGCCTGATGATGTCATTAGATATTTCAGATCAGCTGTGGAGCAGGGGCATTCTGCAGAATCCGCTTGGGATGATGAGATGGGGAGATTTAGCAAAGAAAACCCCATAGATTTTCAAGTTTATGAGGAATGGGCTGCAAATATTTTGCCAAAGAATTGGCAGGAGAAGGTGCCACAATTTTCTCCTGAAGACGGAGCAATGGCTACAAGGGCAGCATCGGGGAAAATACTTAATTCCCTTGCTCCGATAGTCGGCAATCTTGTTGGTGGCTCAGCAGATCTTGCCCCCTCGAATAATACTGAGCTAAAAGGGTTCGGAGACTTTGGCCCAAATGCTTGGGCAGGTCGAAATTTGCATTTTGGTGTCAGAGAGCATGCTATGGGTGGAATTGTAAATGGTATGGCTCTGCATGGAGGTATTAGGCCATATAGTGGAACTTTTCTTGTATTTGCTGACTATATGAGACCGTCTTTGCGCTTGGGTGCCATAATGTCGCTTCCGGTAACGTATATATTTACTCACGATAGTATTGGGGTCGGTGAAGATGGTCCGACTCACCAACCAGTTGAACAATTAGCAGCTCTTAGAGCAATTCCTGGCTTAACGGTAATACGACCTGCTGATGGTAATGAAACTACGGCTGCTTGGATAATTGCATTGGAGCAAGCTTCTCCAACCGCATTACTTTTGACTAGGCAAGGCCTTCCCCAGATCACTTCGCCAGAAGTTGCTAGAGCCGGTGTATCTAAAGGTGGGTATATTCTTTCGGATTCAGAAGGTGGTGATTTTGATGTCATCTTAATCGCTTCAGGTTCTGAGCTAAGTCTTGTAGCTGCTGCAGGAGAATTGCTTCTGAGTAAAGGTGTTACTTCTCGAATTGTGAGCATGCCTTCGTGGGAGCTTTTTGACTTACAATCTGAGGATTATCGCAACCAGGTTTTGCCTCCAGATTTTGCTGCAAAGCTTGCTGTGGAAGCCGGGATTGGACAGGGATGGGAAAGATTTGTCGGTGGCGACGGAGAATTGCATGTTATGAGTGATTTTGGCGCCTCTGCACCAGGAAAGGTTGTCATGGAAAAGTTTGGCTTTACTGCAGAAGCAGTAGCCAAGCATGCTCAAAAATTAATTAGTGAGTTGCGATCCAAGGTATGAAATGGCGGCTGTAGCGAAACAAATAAGTGAAATTGGTCAAAGTCTTTGGCTGGACTACATTAGTCGAGAACTATTGAATTCTGGAAAGCTCAGTCGTTTAGTTGAAACAGGTGTTATTACGGGAATGACATCAAATCCTTCGATTTTTGAAAAAGCTATATCTGGATCGAGTGATTATGAGTCTGATCTCCAAAAAATTTTAAAGAGCGGAGAGACAGATCCCTATAACTTATTTTTAAGATTGGCGGTTGATGATATTCGTGCTGCCTGTGATGTGTTGCATTCAGTTTACAAGCGCACAGATGCTGTGGATGGATATGTCTCTTTAGAGGTACCCCCGGGTATTGAAGATGATGTGCAAGAAACCATTGATGAAGCTACGCGTCTTTTTGATTTAGTTGATCGTCAAAATGTGATGATTAAGGTTCCTGGAACAAATGCAGGAGTACAGTCTCTTGCAGAGCTAATATCTCGGGGTATAAATGTGAATGTGACACTGTTATTCAGTGTTGGTATGTATGAAAAAGTCGCACATGCATATATCGAGGGACTTGAAAAATTATTAAAAAAAGGCGGCGATCTTTCGCAGATTGCAAGTGTTGCTTCCTTTTTTGTTTCGCGCCTAGATACAGCTGTGGATGAAATTCTTGATGAGGATTCTTCTTTACGTGGAACTGCTGCAATTGCAAATGCAAGAGTGGCTTATGAAAGATTTGAGGAAATTTTTTCTGGTGAAAAGTGGGATCAATTAGTGGAACATGGTGCACGGGTTCAACGACCTCTTTGGGCATCAACTAGCACCAAGAATCCTCAATATCGTGACACGCTTTATTTCGAGGAATTACTTGCGCCTAACACTGTGAATACACTTCCTGAAGCTACGCTTGATGCAGTGTTAGACCATGCTAATGTGCAGTTGCCGGCAAGTACTGTTTGGGCTAGTGGAAGTTCTGATTTAAATATGCTCTTGTCTGATGGTCTTGACCTTGATGGCATTACTGATCAGCTTTTGGTGGATGGTTTAGCGTCTTTTGAGAAAGATTTTCTTAAATTGCTTGAACAGTTACGTTTAAGGATTGAGTTCTCGCCTTCGAGATGTGTGGTGCAACAATCTTTTTTAAGCACATTTGAAGATGAAGTGAATAAGCAGATTGCAGAACTCGAGAAAATGAATTTTGTTCAGCGAATATGGGAGAAAGATCACACGTTGTGGAGTTTGGAAAAAGATGAAGTTAGCAACAGGTTGGGTTGGCTAGATTCTTCAAGTGAAGTCGTGAAAAATGCCGCTTCTTACATAGATCTAAAGAAAGTTCTTCTTGCTGAAGGTTTTACTGACCTCCTATTAGTCGGTATGGGCGGTGCTGTCCTTACTCCGGAAGTTCTCGCATGTACGCAAGCAGGAAACGGTTTGAGGTTACATGTGCTGGATACAACAAATCCGGATGAAATCAATGATGTGATCAATTTACTTAATTTGGAAACTACCATTTTTATTATTTCAAGTAAGTCTGGTGGCACTTTGGAGACAAGGATGTTGTGTAGTTATTTCTGGGAAAGAATAGCTGATCCTAGAAGGTTTATAGCAATTACGGATGAGGGAACAGAATTGGAAAAATTCGCGCAGTCTCATCAATTCAGGCATATCGAACTCGGAATATCCTCAGTTGGTGGTCGATTCTCTGCAATTTCCCCCTTTGGTATGTTGCCAGCGGCCCTGTGTGGTTTTGATCCTGTTCAGTTTGCCTTGCGCGCAGATGAAATGTTGTCTGCGTGTAAACAAATTAATATTGCCAAAAATCCTGGAGCTTTTTTAGGGGTGATTTTAGGTGTAGCGGCTAAATTTGGTCATGCAAAGCTTTTAGTTTCCCTTCCTCCTGCTTTAGAGCCCTTTTTTAATTGGATCGAACAAATGTTGGCTGAATCCACAGGTAAGTCTGGGGTAGGGATTGTTCCTTTGGTTGGAGAGTCTTTTGAACAGATCTCGGACAGTGTGTTTGTCTCTTACCTTCAAGATCTAAAGATAAAGACGGATGATTCCAGAGTTGTAGTGCAGCTTCCATATTTAGATCCAGTCCAGATTGGTGCTGAATTTGCCAGATGGGAATTCGCAACGGCGGTGGCAGGGCATATTCTTGGCATACAACCCTTCGATCAGAAAAATGTACAGGAAGCTAAGGATGCGACCTTGCGGGTTTTGAAGGGTGCTCTAAATGAAGGAAAAGCCCAGGAGATCACTGAGCTTCTTAGAAACGTTACTTCATCGGATTATTTAGCTCTTTTATGTTGGTTGCCACGAACTCAAGAAAATCATGAGAAAGTTCAGAACATGAAAAGTGCTTTGACTAAACGGCTTGGGATTTCCGTATCTGTTGGGTTTGGTCCAAGATATCTCCACTCAACTGGTCAACTGCATAAAGGTGGTCCGGAGAATGTATCGTTTATTTTCATTGAAGAATCCAATGGAACCGATCTGGATATTGAAGGGGAACCTTTTTCTTTTAATGATTTGAATAAAGCTCAGGCGCAAGGTGATTTTGAGTCTTTGTGTGCGAGAGGTCGTTCTATTTCACGAGTAACTCTTACCGAACTGCAAAGTATTGTGAATGACTGATACAACTGACTCAAACAATGATCGCTTGCGCTATTTAGAGCTTGAGCGGGCTGCCTATGAAATTGCTGAGCGTGCAGGTTCAATTGTTGTTGATGCTTTGAGTCGTGATATTAATGTTGAGTATAAAGATACCCAGCGTTCAAAAGGGGATTCTGAGCCAATTGACCCTGTTACGGAAATAGACCGTCGCGTAGAGGAATTTGTTCGAGAAGAGGTAGGTAAGCGTTTCCCAGGACATGCAGTTTTAGGAGAGGAGCAAGACTCTGCTCCCGATCCAAAGGCGGAATATGTTTGGGCAATCGATCCTGTGGATGGAACTACCAATTTTGTAAATAAGTTTCCATTTTTTTCTGCTTCAATTGGTATATTGAGAAAGGGTTATCCAGTTGTTGGTGCTGTATGGAGTTCAACTACACATAAACTACAGCCTGGCGTATATCATGCAGTTTTGGGTGGTACGTTGAAGCTCGATAATCAAGAGATCCTAGAAATGTCTGAAAATAGTGGTCTACGACGTTCGTTAAGTGCGGTGCCGGGTGGAGGAGAAGGACGTACACCTCGTTGGGATACTAGAGTGGTTGGTTCTACGGCTGTGGAATGTGTTTATGTGGCGGTTGGAATTTTACGAACAGCGCAGTTTTGGCGTACACGTGCTTGGGATGTTGCAGGTGTCACAGGAGCAACAGTTGAACATACGCTTATAA
>CAYFHW010000084.1:0-6517 GCA_964343095.1 uncultured Anaerolineaceae bacterium | reverse complement strand
AGGGCCACCGCCGATAACCATAACGCGTTTGCTTTCAGAGCTGGGAGTAATTGTGTCGTCTCCGAAGCGTAATTCTTGTCCTGCACCGACATTAACCACACATCCGAAGCGCATTAAAGGACCTGTACTTCCTCCTATACAACCTTGATTACAGCCAAGGCATGGGCGCACGTCTTCTGTACGACCTTCTTGCGATTTCCGTACAATATCTGGGTCCGCAAGTGTTGCACGGATCATGGAAACCATATCAGCTTCGCCAGAGCTAATGATGCGGTCAGCTTCCTCTAGGGTTGTAATACGGCCTACGACAAAGCTCGGCTTTTTGAGGGCACGACTAGCTGGGACACTTTGTGATAATTCATACCCATGTTCTTCATGCATACCACCAATTAATTGATCAAATGCAAGGTAACCTCCCGTAGAGACGCTAAACAGGTCGACCATTCCGGTTTCTTCTAAGTCGAGTGCTATAGTTCGACAGTCATCAGGTTCCAATCCCCCTTCAACTCCTTCACGTCCACTTAGCCGAACACCGATGATAAATTCAGGGCTAACTACTTTACGGATGGCAGCAACGACTTCTTTCCCGAAACGACGGCGATTTTCTGCAGATCCCCCATACTTATCTGTACGCCGATTTGTTGTGGGCGATAAAAATTGCATGACCAGGAAACTATGGCCGTAGTGGATTTCTATGCCATCAAGCCCACCTTCTTCGGCTCGTTTCGCTGCAGATGCGTATGCTTCAACAATTTCATCGATCATGTTTTGGGTCATTGCGACTGGGATTTCACCTTGACCTTCGGATGCGCGTAAATGCTTCACACTTGGAATTGCTGACGGTGCCCAAGGCGGGCTGCCATCAGTAGGAATTGCATGAGCACCCTGATGAAAGAGTTGTTGCATCATTACCATCCCCTGTTTGTGTACAGCATTCGCTAGTTTTGCGTATTCTGGGATCATTTCATCGCTAAATGCTGGGACAGACCCCGCACCTGATGAGGGGTGGACTGAAGATGCCTCGAGAATACTCATTGCTACACCACCACGGGCTCGAGCCTCATGGTAGGCAATTAGATCATCATTAATTGTCCCCCTTCCTAAACCAGTGCCATGTGCTGATCGAACTACTCGATTACGAAATTCAGTCTTATTGACCATTATTGGTTTAAAAACGTTTTCAAGAGACATAACAATAATCCTTAGGTATCGAATTCAATTTCCAAATGTAGCGGGCCACGTACCCCACCTCTTCCTGGTGGTGGGAAGACAATGCCATCATTTGGTACATCTTTTAGATGTGGGTTTTTTAATGCAGTGAGTAGTAATTTGGAAGCCATTACAGCTTCTTGGCGAGCCATAGCATAGCCCATGCAGAAATGACGTTCTTGCCCAAATCCAAGGTGGCTAGCTACACCATCTTGCCAATACCCAACGCGTAATTCTTTCCCAAAATACAGGTCTTCTCGGAAAATGTTGAAGTCATCTGGATTCGAAAAAACGCTTTCGTCACGATTGCCCGCACCTAAACATAAATCGACTTTTGCGCCCATTGGTAGTAGTTTTTCGCCAATCTCTACTTCCCTTAAAGTTCTTCGGCTTTGATAATGATTTGGACCATCAAAACGTAACATTTCCGTAAAAACTCGATCCAGCAAATCAGGTTTTTTTTGTACCGCATCGAATTGTTCGGGATTGTGTAGAAGGTTCCACCACATAGAATCGATTGCCTTGTGTGTGGTGTCACCCCCTCCCACAAGTAATAGCGCGATAAATGCTTTTATTTGCATTACGGTCATTCGTTCACCTTGCAACTCTGCGTGGCAGAACTTAGAGATCAAATCTTCCTTTGGGTTTTCCATGCGTTCTGAAATATGGGGATCCAGATAATCAAATAGCTCATTTCGTGCTTGCTCTGCAGATTTGAAATATGCCTTCCCATAGCCCATTCCTGCAAAAAGTTTGCTATATAGTTGTTCGAAATAGTCATTATCTTTTTTTGGCAGGCCTAGCATTCCCGCTATAACTCTAATTGGGAATCGTGAGCTGAATTGTGTCACCAAGTCAACCTCTCCACGCTTTATGAAGTCTGAAGCTAGTCCTTCAGCTGCAGATAATGAGAACTCATCGATCATCTCTACGGCTGTTTCTTCAATTATTGGAAGCCAACTTTTTAGTTTTTCCCCTACGAATTCTCCAGCAACAATCCCTCGTTGGCGTCGATGTTCTTCCCCTTCGCCGTACTCCAAAATTGTTGGCCCAAGAGGGGAATCTGAGCCGAATTCATAGTTTCCTTTTACGTCATAAATAGCACGTGTGAAGTCTTCATTATTCTTATATACCTTCCAAATATCTTCATATTTAGAAATAAACCATCGGTTTTGAAACTTATCATTATAGACAGGTTCATTATCACGAATTTTTTTATACAACGGAAAGGGTTCTATGCGGTGTTCTTCTGTTAGAAATTCTGAGGGTTCAATTACTACATCCGGAGCTAAAGTTTCCATGCTGTCCTCTTAATCTAAAATATCTTGAATACATGATAACGTGGCTTTAATAGGCTTCCTAGGACCTTTTTGATTCGGTTCTTAGAACAAGAAACCAGGTTAGCAAGGTGGAAAGAAGGATAAGGACTAATGCAGTAAGGCCCGTTTCTGCGAGGAAGCCTTCTGCTTCAAGACCCCAAATTCTCGTTGCTAATGTCTGAAAGCCTATTGGAGAAGCAAGAAGGGTAACTGGTAGTTCTTTCATAACGGAAAGCAAAACAATACCGGCACCTGCTAGTAGGGTTGGTGTCATCAGTGGGACTTCGATTTTCAGTAGTCTGCGTAAACGTTTTGCACCTAGGGCTTGAGCAGTTTCAGTAAGTTGTGAATCTAAGGTTAGGACCCCAATTTCTGTATTGCGCAAAGCCTGAACACCAAAATGTACGATATAGGAAAATATTAATGGTATGAAAGTCAGATAGAGAACTTCTAGGCCAGGAACTTCTAAGGTCATGAAAACTGTGGAGAGTGCAATCAAAAGGCCTGGAATCGCAAAGCTACTTGCCACTATTGTTTGGATGTAGTTTGTTCCTCGACTCCTATAGCGTGTACTTAAATATGCTATAGGTAGCATTAAAGCAACTGTGAGAATTGCTACCACTATACTTATCCAAAATGTGTTTAATAACGGTGTTCCAAGATCACCGAGGCGCTCGCTCCAGTTATTGGTGGTTGTGTTAAAAGTCCACCAACAAAATACAAATATCGGAGCGCCCAACCCAAATAAGAGAGGGGTGATAACTGTTAGCAGTGCAGGTACACGCCACCATCTCAAAGCAATTTTTCGAGGTATTTTTTTTCCTGATTCAAGGTGCTGTTTTGATTTTCCCCCTGCCCGGCTTTCTAGGGCTGCAATAACAAGCGCAAGAATTGCAAGAATGAGACCTAGTGAAAAAGATAGAGGTCCGTCAAAAAGCCGATTAGTGAAAATACGTGTTGATAAAGTAATGTAGTCCATAACCCGTACTAAGCCAAAATCACTCACTACATAAAGGAGGACTAAAAGTGCACCTGCTTGTGTAGAACTTGCTATTTGAGGCCAGATAATACGAGGGAAAATTGACCAGCTTCCTTTGCCAAGAACGCGTGCTGCCTCATCTTGTTCAGTTGAAAGTGATGATAGTCTTGCAGAAACTGGTAGAAAGACATATGGGTAAGTGACTAGGGTTAAAGCTGTAAAGGAGCCCCAGAATCCATCGATCACCGGCGGCATCCCCAAGCCTAAAGGTTCTAGTATTTCTGGAACTATGCCACCTGGTCTAAATGCATCTAATAATGCTATGCCAGCTAAAAAGGATGGTAGTACTAACGGTAGTGCCACAGCAACACGCCAAAATCGAGCATAAGGTAGGTCAGTTCGCACTATGATCCATGCTAAAAGTGTTCCCAGAATTGCTGTGGCAAAAGTCACTGATATTGCAAGATATAGTGTGTTCAGCAGTGGGCTGAGCGTATGAGATGAGAATAGGGTTTCTACAGCGTTACTGCCCTCGCTGATGTTTCGCACAACTATATAAACGATTGGAGTTGCGAAGCAGGCAGTTATAAAAAATGAACTAATCCATAACCAAATTGGTGTTTTTTTAAATTGATTCATGAAGAAGTTCTTTTAATTTAGTCTTACGAATAGGTTTGTGTCGGGGGACCAGTGTATTTTAAATCAACAAAATCACCGGTTCTCCGGGTACCCAGCATTGGTGTACGGACAGAAATTAAAGCATGATTTTCCTTACTTATTAAGTACTTCGTGTCATGGCCATAGAATTCAATTTTTTCAATTTTCCAGTCTTTTCCATCTGCAAGGGATAAGTGTTCTGGGCGGACTAGAACACTTAATACGCCACTTGATGGTTTAGCCAGGGGAAGTCTTCCAAGAATCGTTTCGACCTCGGTACCTGTTGCTTCCCCCTCGAAAAAGTTCGCTTCACCGACAAATTCTGCTACCCACTGTGTTGTGGGGTGCTTATAGATTTCATCAGCTGTCCCGAACTGTAGTATCTTAGCCTCATTCATCACTGCTATTTTGTTGCCAACAACAAATGCTGTTTCAAGATCATGAGTTACAAATATGCTAGTGATTTTGAGTTCAGAAAGCAGTTCTGATACATCAGAGCGCAGTTGAGTTCGTAGTTTAGGGTCAATACTTGCAAAAGGTTCATCTAAGAGTAGGACCGAAGGTTTAGGAGCTAATGCTCTGGCAAGAGCAACACGTTGGCGTTCACCACCTGATAGTGTTTCAGGATATCTCTTGCCGTAACCTGGCAACCCCACTAACTCTAGGATTTTTTTGATATGCGTTTCTCGATCTGGAGTCTTTTTAAGCCCAAAAGCAACATTCGTTTCCACATCCATATGAGGAAACAAGGCGCCTTCTTGAAAAACCATCCCTATATTGCGCTGCTCGGTTGGAATCGATTTATTCTGATCTGAGAGGGTGTAGTTATCCAATGAGATACGTCCCTCTTTTGCTTGTTCTAAACCTGCAATCAAACGAAGAAGCGTAGTTTTCCCAGATCCACTAGGTCCGAGTAAGGCAATTGATTTACCTGCTTCTACCGTCAGTGAGATATCGCTAAGTACCTGAGCTTCTGTATATGCAAAGCTTAGGTTTTCAATTGTGAGTTCACCCCCCTCGAATTTGAGGAGAGGGTCTTTTACAGGTGTATTACCTGCTTGTTCTAGCACTGTTTTTTGCTCAACCACAGGCATCCACCATAGTAAAGATTAGCTAAGTCGTCAATAAAATATGAGACTAGGCATACCTAATAAATTAGGTATGCCTAACTTATTGTTCTTTCTAGTAATTCAAAGCTAGCTTATTATCGTTACGATCCTAAGAAATAGATTGCGGGTATGACTAATGAAAGCTGTGATATTAGCTGCAGGTCTTGGTACGCGATTTAACAATGAATTTGATGGTCGACCGAAACCCCTTGTACAGCTTTTAGATAAACCTCTGATTGCCTATACCTTAGAGGCTCTTGAGAAAGCAGATGTTGAGGAGGTTTTAGTTGTTACTGGGTATCGAGGAGAAGAGGTTCGTGCTGCCGTAAAGAGTTGGTATACGGGTAAAGTAAGCTTTGTTTCAAATCCTCGTTTTCACGAAGGACTTTCTTATTCTTTAGCTGCTGCACAATCTTTTTGTACGGATGACCCTTTCCTCTTGCTTATGAGTGATCATGTTTTTTCAGTTGAATTACTAAAACTTTTGCAGTCTAAGGCCGCTTTATTATCTTCGAGTAAGGAAGTATCTTTCATTGCTGCTGATGCAAGCAGTCGACCAGAAGATTATGTTCAAGAAGCAACGAAACTTATTCTCGATTCTGACAACTTAGTTTCACAAATAGGAAAAGATCTTAAAGAATCAAAAATTCTTGATACAGGTGCTTTTTACTGTACCTCTGCAATTTGGAAAGCTCTCGAAAGTGCTCCTGAAAATTGTAGTTTGAGTCGAGTAATCGAAGAATTATGCGTTAAACAACTTTTGTACAGCGTAGATGTAACCGGCTGTTTTTGGTACGACATTGATACTCCTGATGATTTAAAAAATGCTGAAGTTTCACTTTTACAGGTTATTCCGAGTGATTAAGGTTCTGTAAAAGCAAGAAGACTGCTTGATTTCTTATTCTCTTTTCGTAAAGTATTCCTAGTAGTGTTGGAGGTAGGCAAGTTATGAAAAATACTGCCGTATGGAGTGGCAAAACACGAGAGATTTTTCTTGAAGAACGACAGGAGTTAGTTCCGCTTTCTGGATGGTTGCGGATCCGTGTTGCGGGGGTTGGGATTTGTGGTAGTGATTTACACACATATTCTAGTGGTGGACCTCCGGGTGGAGTTCCAGGACATGAAGTTGCAGGTGTAGTTGACTTAGTCGGTGAAGGGGTATCTTTGGAGGTGGGGTCAGGGGTTGCAATTGAGCCTATAGCGTCTTGCGGAGTGTGTATCAATTGTTTGGAGGGATATCGGTG
>CAYFHW010000083.1:0-6537 GCA_964343095.1 uncultured Anaerolineaceae bacterium | reverse complement strand
TGAACTATTCCACTTAACCTTTCATAGTCAACGTCCCAAATCCAGGAAACATCTCTTCCATCTGCAATTCCATCATTCAAGATGATCGCTATCGACGGGGATTCCGTCGTACTAGCAATAAAATTCAGCACTTCATTCGCACCTGCTGGATTTTTGGTAAGAAAAATATGTAATATCCGTCCTTGGTAATTAATAAGTTCCTGACGACCAAAAGCAGATTTAACCTTGCCAATTCCTACTTGGATAATTTCAGAAGATAGCGCAAAAGTTCTCGCAGCAGATACAGCAGCAAGAGCATTAAAAACGTTATAGGTACCACTGAATGGCAAATCAACAGGACCTTGTTCCGGTACAAAAAAATGTGCTTGCTCAGGACCAATTTGTATATCTACAGCGCATGTATCGGGTTGTGAACGGACTCTGTTACAACCTTCACAGCGCCACCAACCTAAATGGGAAGATATGGTCAGCTCATACAAAAATGGATTTTCACAATTACTACACCAGCGTGCATCGACAGGAGCATCATGTGAGTTTGCAATCAAAGGATCTTCTATACCATACCAATGCACAGGACCAGGATGAGAAACAGACAATTCGGCAATGGAGGGATCGTCTGCATTAAGAACCAAAATAGTATCTGAACGAAGTTCGTTAATTGCCTGACGCCATAAATTGGTAATGTGTTCAATTTCTCCATAGCGATCGAGTTGATCTCGGAACAGATTCGTAAAAACTATCGTTTTTGGCTTTAAAGCATTGACTGCATACGGAAGGACTGCTTCATCTACTTCCATTAAGGCAATTGCTTTATATGGCTTCAAGTGAAGGCCATTGCTAATCTGATTTACTCCCAAAAGTTTGGGTATCGAAGACAGTAAGGCCGAACCTATGCCGCGCATTAGATTCGAACCTTCCCTGTTATGAACTACAAAACTGCCAGATTCCTCAAATATTGATGAGAGAATTCGTGCTGTTGTTGTTTTACCATTTGTACCAGTAATAAGAATCGCTTCGGAAACAAAGATATTCGTTAATATTTCAACAAAATTTGGATAAATACGTTCTGCAACAAGTCCAGGCAAGGCCGTTCCACCACGTCCAGACCACCGACAAGCTATAGCAACAAAGCCGCCAATAAGAACTGCAACTACGAAGCGCGGGCTCACAATAGAACCTTAATTACCACCAAACTTGAGAATCTACTTCGTCCGAAGACTCCCATGTTTGTGTCCATAAACCAGATGAAAGATATTTCCATCCGCCATCGGCTAGTAAACATACAATATGTTGCTCCCCCTCTAGACGGTCAGCAGCTTTCAATCCAGCGTGAATAACCGAACCGCTACTAACCCCTGCGAAAACACCTTCCTGGTCAGCAAGCTGTTTAGTGACAGCAAAACTGGTCAAACTATCAACTGTTATTTTGCCGTCTAACACTGAAGCATCAAAAATTTCTGGAATAAACCCATCCTCTAACGCACGTAACCCTTGGACATTCTCACCAGGGTGCGGTGCAACAGCAATAACGTGAATATCAGGATTCTTCTCTTTCAAATATCTACCTGTTCCCGTGAGTGTACCCCCTGTGCCTAAACCTGCGACAAAGACGGTTGTTTGGGGTAAATCATGCAAAATTTCAGGACCAGTTCCTTCATAATGTGCACGTGGGTTCGCTTCATTACCATACTGATATGGGAAGAAATATTGACCTGGATTAGAAGCGACAATTTCCTTCGCACGCGCTATCGCACCATTGGAACCATATTCACCATCGGAATAAATGATTTCTGCGCCTAATGAACGTAACAAAGTTGAACGCTCTTCACTTACATTTTCTGGCATTACACAAACAATTTTGTAACCTTTTATTCTGCTAATCAACGCAAGACCAATACCAGTATTCCCGGAAGTTGGCTCAAGAATCGTATCCCCAGGCTTTAGATCGCCATTTTTTTCTGCATCTTCAATCATCGCTTTTGCAATGCGATCTTTTACAGAACCCGTAGGATTTTGACCCTCAAGTTTCGCGTAAATATGCACTCCAGCTCGTGGAGAAAAAGAACTCAACTCCACTATTGGTGTACAGCCTATTAGGTCAAGAATTGAGCGAAGAATCGCCACCTATATCAGCCTCCTCCAGCAAGAGCTGGAAGGATATCAATCGTATCCCCATCTTTAACAGCAGTATCAATCCCACCGATATATCGGATATCTTCATCATTTAAATAAATATTTACAAACTGATGCAGTTCCCCTTCATCGTCCATTAATTGACGTAAAAATCCAGGAAATTGTTCTTCAAGAGCATCCAACAATTCACCAATGTTATTACCTTGTACTTCAATCTCCTTATTGCCATTAACATGTTTTTGCAAAACAGCAGTAAAACGCACTGTTATATTCGGATTAGATTGCACTTTTACACTCACCCTCTATTGATCTTCTGGATGTGGAAATGGGGAACCACAGAACTGTTCGTAATCGATCAACTCATGAATGGTAGGACTATCACCACAAAGGGGACAATTTGGGTCACGTCTAATTTTGACAGTTCTAAATTCTAATGAGAGAGCATCATACAAAAGAAGACGATTTATAAGTGGTTCACCTTGCTCCAAAACAAGCTTTAATACTTCAGTTGCTTGAATACTCCCAATTGTCGCACACATTGCGCCGAGAACTCCGGCCTCCGCACAGGATGGAACCAGACCGGGGGGAGGTGGTGCTGGGTAAAGACATCGGTAGCAAGACTTCCCTGGTATGTAAGTTGTTACCTGTCCATCAAACATCAAAATCGAACCATCGACCAAGGGTTTATGGAGAAGATAAGCTGCATCATTTACAAGATATCTGGTAGCAAAATTATCTGCACCATTGACGATGATGTCATAAGGCTCCATTACCTCAAATGCATTATCAGACGTTAAAGGTGCCTCATGAAGGGTCACATCGATATTGGGATTATGTGAAAGCAAAGTTTCACGCGCAGATTCTACTTTTGGACGACCAATATCATCATTCTGATGAAGAATTTGGCGTTGCAAATTAGAACGATCAACGATGTCAAAATCAATTAACCCTATTTGACCGATGCCTGCCAAAGCTAAATACAAAGCAACTGGCGAACCGAGCCCACCCGCGCCAACTATCAAAACTTTCGATTCAATAATCTTTCTCTGCCCTACAGAACCTACCTGAGGCATAATTAAATGACGACTATAACGTTCAACCATTTCAGGAGTGAGAACAGACTGGGAGCCACCAGCCAGAGCCGGTATAAACGCAATTTCATCACCGTTTTTAAATAAAGTATTCTCGCCAGCAAGGCTATCAATTTCAACTTGGTTAACATAGACACCAATATGTGATGCAATCTCACCAGAATTATCACAAACCTGATCCGTAAAACCCGGAAATTGTACCTCTAAATCAGTAAGAATCTCATCGATATTTGTACCACTCGAAAGCACACGAACACGATTGCCCACCAAATGACGAAAAGGTGTAGGAATATAAATCTCGACTGTCACAAAGCCTCCATTTGAAATAATTTACAACGCATCAAAAGTCAACGCTTAAATAACGCTCTCCAGTATCACAAAGTAATGTTACTACTCGCTTACCTGGACCAATCTTTTGAGCAATTTGATTGGCTGCAAAAACATTCGCACCTGAAGAGATACCTACAAGTAATCCCTCTTCTCGGGCCAATCGATTTGTCATATCATACGCATCCTTATCTTCTATACGCAGAATTTCATCATAAATTTCCGTATCGAGCACACTTGGCACAAAAGATGCTCCGATACCCTGTATACCACTTAAGCCTGGCCGACCACCGCTAAGAACTGGGGAACGTGCAGGCTCCACTGCAACAATCAACACATCGTTACCTAAAGTTTCACGCAATACTTGACCTACTCCGGTAATTGTTCCGCCAGTTCCGACACCAGTAACAAAAGCATCAATATTCCTATCCATTCCATCAAGAATTTCAAGAGCCGTTGTCCGCCGATGAATTTCAGGATTTGCACTGTTTTCAAATTGTCTGGGCATAAAAAAATGCGGATTATTTTCAGCAATTTGTTCAGCGGCATAAACTGCACCTGTCATACCCTCAATCGCTGGAGTAAGGTGAAGTTCAACACCAAAACGTTCAAAAAGTCGCCGGCGCTCAACTGACATGTCATCTGGCATCGTAAGTATGAGCTTGTAACCTTTAACAGCAGCGACGACAGCAAGACCCACTCCCGTATTTCCCGAAGTGGGCTCGACCATTGTATCTCCAGGATTTAACCGTCCTTCTTTTTCAGCATTTTCTACCATGGATAACGCAATACGATCTTTCACTGAACCGCCGGGATTCAAGACCTCTAATTTCCCATAAACTGCTGCGGCATCGTCATGAATAACACGATTCAGACGTACAAGTGGGGTCTCTCCAATAAGTTGAAGAATAGTTTCAACAGAATTAGAACGTACAGAAGCGGTCATATCCTATAAGACCCCGCAGTTGCATGGGGCTCACGCGATTCCATATCAGCAATAGAGTAATCACCTAGCACAGTGATAGTTACATCACGCAAACGTTCCCAAATTTCCCGTTGCCCACATTGATGTGGATGATCGGTTTTTTCTGCTGGGTCATCTAACCAAGACACGGGTGAAACAGAGCCTTCCAATGCGGTTATAACTTCTAAAACAGAAATTTCCCCCGGATCCCGAGCTAACTCATGTCCTCCAGAAGGACCACGAACAGAGCGTACAAAACCTGCTTTACGCAAGGTCGTCATCAATTGATCCAGATACCGTTCAGGTATATGGCGACGCAACGCAATTTCTGAAGCTTGGATTGGACCTTGCCCATAATTAGCAGCAAGCTCGATAAGAGCTCTAATCCCATAATCCCCACGCGTTGAAACTCGCATATCTCGTAATGATTACCATCCTATAAAAAAAGTCTACTAGTTTTATCAACAATACGAAATAGCATCATCTTCTAAGCATTAATATTTTTTAACTTCGGCTATTACACATCAAAGTTAAGAAAACTATTACATGGAACACTTCGTTCTGAACATATTGTTATTATTTCAAAAGATGTGCTTGTAAAAATGAAGTGAGATAATCAGGAAAATACAAGTGTCTAAATCACACATAGGAGAAAGATCTTCGCTTATCAAAGACGCAACGATATTTTCCTTAATAGGCTTGACGAAAAAGTACTTTTTGCAGCTGGTCCTATCGGCTCTTCGATCTTAAACCATCAATTAACTCCGGATGATTATGGTGGCCTTGATGGTTGCAATGAATTTTTGACCATTTCCAAGCCAGAGTTAGTAATGAATATCCAACGTGAATTCTACGCCGCGGGCTGTGATGCAGTAGATTCTGCAACATTTGGAGCAAATAAAATCGTTTTTGCTGAGTACGGAATCGAGGAAAGGGTCGAGGAAATAAACCACCTAGCGGCCAAACAACTAGGTGAAATCCGTGATGAATTTTCCACTGACACACACCCCAGATATTCATTTGGAACAATGGGCCCAGGGACAAAATTACCTTCTTTATCCCATGTTGATTACAACACACTGGTCGAAAGCTATCGGTTACAAGCACGAGGTTTGATTACGGGTGGCATCGATGTTCTCAAAGTTGAAACTTGCCAAGACCTTTTACAAACCAAAGCCGCATTAGGAGCAATCGAGGATGTGTTCAAAGAGACAAATACACGTCTACCAGTTATTGCAAGCGTAACCATTGAAACAACAGGGACAATGCTTCTTGGTTCAGATATTGGATGCGCCTTAACAGTCCTTGAAGCAATGGACGTTGTGGACATCATAGGATTGAACTGCGCAACTGGCCCTGAGCAAATGGTTGAACATGTAAGGTATCTTGCCCAACGTTCAAGGCGTCCAATATTTGTTGGACCAAATGCCGGGCTTCCTGAAATTAGGAATGGGGAAACATGGTACCCCTTAACACCCAAAGATTTTACTCGCTATCACAACATCTTCGTAAATGAATTCGGGACTTCAATCGCAGCAGGATGCTGTGGCACAACGCCGGAGCATTTTAAAGCCCTTATCACTGAAATCGGTAATAAAAAACCTAATGCACGTGAGTCCGAATATGAACCTGCTTGTGCATCACTTTATACGAGCGTGCCAATTAAGCAGGACACTTCATTCCTTGTTATCGGAGAAAGATTAAACGCGACAGGTTCAAAAGCCTTCAAGGAATCCTTATTGTCGGCGGATGTTGACAGAGGCATTGAAATGGCAAGTGAACAGGCAGGAGAAGGTGCCCACGTATTGGACCTCATGGTGGATTATGTTGGCCGTGATGGTCCTAGTGATATGGAAAAATTTATGAGTGAAATTCGGACACAATCAACATTACCGCTCATTCTCGATTCAACAGAACTCCCGGTTATTGAAACGGGTCTGGCACTTTATGGCGGAAAAGCAATCGTAAACTCAATCAACCTTGAAGATGGTGAAAGAAAGATCAGAAAACTACTACCACTAA
>CAYFHW010000082.1:0-6616 GCA_964343095.1 uncultured Anaerolineaceae bacterium | reverse complement strand
TCGCGGCGGACGAATGAAAATTGAAAAAGACCAAGCAAAAATTACTGCCGGAGTCCGTCACGGTAAAACTTTAGGTTCTCCGATTTCTCTCTGGATAATGAATCGAGATTGGGAAAATTGGACCGATCGCATGTCAATCACACCTGTCGAAGAGGAAATTGAAAGGGTTACTAGAGTTAGACCAGGCCACGCAGATCTACCTGGATCGCTTAAGTATAGATTCGATGATGTACGTAATGTCCTAGAACGGGCTAGTGCTCGCGAAACAGCTGCTAGGGTTGCAGTCGCAGGAATCGCCAAACGACTTCTTGATGAATTTGGAGTTTCATTTCAAAGTCACACCATTAGCCTTGGCAATATACACGCAAAAATTCCAAAATCCGTCAATGATGTTGATTGGAACGCTTTACAAAGCGACCCAGTTCGTTGTGCAGACAAAGAGGCAAGCCAACAAATGGTTGATGCGATTGATGCAGCCAAAAAAGATGGTGACACCCTTGGTGGAGAGGTAGAAGTTCGAGTATCCAACGTTCCAATTGGCTTGGGATCATATGTTCAGTGGGATCGGAGACTAGACGGTCGCATTGCACAAGCTATTTGCAGCATTAACGCATTTAAAGGCGTTGGCTTCGGGCTTGGCTTTGGCGCAACTACTAAAAGAGGATCAGAAACTCATGATGTAATTCAAGCGATTGAGACATGGGATGAACGCCTGTGGCCCCATGAAACGAATAGACATGGAGGCATTGAAGGTGGCATTAGTACAGGTGAAGAAATTATAGTGCGTGCCGCAGTTAAGCCAATCCCAACATTAGCTACCCCTCTACCTTCGGTTGATTTGGAAACTGGGAAGGAAGTACTTGCACATTATGAACGTAGCGACGTATGTGTTGTTCCGGCAGCAGGGATCGTTGCAGAGGCAATGGTAGCTATTATCCTAGCCGATGCATGGATTGAAAAATTTGGAGGCGACACAATCGAAGAGATTGGAAATAACTTCAAAAATTCACAAAAATCTCTTAAACCACGTAAAGCTTGAATAGGCTTATCATGAGCGGAACATTTAGCGAAAACCGCATTTTTCTTATAGGTCTTTCCGGTAGTGGTAAATCTACGGTAGGCCCATTATTAGCATCAATACTGCACCTCACGTTTTGCGATACAGACTCCTTAATTGAAAAAACATCAGGGCAGTCAATTGCTGAAATCTTTGAGGATGTAGGTGAACTAGCATTTCGCAAACATGAAAATATTGCAATGCGTAAGGCTGCAGAAGAAGACAATGTGGTAATTGCATGTGGCGGTGGCGCACCAACTTTCTTAGCTAATCAAGAGATTTTGAAAACAGGGAAGGTAATTTGGCTTGATATAACTCCCACGGAGGCTGCAAACCGCCTTAGTACAAGCCTGATCGAAGAACCACGGCCTTTATTAGGTTTTGATCCCAAATCAAGGCTAGAATCATTGTACATAAAAAGAGTAGGTTTTTACTCGGAAAGCGATCTACGGATTCAGGTAGACAAACTGACACCAGAACAAGTATGTGAAAAAATTAATACCGAGTTACATAGAGTGCTGTCATGAATTTTGAATCCGTAGCTTCAGTGAAAACCGCCTCTGGTAACTACGACATTTTTGTCCACGATCAGGCCATGGAGAATGTTGGAGAGATTTGTAGGACTTTAGATGTTGGCAACCACGCATTTATTATTACTGATACACAAATTAATAAAATCTTCGGCGAACGACTCGTATCAATTTTGTCCCAGGCTGGATATACAACCCAACTTTATGCAATTAATGCTGGGGAGGACCAGAAAAACCTTGAGACTGTTGAGCGTTTATACAATTGGTTACTGGAAAATCACGTTGAACGTTCCGACTTCGTCATCTGTCTCGGAGGAGGTGTAGTAACGGATCTCGGCGGCTACGTTGCATCTACCATTCTCCGTGGAATTCCATTCCTACATGTCCCAACCACTCTCTTAGGAATGGTAGATGCTGCAATAGGCGGAAAAACGGGCATTGACCACCAACTCGGAAAGAATCTAATTGGTGCCTTTGCGCAGCCAACTGCGGTTGTTACTGATCCGCAATTATTATCAACACTGCCAATCCGCCAAATTCGAGATGGGCTTGCTGAACTGATCAAACATGGTTTAATTCTCGATAAAGACCTAGTAGGCCTGTTAGAAAAAGCTTCTTCGAATTTAAGATCACTGATCAAACCTGAATTCATCGCGAGGAGTAGTTCTATCAAGGCAGCAATTGTTTCTGCAGACGAACGCGAATCATCAAAAAGAATGCTCCTCAATTATGGACATACAGTTGGCCATGCCATTGAGGCTTGCACCGGATATCAAACCTATCGACACGGTGAAGCGGTAGCAGTTGGGATGCATATTGCGGGGAAAATATCATGCCAACTTGGTCTACTCAGTAAGGAGGAGCTAGAACGTCAACAAAATCTAATAACATCCTGTGGACTACCATCAGAAGCACCTGATGTACTCCTAGATGATGTATTGAAAACTATGCAAAGTGATAAAAAAATGTATCAAGGTACTCTTTCTTGGATCCTTTTAAATGAAATCGGGGATGCAATTGTCAGCCGTGATGTCTCAGAGGCTACATTTCGTAGTGCTGCAGAAACACTACTTGGATGAACATTTCGTTTACCTGTGAAAAAAATACGAACAACCCAAAAGGGCCACGTGCTGGAAAATTAATTACAAATCACGGAACAATTACAACCCCAGCCTTCATGCCAGTCGGAACATTAGCTTCCGTTAAAGCGCTATCTCCCGAAGATGTTTTGGCAACAGGAGCACGCATTATCTTAGTTAATGCGTATCACCTATATTTACGTCCTACACATAATTTAATTGAGGATTTAGGTGGAATTCATAAATTTATGAGCTGGCCAGGTCCGATACTGTCTGATAGCGGGGGGTTTCAGGTCTTCAGTCTTAGCAAACTCGTTAATGTGAGCGAGGAAGGAGTCAAATTTCGTTCACACCACGACGGCAGTGAACATCACTACACACCAGAACTCGCAATAAAAATTCAGACAGCCCTTGGAGTTGATATTGCTATGCAACTTGACGAGCTCGTCAAGTTGGATGCGTCTGAAAATAAAATTTCTGAGGCTGCTAAACGTACCCTTCGATG
Organism: uncultured Anaerolineaceae bacterium; assembly: GCA_964343095.1. Classification (GTDB taxonomy): domain Bacteria; phylum Chloroflexota; class Dehalococcoidia; order Tepidiformales; family Tepidiformaceae; genus JAKUNN01. The sequence continues at coordinate 3,445 of CAYFHW010000082.1, read as the reverse complement.
GTATGAACGCTCAAGGAAAACTGCAGGTGACAGCCCAGTTTTTCCCATTATTCAGGGGGGCTTTAATCCTAAACTTCGTGCTGCAATGGCACGAGAAGTAGCAACACTAAATGCGCCGGGAATTGCCATTGGCGGCCTTTCCGTCGGTGAATCAAAAGATGTGATGCAGGAAATCATCGAGGTTATTACACCTGAACTCCCAATCAATAGACCCCGTTATCTCATGGGAGTTGGAAGTCCCGAAGACTTAATAACTAGCATTGCTTTAGGAATTGATATGTTTGATTGCGTCCTTCCAACTAGGTTGGGTAGAACAGGAGGCATATTCACAGACGCAGGCCGTGTAAATATTGGCTCGGCCCGTTACAGGGATGATGAATCACCACTTTCTGAAAACTGCGATTGTTCCACGTGTTCCACATTTACCACCGCATATATACATCACTTGCTCCGAAACAATGAACTTTTAGGATATCGACTTACTTCAATACACAATATCCGATTTTTAATTCGTTTGATGGAACGAGCAAGATTAGCAATTCTTGAAAACAACTTCGAGGATTTTGCTACTGACTTCTTAAACAGATATATCCCTGCTGATCCCAAAATACGCGCCGAACAACGATCAAAACGACCAATCTTTGACTAAAACGCAAATAATGGATAAAACTTTTGACAAATACAACCAAATACTGGTATTCGTGAGAAAGACAATAGCGGCAAGAAAGGTTGGAGCATTTAATTGATGGCAAAAAAATCTACTGCAGCAAAAAATCTTGTAATAGTGGAATCCCCAGCGAAAGCGCGAACGATTAGTAATTTCTTAGGAGAAGAATATACAGTTATTGCTTCTGTTGGCCATGTACGTGATTTAGTTAGTTTTGGGTATGGAGTAGATGTAAAGTCAGGGAATTTCGAACCCAATTACACAGTTGATAAAGACAAGATTGAAATAGTTACAGAAATTAAAGATGCTGCTCAAAAAGCTGAAACCGTCTTCCTCTCGACAGATCCTGATCGAGAAGGTGAAGCAATTTCATGGCACATCGTAGATGCTGCAGAAATCCCGCAAGAAAAAACAAAACGTGTCGTTTTTCATGAAATTACGCAACCCGCTATAGAAGAAGCCTTTGCTAATCCTGGAGATATAAACCGTAATTTAGTCGAGGCTCAGGAAACCCGTCGTGTGATCGATCGCTTAATCGGATATCCACTGTCATGGTTGGTCCAAGAAAAGATTTTACGTTCGGGTAGTGCAGGAAGGGTACAAAGCGTTGCCTTACGACTAATCGTTGAACGTGAACGTGAGATTACAGACTTTGAAGCACAAGAATACTGGTCAATCCATGGATTATTCACAACAGAGAATGGGGAAAGCTTTACAGCTAAATTACATACTTTGCCAGGAAAAAAACGTCTTGATAAAAATACGATTCCAAATGAGGACAAGGCTCAGGAATTAATCGAGATTTTCAAGAATTCACAATTCGAAATATCCACAGTCACCGAAGGCAATCGTAAAAGAAAGCCACCGCCGCCATTTACTACAAGTAGCTTCCAACAAGCTGCAAACAATCGATATGGTATGAATGCAGCTAATGCAATGCGTGTTGCGCAATCACTATACGAGGGTGTCGATATACCAGGTCAGGGCCAAGTTGGCCTTATTACCTATATGAGAACAGATTCGACCAACGTATCGTCGGCAGCATGTAAAACAGCACGAGAAAGTGTGACCACCACTTGGGGAAAAGATTTTATCCCAACTAAACCACGCACATATTCACGAAAAGCCAAAGGGGCGCAAGAAGCCCATGAAGCAATTAGGCCTACTAATCCATTGATAGCTCCAGAATCGTTAACCTCAATCCTAAACCCCAACGAGTTACGTATATACACACTTATCTGGCAAAGATTCTTGGCCAGTCAGATGAGTGAAGCACAATATGGGACGATACGGGTTGATATTAACGCCGTAGATGGTACTGAATCTAAGGGCACTTTTCGAGTTTCCTCAAGCAAACTAACCTTCCCCGGATATCTCGCTATTTATGACGCAAAAGTAGGAGATACAGACGAAAGAGAGAAAGATGAGAACGAGAAAGATGAGAACGAGAAAGATGATGCCACTCAACAGGTACCGCTCCCTAATCTAAAACAAGGACAACAGCTTAATGCCTCATCTGTTGATGGAAAACAACATTTTACGGAACCTCCACCGCGATACACTGATGCGTCACTGGTAAAAAAACTTGAAGAAGAAGGGATTGGAAGACCAAGCACCTATGCTGCAACGATACAAACAGTCTTGAACCGTGACTATGCAGACAGACAAGCAAGGTCATTAGTCCCTACTGAAAACGGATTTATTGTTAATGACTTTCTTGTTGAATACATGAATCGCTACGTAGCAATTCCTTTTACAAGCGAACTTGAAGGAAGGCTTGATGGCATTGCAAATGGCGAGCATCAATACAGCGATGTTGTTCGCTCCGTTTGGGAGCCATTTTTTGATGACTACAATAGCGCAAAAGAAAATGCCCCTAAACAGCAAAAAATCACAGATATCCCATGCGAAGAATGTGAGAATGGCCTCTACATAGTCAGGAGAAGCAGACATGGTGAATTCCTTGGCTGCTCTAACTACCCGGAGTGCAAATCCTTACGTCCCTTAACTGAGGAAGGTGAACCGGCTACGCCCAAAGAACCTGAAGCTTCGCACTACATATGTCCCCGTTGTGCGAAAGGTACAATAATAAAAACAGGTCCATATGGCCAATATCTTGAATGCGATGGACGTGCCGCTAAAGATTGTGATTTCCGTACCGGTATACCCGTAGATATATCCTGCCCAGAATGTGATGAAGAGGACAAAAACGGACAGCTTGTGGAACGCAGCAGTCGGCGAGGAACTTTTTATGCTTGCTGGAATTACCCTGACTGCACATACAATACTAATAGTATTGAACCCGCTAATATTAAGGAGGCAAGGCCTCCAGAAGAACGTGAAGCTGCACGAAAAAAAGCAATCGAGCGCACAAAGAAACGTCCCAAACGACGAACACGTCGACGGTCTTGATTTTTCAGTTCATAATCATATGAATATTTCCTGAATCTTGCCGAGGTGGCGGAATGGCATACGCAGCGGGCTTAAAACCCGTCGCCTTCACGGGCTTGAGGGTTCGAATCCCTCCCTCGGTACCACTACATAAAGAAAGAAGTGGCCTCAATGAGTAAACGCTTACAAGACAAAGTTGCAATAATCACAGGCGCAGCAAGCGGGATTGGCAAAGGATGTGCCAATGTACTTGCAGCTGAAGGGGCTACGATCGCAATTTGCGATATCAACCCAAATGTTACAACAGTAGGACGAGCAATAACTTCTGAACATGATGTCCCTGTTGAAGCTGTAATCACAGATGTAAGAAGCTCTACCGAAGTGGCT
>CAYFHW010000081.1:0-6641 GCA_964343095.1 uncultured Anaerolineaceae bacterium | reverse complement strand
CAGTAATTTTTGCTTGGTCTTTTTCAATTTTCATTCGTCCGCCGCGACCATGACCATGCTGACGACGGGCAAGATCTGTAGCGATGTCAGATTCGCTTAAGTTTAAACCAGCGGGAACGCCTTCGATTATTGCTGTAAGTCCTTGGCCATGGCTCTCTCCAGCTGTAAAAAAACGAAACCGTTGTGTAGTCATCTCAGACTCCTACAGAATTAATTAAATAGATCCACCCTGTTCTATAATACGTCCTTCTACTTCAGGAAGAACAATGGGGATCGGTGCACCATCTGGACTTTGGGCGTAATGCGTGGTGAATTTATTCAACACTTCCACCTCAGATATAGTATCCCACTTAAGATCCTTAGCAACACTGCGGCTAGCAGTCGTTGTTAGGATTGGTTGTTGTACAAGAGATTCATCTTTACTGGGAAACGTTGTAAAGATGTCTATACGTATTCTTTCAAGTTGTAAGTTAGGGACGTCGAAAAGGAGTTGGTCAATAAGTTTTGCTGCGACTGGGATAGCTTCATCCAATGCGCTACTGACCTGTTCCCGTTGTCCTTTCACTGTGCGAAAGCTAGGTTCACATGAGGTAGAGATATTTGCGCTTGATTCTGTGACCGCAACTAATTGTGAACGTTGTATCGAAGACCAGGCTGTACTTGCAAAGTTATTAGGTGCTTTTGATTTTTGCCATGTCAAAAGAGCTTGATTTATCAAAACAGCTACGAGTTCATCATCACCACCTTCCAGTTTGTTTCTCCATGAGCGATGCTGGATCATTTCTTTTGTAATTAGCCATCCAAAACCGAGGAAAAGAAAAAGTCCTAATGCAAATGCAAGTATCAGCATGTTAAACCAAGTCTTCGATAGCTCTACGCATAGTATTTAGTGGTGCCTTTTCCCCAGTCCATAGCTCGAATGAGAGAGCAGCTTGTTGTATCAACATTGGAATTCCGTCCAGTCTAGGGAAATTTAGTTCTTGGGCCGATTTCAAGAACAGAGTTTCTTTTGGCGCATAGACTATATCTACGATGAGTGGTGATGAGTTGATGTCTGATAAATCACAAGGTTGCTCATTTGGATTAGGACCTCCAGCCATACCAATTGAAGTAGCGTTAATAATGCAGTTAAATCCTTCGAGCGAAGAAATTGTGGCGTACGTATCTACATTTATCTGAGTACTAAATAGTGATAATGAATGTGCAAGTTCTTTTGCTGATTCTAATGTGCGGTTCACAATGGTTATATTCTGATTTCCTGCTTTTGCGAGACCGAATGCGATTGCTCGAGATGCTCCGCCTGCACCAATAAGTAGTGTGCGAATTTGCGAGAAATCAAGTTGCAACTTATTTAATTCGTTTTCTAGAGGAATAACGAAACCTTCTGCATCAGTATTCTTCCCTATTAGTAACCCGTTTCGTTTGACAATCGTGTTCACTGCACCTATTTCTCTTGCGAAGCCTTCAATTTTGTCTAAGAGAGGGATAACCTTTTGTTTGAATGGCACGGTTACATTTGCACCCAAAATGCCGGATGCGCGAAGCATTTCTACTCTCTCGCCGAGGTTTTCCTCACTTGTCTCCCATAGTTCATAACTAATATCCAATCCTAATGATTGCAATGCAGCATTATGAATTTTTGGAGATAGCGAGTGGGCTACAGGAGAACCGATTATCCCAACGCGACCATTTATTGACATTTTTCATTCCTACTAAGGTTCGTTCTATGTTCTTCCAAGGTAATTGCAAAAAGATGTGAGTTATCATCAGCGCAAACATCCCGAACAAAGAAATAATAATCTGTTTTATCTGGTTCAACAGCTGCGATAATTGAAGCTAACCCAGGGTTTGAAATCGGTCCTGGTGGTAATCCTGGATAAATCCGTGTGTTATAAGGAGAATCGATCTCTAAGTCAGTGATAGTGATTTCATAACCAGGTTTCCACCACCCCCATATTTCCACGCTATCAGGGATAATTTCTGCGATAGCATATTGAACTGTTGGATCTGCTCCGAGTGTCGTTCCATCACGAAGACGATTGTGGAAAACACTTGAAATCATTTTCCGTTCACTTGGAAGGACTGCTTCACGCTCGATAATTGATGCCAAGGTTAAAACCTCATGGGTGTTAAGGTTATTTTTTGTTGCTGTCAGGATGATATCCGTTGAAAATCGTAAGATTAAAGTGTCTAACATCAACTTAACCAAGTCTTCAGGCGTTGCATCAAGGGCAATTTCATATGTGTCGGGGAACAAATAGCCTTGAAGTGTGGTATTTTCGGGGAATGAGGCTTTAAATTCCTCAGGTACCTTAGAGTTTTCAATAGCAGTCAGGAAATCATCAGCTTTCGCGAACCCTGAATCCTCAACTATTGTGGCCATTTCTTCAAAGCGTAATCCTTCCGGAAAAGTTATGACCAGACCAGGTATTGAGGGCTGGACGGTTAGTAATGCGGCCAATTGAGAAGGAGAGATGTTACGAGCTAATTCATGCGGGGCAGCGGCAAGAATTCCTTCAATACCCATTAGATCAATAAGCAATTCAAATTGTAATCCGGAACGAACATAACCAAATGTGACAAGCTCCTCACCGATTTTCCGAGAAGTACTTCCCTGCGGGACAATATAGATTCTTTCGGACGCATCTTTTTTTAGATTATGTGCGTTGTGGGATTGGCTAGCTTTCAAAGTGTTTGGAGTGTTAATGATTAGCAAGATTGAGCTAACAGTGCCTGCTAAAAATATGAAGACGCTCAAGATTGCCAAAAAGTTGTGGCGTGAATAACGTAAAGCAAATGAGGCTATATTGGCCATCTTAATATTTTCCTGCAACTCTCCGGGAATCTAAAACAGTCTGGAGAATTATTGCTGCAGCAGCAGAATCGCGTTCTCCTGAACGGCGATTTTTTCGTGTGCGTCCGGCTTCGTTCAAAATTTTATCAGCTTGTATAGATGTGAGTCGTTCGTCCCATTCTGTGACAGGAATATTTAGGTTCTCACGTAGTTTCTCAATCCATTTTCGTGTCAGATTAGTTTGTTCAGAATTACCACCCTCTAAGGTGAGTGGTAATCCCACAATAACTTCGGAAATATTTTCAGTACTAACCAGATCTTGAATTTGAGAAATCAATTTCTTGCCTTCTCCCTTTAATGCAGAACGGGGATGAGCAAAAAGAGCTAATTCATCGCTGACTGCAACACCAATACGTCGACTACCATAATCAAGCGCCATGAGTGGTTGAGCTAGCATGGGAATATTAAAGTAAAGATAAAGGTGGCTTGGTGTTGATACATATCTACTTATTTAGAGTTTCAGTTATAAGATCCTTGCCGTGTTTTAGTGCATTAGTTAGTTGGCTAGCATCGCCTCCTCCGGCTTCAGCAAGTTCAGGGCGACCTCCCCCTCCCCCTCCTGCTATCTTTGCTACAGAACGAACAATATCACCAGCATTCAATCCTTGTTCAATGAGTTCATGAGAAACAGTACACAAGAAAGCGACTCGGCCGTTAAGTACAGTAGCGAGCAAAATAACCGATTGCTTCAGGTCTGAGCGTAGTTGGTCAGCAATCACTTTCAATCCAGCTTGATCGGTATCTTCTACAACGGCATTAATAATGAATGTGTCACCAATTTTTTCTGCAGATTTTTTTATTTCTTCAGTTTGTGTAGATGCTCTATCACGTTCAAAACTTTTTGTTTGTTCACGAAGGTCGGTGAGTTCTTCCAAAAGGATATGTATACGTTTTTCTGATTCTGCAGGGGTAGTTGAGAGCGCGTTGGCAACGTTCTGTAAAGTTTTAATTTGCTCCGAAAAATAATTTTCTGCAGAAAACCCAGAAAGGGCTTCTAGTCGCCGCGATCCTGCGGCAACAGCTGTTTCACGAAGTATCTGGACAAAACCTAGGCGTCCGGTGAAATCAACATGAGTGCCGCCACATAGTTCCATACTAAAGCTTTCTCCTGGAGGTCCAATTTCTACTACCCGAACTTCCGCACCATATTTATCACCAAAAAAGGCTAATGCACCTTCGCTGACAGCCTCTTGATATGAGGAATTTCGCCATTCAACCGCCAAATTTTCTCGAACTTTACTGTTAACGAGTTGTTGGACTTCAGTTAGGGCTGCTTCAGGAATCTTTTCAAGGTGTGTGAAATCAAAGCGGAAACGTTCTGCAGAAACGAGAGACCCTTGTTGGCGCACATGGTTACCCAACACATCGCGTAAAGCAGAGTGGAGTAGATGAGTAGCTGTGTGGTTGCTGGCTGCTGCAAATCGATGTGTCTGGTCTACTGTCGCAACAACACTTGATCCGGATAAAATTTCTCCTTCGATAACGTGAGCTTGATGTACGATCGCATTACCAGCTTGTTGAGTATCTGTAACTTCAAGAATACCTTGAGGGCTGCTAATTATTCCTCTGTCTCCTATTTGCCCACCTCCCTCTGGATAAAAGGGTGTTGCAGAAAGTACTATTTCACAGTCTTCGCCAGCGGTTACCGGTCCGCTGCTCTCTCCGTTTTTTAGAATTGTTGCTATTTCCGTATCTTCTTCGAGATGAGTGTATCCAGTAAATGTACTGTGCTCCTGAGTCAAAGAGCTTAGAGATGGAAGTGTTTCAGAATCTGAAAAGTGTGCTGCCTGACGAGCTCGCTTACGTTGGTCTTCAAGTGCTGTTTGAAATCCCAGTGCGTCGACTTGGATTCCCTGAGCCTTCGCTATTTCCGAGGTTAATTCTAAGGGAAGTCCGTAAGTGTCGTATAACTCAAAAGCAATTTCCCCTGACAAGATAGAACTTCCTGCCGTTTGTTCGCGAGTGATCAGTCGATCAAGGCGTTGGCTTGCGGCCGAGAGTGTTCGTGAAAATCGTTCTTCTTCGCTTCCAATTGCCTGCATAATAAATTCTAAATTTTCGGTTAAATGTGGGTAGGTTGGTGCAAGTTTGTTGATCGAGATCTTAGCCAAACGCGGAAGGAATGCCTCATTTAAACCTTCACGACGTGCTAGGTAAATGGCACGTCTGATAATTCGTCTTAGTACGTATCCACGCCCTTCATTACTTGGGACCACACCGTCCCCAGTAAGGAGTGTTGCGGCACGTGAATGCTCAGACATTGCCCTTATTGCGTAGTCTGTAGTGGTTGATGCCGTCCCTGACAGGCGTTCATTTCCTAGGATTTCTGAAGCTTCCTTTAGTATGGGTAGGAAAATATCTGTTTCAAAAACGCTTTTCTTCCCTTGTAAAACTGCTGCAATTCTTTCAAGCCCGCTACCTGTATCGATGTTTTTTTGAGGAAGTTCGCTGAATGATCCATTTTCATCGCGCAGATTTTGCATGAAGACAAGATTCCAGATTTCTAGGAATCGATCGTTTTGTTTTGCTGGGTCTGTATTTTCTAGTCCTTTTTCAGGTGTAAAGTCAAAAAAAATTTCGCTATCAGGGCCACATGGTCCAGTAGGTCCACTGAACCAATAGTTTTCATCTTGATCGTATCGATGAATTTGGGCGTCTGCTATGCCTAAGTTACGCCATGCATCGTAAGCTTCTTCATCTTCGGAAAAGATGCTGAAATGTAGGTTTTGCTTAGGAATTTCATAGATCTTTGTAAGAAGTTCATAGGCCCAAGTGATTATTTCAGATTTAAAATAATCACCAAAACTAAAGTTACCCATCATTTCAAATGCTGTGAGATGGCTTAAGTCACCAACCTCTTCGATATCGGGTGTTCGGAAGCAGGGTTGAATTGTTGTTACTCGTTTGTGCTCTGGTACTTCTAGGCCCGTAAAGTAAGGCTTAAATTGTTGCATGCCTGCGGTTGTAAAGAGAGTAGTTGGGTCACCGACAGGAATAAGTGGCCATGCAGGTAGTTGCACGTGATTTTTTTCTTTAAAAAAATCCAAAAAGGAATTCCTGATTTCGTCTGAAGTAAGTGGTTGGACTTTTTGATTTGCCATTACATACTGATGCTACGTGTGAGTGTGGTGCAGTGTCGAGTCTTAATAGCTAGGTTTATAGATTAGCCCTTGACAGTTTTTCAAAAAGGCATACATGATCGTAACCAGCCGCAATGAGCGCGATCTTGAACCTCACGAACCCCTCACCGTACAAAAATCGGAAATACGGTCTCCTTTAGGCGGTTCTGTATAATTTTATGAATGTAACTCACAAGCAAAAAATTGGGGTTTTAATTTTTTCATCTGAGGGTTACTGCGAGCAAATTTTAGCTGGTGCAAGTGCAACTGTATGGATTGCTGAAACGGTACATGAACTTGGCTATGAGCGAGTTATTGTTGCTTCCTCAGGAGTCTTGGAAAGTAAGCCTGAATATTTTGAGACATTGCAAGTGCAAAAAAATGAAGGATTGCGCAATGTGCTCGAAGCAGCTAGAAATCAGTTGTACGGCTGTGCACGAATCGTTGTAATTGACCGAATAATGCCTTTGATTACCGAAAAAACTTTGGAGGGATTAGTTAATTCTACTTCCCCAGTGGCCGCAACTTTTTGTGATGATAAGGATGAATTTTCTAGGGGCCCTTTTTCCTTCGATACTAATTGGCTTTACGAGAAAGAGTCGGCTTTTATGTCATCGGCTGATTTAGTGAACATGTTTATTGAGGAAGGTGGCGTTGTGTCTAGGGTG
>CAYFHW010000080.1:0-6673 GCA_964343095.1 uncultured Anaerolineaceae bacterium | reverse complement strand
GGAGTAGATATGAGTAGTCAATTCGATAGAATATTTGAAATAGCTGAAAAGAATGAGATCGATCCTGTATGTGGGATGTCTGTAAACCCTGATCAACCTTCAGGAGGATCCCATCTGCATCAGGGAACTATTTATTACTTTTGTGCTAATTCTTGCCGTATTAAATTTTCTGAAAGTCCGGTTTACTTTTTAGAAAACTTCGGAAAACATGGCCACTAGTTTATTTTCCATCTCTGCTCCAGTATGCGAACCCACAGCCTATTTTTGCATGGCTTGAGGCGAAATAGTCTACAATTTCAGCATGTGAATCCATAGCAGATGCAACAGAAATCCACGCTCGAAGCTCACCTGTTCCCCCGTTTAACGCGGCAGAGTCAAAAGTAAAAAGAGATTTTAATGATTTATGTTCATTATTAGCTATGCGCTCTAAAAACCATCTATCTAATGGCTCGTCCACCCACCCAGCCCTAGGGCCAGTAGGATCATGAGACAAACCCCCGGATGCATAAATTGCAATCTTGCCTGGGTATGTATCTAATATTGACCTGATTGCCTTACCCAACTGCCAACATCTTTTTGCAGTAGGCATTGGAGGGAAGTATTCATTAAGAAACACAGGAACTATGGGTATATCAAGAGCGGGCATAAGCTTAGGCATTGGATGAATCATCGCGTGGGAAGCTCCGTGCTCTGGTCTTCCTAATGGTCGTTGTATTTCTGAATACGCAGGGTCAAATCCCTTCTTAAATAACCCCTCAAGCAAATGATTTGCTATCTCTTCATGTACTTTTAATTTAATTATCATACTTTTGGGATCTTCGTCCAAATAAGGTATTGCTAGCGTTCCCCAAAGTTCGCTACCAGTGTAGACACAGATAGCAGGCATCATAGATTTAGTAAACATATCACCTTGGTCATCTCCTAAAATCACCAAGGCATCGGGCTTAAAAGACTCTAACTTTTCTTGCAAAACAGCAAACCCTGCATTAATTCTGTCTATGTAACTTTGTATTACTGTGGGGGTTTCTTCAATTGCAGTATGCGGTTGGCTGCCTTTCATGTATTCAGGAATAGCAGCGTATATTTGCGGCCAAATTTCTGCAGGGCGAAAAAGTGCAGGGGCATGTGATGAAGCCAGACCGAGACCAAGCATAACGACTCCTGATTTAACCTGCGCTGATAGTGTGTTCTTCTAGAGACTCTAACTGAATATCTTCAGCCTTTTCCAAGGAATTCACGTCAGTTGTAGATTTACTCCATACACGCTCGTAGTCCCGGGATTTCAAGGGCATTCTGCGCCTCCAAAATGCGTTGGCAGCATCGGTGGGACCCAAGGTTTGCGGTTTATCTGGATCCAAAGAACCCATTCCCTGTACTGGCATATCTTCAAGTTCATTGATGCCTTGGCCAAAAATGTAAAGGTACCAAAAGTTGTAAAAACTTGACCACCAAAGCTTGCCTAGTTTGGAAGACCACCCAAATATTCCTTTGTGGTATCTCTCGTGACTGATTGTGAAAGTCCACATTCTGCATGAATTTTCGTCGATAGCCACAGCCCATCTTAAATGTTCTTGTTCTCCAGGTATAAACGGAGATGCCATGGCAGGAAGTCGATAAACACCTCCTTTTCTGTCGGGATGCAGGCGTACTTTTTTAGTAGCTTGATCTGGGTGCATGCCCGATTTCGCAAAGTTTGGCCTCTTACGCCAAGGTAGGCCTGTCCATCGCTTCCACCAAGTATGCTGAGGCCATGTTTTACCTAAAACAGGGTAATAGTTTTGCTCTTTGCGCCCTATCATGCCTTCTAGAGGGATCATATATATATAATTGGAACCTTCTTCCACAATTCTACATCCGCCCCAAGTGCTGCCTCGACCTTTGCGGAAAAGAGCACCACTCCAAAATCTCCTAATACTTGCTCTGTGTATTTTTGCCTCATGAGAATCTTGGGAGTTTTCAACGGTCAAGGTCCAATTTAAGTCCCAACGCCGCACATAAGCTTTCACCCAATATGCCTCGTCGGCAAACCCTGGTGGTAAATCTTCTTCTAATGGAACAGGGTCAGTAGTTCCCATCCATATCCAAACTATTCCACGAAGTGTCTTAGTCGGATAATGGGGAGCTTTAAGAACGGGCTGTAAGCGTGAATTTGGGCCGTCGGTTAATGCTGCTACACACTGACCTGTTCCATCAAATGTGAAGCCATGATACGGGCAAGTTATGAATCCTTTGAATTCATTGTTTAATTTCCCCGCTGCCGGTCCACCACCTGGGGTTCTTCTCCAACCACCAGACAAACGTGCACCTCGATGTGGACAATAATCAGATAAAGCTGAAACTTCACCACTTGAGTTTCTGAAGAAAACTATATCTTCTCCAAGAATCTTTAGAGACACGGGTTTTCGGCCTACATCTTTATCTATGATTCCTGGATGCCAATATTCCCTATAACCCAGACGAGGGACTAAGTCAAAAACACCACCTTTATATTCGCGTTTAAGTGTGGTACCGGAAACTTTGTTACTTTCGTTATTATTCATTCCAACTACCCCTAGCTACCCCGAAGACCTGACGCCTGAAGAGGTGCCAGTAGCCCATTCATAATCAAACATTCGCCTAGGCCAAAAAATCGTAATTGCAGACCATATTCCAACACATAACCAGATAATAGATTCTAAAGGACTATTAATATTAGTAATGCCTAGGTTTTCTGATTGGTTAGATCCGAAGATGAAACCAATAATGCCCAGAGCTAGAGAGACGATTGTGAGAAGCCCGACTACTTTGCGCTTCCAGCTAGCAGACCACACCTCCCCAATCCAGTAAAGTATCAGACCACTTATAATCGAAATAACCGATTTTGCTGGATCCATGTATATAACATTTTCATTTGAGTCCCAATCAAAGAAAAACCCTAATATTCCCAAAATCAACAATCCAAAGCCTGTCGTCATTAATGCTCGTCGTGGAGCCCACCAGTAAGAATGGCGCAGAGGCCAAACCATCTGGGCCTCCTCTTTATCCTTTGGTGCACCGACTAAAGGTAGAAAATCAGGCATTTTTCCCTCCAAGTTTTCGCATGATACGTACAATAAATTGAAATTTGATTTATGTGAAGTACAACTAAAGTGCTACAAGACCATAAAAACGTTCTGCTGATCCCCTTAGGACGCTATACTTTTGAGCTTTTGACAAAAGTGGGCGATCAGAAAGCTGTTTAAGCGAATCAGGGTAAGTTCCATCCCAGTGTGGGTAATCGCTTGCATACATAATGATGTCATCACCTAACGTATTCATTACTGGCTCTAAAAGCCGTTCTCCTGCTTCGCATGCAAAAAAGATATTTCCTCCTTGATGAACAAAATTGCTGGGAGGAAAAGACAGATGAGGAGCATCAACTTCACCTCGATGTTGAAACTCCTCATCCATCCTATCAAGCCACCAAGGAAGCCATGTGCAGCCGGCCTCTAGAAATCCAAATCGGGTTCTAGGAAATTTTTGGAATACACCTTCGAACATCATATTGGTGAATTGACGAAGTATTCCGTAAGGGTGAGCTACAGTGTGGGCTTGTATGAATTTTGGGAAAATTTCAGCACCCGGTGCAAGACTAGAACCAGACGCGTGGATTGAAATTGAAACATTTAATTCTTCTGCTGCTTTGTAAACACAGTCAAATTTTTTGTCCCCCAGCAAATGGGAGCCATCCGCACTGAACATACCTCCAACAAGTCCATTAGACGCACCTCTTCGTAATTCCTTCTCAGCTTCTTCGGGGTCATATGTCGGAAGTAAAGCTACACCCATTATCCTGCCATTAGAGCCAGCGCAGAAATCCTGTGAAATCCAAGTGTTATATGCTTTAGAATAAGCAGCTTGATAATCAGGATCTTTAATGAATCCTGAGAATAGGCCTATTGAGGGATATAATACAGTCCAATCCAAAGGACCTTTGTCTAACGCTTCAATCCAGTGCTCAGGCTTATTTGCAGGGCCTCTATATAAGCGCCTACCCAAATATCGATCTTGCCCATCCAAGGGTGTTAGGCCTCCATTGTTAGCCAACCCTGTTCTGAATTCTTTGTGGGGATAATCCATGTATTCAAGAATGGCAGAACCATTTTCCCCTACATGTCCGTCAGCATCGACAGCAAGGACCCCTGATTTTGCTTCGACTGTGCTCACTAATTAAAACTCCTCAATCTTTATTGACAGATTCATTGAGTAATTCGAGTGCTCTTTCTTTTGTTAGCATCCCAGCATAGCGCTTAATAATCAATCCATCATTATCTATGATGAAAGTAGTTGGCATACCCGTAAGCTCATAATTTTGAACTATTTCAGGACTGTAGGTTGTGCCTACGGGATAAGTGATCCTCAGATCGGAAATCAATTGCATTCCTTCTTCTCGTGTACCTAACAATACAAAAGGGCCAATGTCTATGCCAATGATTAAATAATTTTCATTGTGGTCAGCCCAGAGGGATTGAAAGTCTGGCATTTCTGCTTTACAAGGAGGACACAAACCAGCCCAAAAGTTCAAAAGCACTGGCCTGTCATCGAGCCTTATGACTTGAGATAGTAAGGCATATGAATTTAATTTGGTAAGCGAATTCAGACCTTCAGTTTCATAGAACACGATAGGAAAATCAGGCGCGGAAGGATATCGCTCATTTGCTTCGATTTGCGTGCCCCGTTCAGAGGAACACGCGCTCAACGCAAGAGCCATGCTAAGCGCAAGTAGAAGAATCGTTCTAGAAGTAATACACGTTGGCAGTGGGCTGGCAACCAAGTGAAGGGGTAAACGAGTATTTAGACGGAGCACTCTCCCTCACCACGTTCCAACTTATATAGTACTGTCTTGCCCCAATCCATATAATAATCAAGAGTATCCTTGCTAAGCGGACCAACCTCTTTGAATTCTGATAAAATAGCTTCAAAGGCATCAGTGCCAGTCCTGGAAACAAAATTATTAAATTCCTCATCTTTATTTCGCTGGCTAATGTAAAAATCTAATACTCGTCTAAGGGCATCGGGGATATTTTTTGACGGAACCTTTGCCTTAACCCTTGTTCCGTACATTAGATTTCCTCGGTCATAATTCCCGCCTAAGTAAACCTCAAAAGCCGGTACTTGGTTACCATTTGCACCTTTAATAGATGCTCCTTGGAAACCGATATTTGCTAAATGGTGCCTGCCACATCCATTAGGGCACCCTGAGGCTTTGATATGTAGGCTTTTTACTTGAGCATCTGCAAGTAAATCATCCCAAGAAGCTAATGCAGAAGTTATGGCTCTATTTAGGCCCATTGATGATGTAATTCCTAACTTACAAGTGTCAGTCCCAGGGCATGATGTCATATCTGAGATACTATAAATTTCAGAGTCATTCAGCCCTACGGACTCAAGCCCTTTCCAAACATCATGTAAAGAATTGTCAGGTATCCATCTAAGAGCGATATTTTGTTCTGCACTTAGCGCAACAGTAGAAGAACCGAAATCTCTACTGAGCTGGGCAATGTTACGCAGTTGCTCAGGAGATAGATCTCCCCTCGGCACTTTTACAAAAACCACGTTATAGCCTTCTTGAATTTGCTTGGATACATTGGTAGCACGCCATAGGACAAAATCTGGCTCCTCGTTACGAAATCCACCATTATTCGAAATATCTGGTGGGGATTCCTGTGCAGTGGCCATCAAAGGCTCGGGATCATAGTCACCTTCAAGTGCCCAAGGCTGTTTTAATTCTTCTTCAACTAAGTTTCTTAGGTACTCAATTCCATGACGATGGATCAATACTTTTATCCGTGCCATCATTTTGTTTTGACGAAGTGAATCAGCTGCATCAAAGACCCTCAGCACAGCTTCTGTGACGCGAAGATAGTTTTCCACGGGGACGAATTCGTATAAAGTTTCCGCAGTTTTTGCAAGAATCGAAGTACCACCCCCAATTACCATTTTGAATCCCTTTTTAGGTGAACCATCAGAATCCTGAATACGAGCTAGGAGTCCGAGATCATGCATGCCGACAACTGCAGGGTCATGCTCTCCTGAAGAAAATGCAGTTTTAAATTTTCTAGGCATTGATTGAGCAACAGGGTGGCGAACAAACTTTCTCACGTAGGCAACTAAATAAGGGATTACATCAAAAGCCTGTTCAGGATCAAGGCCAACCATTGGGTCTGCAATGACATTTCTTACTGTATTACCGCATGCCTCGCGTGTTGAAAGACCTACCTCGCCAAGCATACGCATAATTTTTATACAATTCTCTAGTGAAATGTGGTGCAATTGTATGCACTCTCTCGTTGTAATGTGGCCTTTAACTAAAGGAGCGTAAAGTTCCACAATTTCAGCTAAGGCATCAAGCTGATCAGCAGTACCCAACCCCCCTGGGAATTTGATGCGCATCATTTGCGAATCGGGTTGTCGTTGTCCATATACTCCTCGTCTCAGGCGCCAAGGAGTAAAGACAGAATCATCAATTTCACCAGAACGAAAACGTTTAGTTTCAATTGCAAATTCGTCAGGTTCAATAGCAAGATAAGGGATTACACCTTTATTATTATCAACCATCCCAACTGATTGAGCTGTGGACAACGCAGTACCTCCAAGGCTAAAAATGTACAATAGGCCAATACAGAGCACTCAAGCTATTTTGTATAATGACATA
>CAYFHW010000079.1:0-6716 GCA_964343095.1 uncultured Anaerolineaceae bacterium | reverse complement strand
CAGAAAACACACTTATAGGAAACGACATATTAGAGGCTCCTCGTGGAAAAATATTCGACAGAAATGGGCAGCCTCTTGTCTTGAGTATCGATACATGGGATTTATATATTTCAACGAGAGCTTGGTCTGTTAACGAAACAGCTAAACAAGCAGCAAAAGCAATAGCCAATGAAACAGGATTAGATGACAAAAAGCTACAGCTACTCGTACATGAAAGTTCGCTCGTCGACCAAGTCGTCGCAAGAGATCTTTCCTATAAAACAGGATTGAAGCTTATGGAGCTAGCACCTCTTGGTGCAGTTTTACTTCCTAATACAGCTAGGAGTTATCCAAACGGAAAACTAGCATTAGAAATACTTGGATTTATAGGAACAGACAACCTAGGCCTGGCAGGAATAGAGGCAGTATATGACTCACTTTTAGCCGGTAAGCCTGGGAACTTTGTTTACGAACGTGATAGCAGAGGGGCACCTATTCCATTCGGAATACACATTATCGATGAACCAGCTGCAGGTTCCTCTATAAAACTAACTATAGATAGACGCATTCAATCGATCGCTGAAAAAGAACTAGCCAGAGCCTTAAAAGAGAATGAGGGTACTGGGGGAACAATACTAATTATGGATCCGTTTAATGGTGAGATTTTTGCCTTAGCCTCCGAACCAGAGCTTTCAGCAATCACACAACTCTATGAACCTGGCAGCGTTCTAAAGGTGATTACTGCAGCAATTGGTTTAGACCTTGAGGTTATTACACCAGAGACGACATATTTCGATACCGGAATAACCTACGTTCATGGAGAACCTATACAAAACTGGGAATCACGTAGTTACGGATTAACAACTATGACAGAGGTACTCCAACACAGCATCAATACCGGATCAGTATTTATGGTCGAACAGATCGGAGCTGAAAACTTTCATAAGTATCTGGAAAGATTTTCATTTAACACTGCAACAGGCATTGATTTGCCGAAAGAAGCAGAAGGGATTGTTCCCACCCCAGACGACAAAAACTGGAGTCCTGTTGACTTAGCAACACAATCATTCGGTCAATCAATTAGCATCACTCCATTACAATTAATTCGAGCTTTTGCAGCCACTATAAACGGGGGATACCTTGTCCAGCCCCATATCCTTATGAGCTCATTATCAGAATCAGGGGAACAGTATGAATTTGAGGAAAAGCAGGGCTTAAAAGTCATAAGTCCAGAAACAAGTACCTCAATTAAAGAGATGCTTAACAAAGTTGTTAATACATACACTTGGCATCCAGCACGACCCAGACACTATAGTTCTGGTGGCAAATCAGGGACTGCAAACATACCTACTATGGGAGGCTATAGCGACGATCAAATCATATCTTTTATGAGTTTTGCTCCTCTAGAAAACCCTCGAGTGGTAATACTTGTGAAAATTGATCGGAACAAAAATAAATTGACAGGTACTGAAGCCGCAGGACCTGTAATAGCTCGTTTAATAGACAAAACTTTGCCGCTACTTAATGTCCCACCGACTGCTAGATATGTAGGCGTCAAATGAACACATCCTTGACAACTACATTCGTAGCAGACGTTTTAAAAAAATCCGGTGGCAGCATACATTCATTCCACCGAGGGGATATAAAAAGTGGAGTTGCAGATTCACGAAAAGTGAAAGGTGGTGAACTATTTGCAGCTTTTAGAGGCGAACACTTGGACGGAAACGATTACGTCAAAGAAGCACTAGAGGCTGGTGCAAAAGCTATTATTTGTGAACAGGCCCCGGAAGGAAACTGGCCAGATCAGACAATCATTATTGTTCAAGACACACGACAAGCTTTACTTAAGCTCGCACAATCTTGGAGGAAGGCATGTGACCCGTTCGTCATTGGCATCACAGGTACTGTAGGAAAAACAACAACAAAAGAGTTGACTGCAGAAGTACTTCAAAAACAATTCAAGACACACCATAGTCCAGGCAATTTTAATTCTAAAGAAGGACTACCGTTGGCATTACTTAGTCTCACATCAGAGATGGAAGTTTCTGTATTAGAGATGGGAATGGACAGCCCCGGGGAAATAGCTACTCTCTGTCAAATTGCTGAACCGCAGTGCGGCGTTGTATTGAACATAGGCACAACCCACTTAGAAAAGTTAGGGTCTATGGAAGCAATTACACGAGAGAAACTTTCTCTTGTGAAAAGCTTGGACATCGCAGCGACCGCAATTCTGAACATTGATGATCCAAGAATCGAACCAGTCATCAAAGAGCTCTCCTGTAATGTCATTACCTTCGGATCTAACAAAAAAGCTATGTTGAAACACGGCCCCGTAAAAAATCTCGGGTTGGATGGCAGTAGGTTCTCAGTTAATTGGCTAGGCCAAGAGACAGATGTTCGATTACGTATGCCGGGAATCCACCTAGTCCACAATGCACTCGCAGCAATCGGAGTACAGATCGTCCTCGGAGCTGAGCTGGAATATGCAGCGAGAGCTATATCTGAAACAGATGCATCAAGCCGAATGAAAATACGATATGGAAAGAATGGCATAATTCTACTCGATGACACTTACAACGCTAGCCCGCTATCCGTTGCAGGAGCGCTGGGGTTCCTAAAGGATCTTCAAGGAAGAAGGATAGCTTTCCTAGGTGAAATGGCTGAACTAGGAACACAATCAGATATTGAACATAGACGTATAGGCCCAATATCGGCAAAATCATGCGATCTTTTATACCTAGTAGGTGAACGGTGTCAGTTAATTTTCGAGGAAGCAAAACAAACTGGGCACAAAGATGTGTATTGGTTTAACAACAAAGAATCTGCGCTTCAAGCACTTCTTAAGGAACTAACATCCGGAGATATCATTTTATTAAAGGGGTCTCGTTCAGAAGAATTAGAATCATTGATCCCGAAGCTTGAGGCTAAAATATGATAAACGCACTAATGTCGGGAGGCATTACATTTCTGGTGGCAGCCGGCATTGGATGGCCCATAGTGTCTTACCTAAAAAGACAGGCTCCAGGGAAAGCCATTAGTAGTGACCAACCTGAAACACATAAAGCTAAAGAGGGCACTCCTACATTTGGCGGCTTTATCATTTGGGTACCTACATTTGTCGTTACCGCAATCGCAGTAGACTGGATAACACACCGTTCAATCCTGCTGCCCTTAGGGATGATAGGTGCCACAGGCGCTATCGGTTTTTTGGACGATTTGGGAACTCTACAAAGAGGCGGGCTTACTAAGGGCCTTTCTTGGCGTATTAAACTGATCCTGTTAACTATATTTTCATTTGTAGCAGCTTGGATTCTTTTTCAGGAACTGCATGTTCAATCACTGAATGTACCTTGGTTAGGACAATACGAACTTGGACCAAGCTACATTGCAATAGCAGTCATCACAATTGTTGCAACAACGAGTGCTGTAGCAGTAACCGATGGACTTGATTCATTAGCAGGTGGAACAACTCTTCTAGCATTCATAGCCTATGGAATTATTGCTTTTATCCAGGGACAAGATTTTGTTGCAACATTTGCCTTCATCATCGCAGGAGCAAATCTTGGCTTTTTATGGTACAACGCCTATCCAGCAAAAATCTTTATGGGTGAAACTGGCGCTCTTGCTCTTGGTGCAAGCCTCGCAATTTTAGCTCTAATGACAGGCCATTGGCTTCTGCTCCCTCTAATTGGGATAGTGTTTGTCTCAGAAGCTGTTAGTAACCTTGCTCAGATCAGCTATTACAAATTAACAAACGGCAAACGTCTATTTAAACGCGCACCTCTACACCATCATTTTGAAGAATTGGGATGGGAAGAAAGCGGTATAGTTACCCGTTTTTGGGTTATCGGTCTTGCAGCAGCAATGGTAGGAATTGCATTGGCCTTGGCGGTTCCGGAGTAACAATGAATTCTGATAAAAATATGTTCAAAAATAGAAATTTTTCAGGAAAAAAAGTCCTTGTCTACTCACTCGGAATTGAAGGACAAGATCTTGCTCGATGGTTTATGCGTCATGGAGCAGAAGTAACTGCTTCAGATACAAGGACAGAACAACAATTGCAAGCTGCAGGAGCATATATACCAGAAGGGATCTCACAAGTTTTCCAAGGTCAACCCTTGATAGCTCCGGATGGTTTTGATTTAGTTGCTACTTCACAATCAATCCTGAGAACAAACAACGCTATCGTTCGTGCAAAAAAAATAAATGTACCTGTAGTTTCACAAATGCAATTAGCGTTGGAAATTTGTGATGCTGATGTCATTGGTATAACAGGATCAAATGGCAAATCTACAACTACTGCACTTGCTGGTTTTGCAGCTGATGCCGCCAACATAAAAACCCTAACTGGAGGCAATTTAGGCGGTACTTTGTTAGAACGAATTGAAAAGCTTAAAAAACCTGCGAAGGCATTCCTTGAAATTAGCCATACACAACTTCAGTACATCAAAAGTTCACCCCATATAGTAGGAATAACTAATATCACCGCCAATCATTTAGACCAATTTAGTTGGGAAGATTACGTCGCTTTAAAAATCAGTATCCTCAAAAATCAAAGATCAAAAGATATCGCAATTCTCAATAAAGATGATCTCGTCACTTGGAAAAACAAGGGAACGGTCAAAGGAAATTTACATACCACTTCACTCAACGAACCGATTGCTGGTAATGGAAGTTGGATTGAAAACAAAAAGATCTTTGCACGTTTTAATGGAAAGGCAGAATCAATTGTTGATTTATCTGAGATAAAGCTTAAAGGAAAACATAACTTAGCCAATGCATTGATGGCTACGTCTTTGGCCTATTCAGCACAGATTCCGAAGGAAGCAATTCAGAATGCTTTAAGTAATTTCCCTGGCCTTCCACACCGACTAGAAACTGTTGGGACAACAAAAGGGGTTCCATGGATTAACGATAGTATTGCAACAACTCCGGAACGCACGATAGCCGCTCTGAACAGTTTTACAAAACCAATCATTTTGCTCCTAGGAGGACGAGGAAAAAACCTCCCCTTGAAAGATCTAAGTGAGCAAATTTCCAAAAGGTGCACGTCAGTTATTTGCTTTGGCGAAATTGGAAAGGATTTTGCACAACAACTTAAAAATGTAGTGCCTATAGAAACTGTCAGCACCCTAGAAGAAGCTGTCACTAAAGCTTATCAAATAGTTGGGGAAAATGAGCTAATACTGCTTGCACCTGCAGCAAACAGTTTTGACGCATATCCAAATTTTGAAATACGGGGTGAGCATTATCGCCAATTAGTTACCGACTTTAATGACTTCATACCTTGGTCAGAAAATGGAGTTAGTAATGGCAATTAACAACCCCATAAAAAAGCTACGGTTCTCACATCCGGATTACGTTTTATTAGCTTCAATTGCATTACTGACTTTTACCGGAATCATTTTTGTTTATAGCTCAAGTTTTGCAACGGGAATAGTTCAATTCAATAATGCGAACCATTTTGTCATAAGACAAACAATCTGGGTTTTAGTTGGCTCAGGTCTATTGCTACTCGGATTGTCGTTCGACTATCGAAAATTGAAAAAATATGCCTTACCTCTTCTAATTATTTCAATCATTCTGCTTGTACTTGTTTTAACACTTGGGGAAACATATAACGGTGCACAACGTTGGTTAAGTTTTGGAACTCTAAACTTTCAACCCTCAGAACTTGCAAAACTAGCAGTTATTATTTATTTAGCAGCATGGCTCTCAGCCAAAGCTGAACGAATTCGAAGCCTTCAACATAGTTTGGTCTTTGTTCTAATGATCGGTGCTATGTCTTTACTTTTACTCCTACAACCCGATCTTGGTACAACAGTTCTTATCTTGGGAATTGCATTCACAATGTTCTGGGCTGCAGGAGCAGCATTCATACAAATTTTAACACTCGGACTCACGGGTAGTGCTGCAATTTTTTTACTTGCCATCATGGAGGGTTACCGTTTAGACAGATTATTTTCTTTCCTCAGTGCTGAAGCTGAACCACTAGGAAGAGGGTTTCAAACACTACAGTCATTGATAGCACTTGGAAATGGGGGTATCACAGGCCTCGGACTAGGAGCTAGTAGAGGAAAATTTTTCTATATCCCTGAAAGTCATACTGATGGAATTTTTGCAATCATCGGGGAAGAACTTGGTCTGATAGCTACAGTTGCAATTCTAATTTTGTTCGCAAGCCTAATGTTAAGAGGCTACCAAATTGCACAAAAATCAGATACACAATTTGGGTTTCTTCTAGCAACAGGGATTACGACATGGATAGTACTACAAGCATTGCTAAACATCGGGGGAATTACTCGGGTGATTCCTTTAACAGGTCTACCCATACCACTGCTAAGTTACGGAGGAAGTTCACTTTTGGCCTTGATGCTAGCTATAGGGATCCTGGCAAATATTTCTCGCAAGCAAACTCTGCCACTAACTAAAAATGAGGATACATCATGAAAGTTGTGATTGCAGCAGGGGGTACTGCTGGGCATTTGTACCCCGCGTTTTCAACAGTACAGGCTCTAAGAGAATTACTAAAAGCCGATCAGTCTTCCCTTGACGCCCGAGTATTCGGACCAGATACGCGGGGAGAAAAAGCTCTAACTGAAAAAGCAGGGCTATCCTTTGAAAACATCCCTGCAGCTCCGCTACGGGGACGTACACCTCTAAAACTGATCCTAAATATTTTCTTTATTCTGATTGGAACGATTCAGGCATTTTATCGACTATTGTTCTTTCGCCCT
>CAYFHW010000078.1:0-6717 GCA_964343095.1 uncultured Anaerolineaceae bacterium | reverse complement strand
GGATATTGGTTCTGGTGGGCGATGAGGGACTCGAACCCCCGACTTCCTCGGTGTAAACGAGGCGCTCTAGCCATCTGAGCTAATCGCCCTTTCCTATCGAGATCTTAATCTATTTTTAGTATTGAAACAGTGTCCTTCCTGTTTATGTTTAATCTTGATATTCAGAATTATGATTTAAAGCATTGGAAATAGCTCTATAGAGCAGACGGAGAAGCACAGGGGAGCTACAATTGGTACATGGTATCTGATAGAAAGCGCATAGCTATTCTGGGTTCAACTGGTTCCATAGGACGCCAAACACTTGATGTCATTAAGCAATTTCCTGATCGTTTTGAGGTAATCGCATTGGCGGCAGGTAGGCGCACCACGCTCCTTGCAGAACAAGTACATAATTTTAAGCCTAGATATGTTGCTTCCGCCCTGATGGATAGTACCCTCGAATCTTCGATCGAATCTGTTTCTGCTGAAATAATTCCTATGGAAGAGCTCGTTTTGGCACCAGACGTGGACATTGTTCTTGCGGGTACTGGTGGTGGAGCAGGGCTTGTACCTACTATCGAAGCATTAAAGGTTGGGAAACCTGTTGCTATTGCTAATAAAGAAGCCCTTGTAATGGCAGGACACTTGATTCAAAAAGCTCTTCAGGAAGGAAACGGTGCTCTTTATCCCGTGGATAGCGAACATTCAGCTATTTGGCAATGTTTATGGGGAGAAGAAGATCATGATATACGTAGAATTTTATTAACTGCATCAGGTGGTGCGTTTCGAGATTTAGCTGATCCAGAATTAGCTGCGGTTACCCCAGCGCAAGCTTTGAAACATCCAACATGGAATATGGGAGATAAGATTACCGTCGATTGTGCGACCCTCATGAATAAGGGGATGGAGACAATTGAAGCGACCTGGCTATTTGATGTTCCTATGGAACGCGTTGAAGTTGTTCTTCATCGTGAATCAATTGTGCATTCCTTAGTTGAGTTTAGTGACGGTAGTGTGAAGGCTCAGTTAGGTGTCCCTGATATGCGGCTACCCATACAGTGTGCGCTTGCATATCCTGAAAGGATGCCTATGCCCCCAGCCCCGGAGTTAGACTTAGCCTCTGTCGGTACACTCAATTTTGGCCGACCTGATCTCGAAAGATTTCCTTGTTTAAATCTTGCCATGCATGCAGGCAGTGAAGGTGGTACGAATCCTGCTGTGATGGCTGCAGCTGATGAGATTGCGGTTGATCGTTTTCTTGCCGGTGAGATACGTTTTATTGATATTCCAACAGTAATTGAGCGTGTTCTTGATGAACACAGTAAATCTATTCACTCTAGTGAGCCTGCACTTGCTGAAGTTCTTGAAGTTGATGCTTGGGCACGTAAAAAAGCTAAATCTGTCTCTATAGCTGGTTCATCATGAATTTAGTGCTTGCTGTTGACGGTATTGCTATTGTTCGGGCAGCACTACCGTTTTTAGGGATTTTGTTCTTATTAGTAATTATTCATGAAATGGGTCATTTTTTTGCTGCCAAAGCGTTTGGTATCAAAGTTCTAGAATTTGGTATTGGTCTGCCGCCAAGAATTAAGGGGATAGGCTTTAGGCGAGGTGAAACAGAGTACACACTAAATTGGTTGCCTCTCGGAGGATTTGTTCGATTATTGGGTGAGGAAGATCCGACTGATCCACGTTCATTAGCTGCTGCGCCGCGTTGGAAAAGACTAACAGTCTTGTGTGCAGGTGTAGTGATGAATATTGTGCTTGCAATAATTTTGTTTAGTGTTGGGTTTATGGTGCCTCGTGAACGTTCTATGGGGGTTGTTTCAATCGCCGAAGTTTTTCCTGATACGCCTGCGGCGATTGCTCAAGTGGATGGTTATATGCAGGATGGCAGTGCTCCTGATCAGGGTCTTCAGTCAGGTGACATAATTGCTACAGTGAATGGCCGCGAAGTACTTAATGTTCAGGAGCTTAGCTTTGCGATCCGTAGATATTTAGGAGAAGTTCAAAATTGGGAGATTGTTCGTGAAGGTAGTTCTTTGCAAGCATCTGTTTTGGCAAGATGGAACCCCCCTGTTGGTCAGGGTCCAACGGGCCTAATGGTTGGTTCTCGGTATCCGTACATTGAGACAGTTTGGTATTACCCCTGGGATGCTTTTCCGAAAGGTTGGGGGGCTATGGTGGATACAATAGTACTAACAAAAAATGAAATCCAACTTCGTCTTTCTGGTAGTGAAGCAGCGTTAAGTGCAGGTGAGCCTCTCTTTACGGGTCCTGTCGGGATTGCAGAAGCAACGGGAGATGTGATTTCAAAAGTTGGATGGCGTTCATTAATTGAACTTACAGCATTGCTAAGTCTCAATTTGGGGATCTTTAACATTTTGCCGATTCCGATGTTAGATGGCGGGAGGGTGCTGTTTGTTTTGGTTGAAATTGTACGAGGTGGACGTCGTATTTCACCTGAACGCGAGGCCCTTGTTCATTTGATGGGCTTTTCCTTGCTAATAGCCGGCGTTATTGCGATTACATACTTTGATGTAACTCGTTTGTTTACCTAGTAATTCCGTATGGAAAATCTTTTTACGTCTATCTTTATTCTTCTACTAATATTTGCATGGCTGGTTTTATCTTTTCTACCTTGGTTAGTTAAATCGCTTTTTCGTGTAGGACATGCGGGTTACCGTTCGTTGTTTTTTTGCTTGCTTTTCGGAGTTTTGGCTGGTGTAGTGGTTTTACTACTAATTAGTACCACGAGTGGTTTAGGTTGGAGTTTTTTAGGGGCAGTCTTAGTTTCTTCAATTGCGTTACTTAGCCCAATGTTTTTACAGAAATTAAAAATAAATAATTAACTCTCGAATGTGCACTCAAGTGAAATATCAAGAGCGTTAAAACTGTGAGTTAAAGCTCCTATACTTACTGCATCGATTCCTGTGTTTAGAAGTCCAGGTAAATTTTCGAGGTTAATACCTCCACTCGCTTCAATTTTTGTACGACCATTTATCAAGGCTACGCACTCTCGGATTTGAGAAGGTGTCATGTTGTCCAAGAGAATCCATTCTGGTTGAGCGTTCACGGCTTCTTCAATTTCTGTAATTGCGTCAACTTCAATTTCTACTAAAGCATCTGGATTCTTCATCTTGATACTTTGGATTGCTTGCTTAAGTGTGATAGCTGTCTTGTTTAAAGCAGATAGATGGTTATCTTTTAACATTGCCATTGAGCTAAGGTCACGACGATGATTTACCCCTCCACCACACCGAACAGCATATTTTTCAAAATCCCTTAATCCTGGAGTTGTCTTTCGAGTATCCAAAATAATGAAGTCATTCTTTGAAAGCTTGACGAATTGATTAGTTAATGTTGCGATGCCAGATAGATGTTGCAGAAAATTTAGAGCAACACGTTCTCCTTGAAGGATAGCTGAAGCATTACCTTTTACGGTTCCAATAAGTTCATTTTTTTTAACAGTGGCACCATCTGCTTTTAAGAAATCACAAGTTATCGTTTTGTCTAGTGTTTCGAATGCGACTATTACGAACTCAAGTCCACAGATTAGACCTTCTTCTTTAGCAATAAACTGGCCTGTAGCACTTAAATTTTCGTTTTGCAAAATATTAGTAGTTATATCATCTTTAGCTCTGTCCTCTACTAATGCCTCTAGGACGGCGGTCTGTATTAATGATTGCGGAAGAGCTGGATGGCTATCTAACATAACTAACAACCTGGTGTCTTTTCCAGTTTAAATCATCGCGCTCAGGAAAATCACTTCGCTGATGCGCTCCTCTACTTTCTTCTCGGGAGAGTGCTGACTTTAGAATCAAATGACTTGTTAACGTTGCCCGATACATGTTAACTGCTTTTTTTGAGGATAACTTTGCAATTGTTTGTCCAGACTCTATTGTTTGTAGTCCCTTAGTCATGGAAATGGCATCTCGTTCAATACCTGCTGCTGACCATAATAATCGTTGTAAAGCTTTTAAATCTGTTGCGTTTTTTTCAAAGGATCTGATCTCTAATGTCTCAGCCGATGGCGCTAAAGGTTTATTTTTTTGTGTATTTATATGTTCCGCTGTTCTTATGCCAAAAACAGCTGCTTCCAGCAAGGAATTACTTGCAAGTCTGTTGGCTCCATGAACGCCGGTCATAGCCGTTTCCCCTACTGCATAAAGATTTGGAATTGTAGTTTGTCCCCACTCATCGGTGAAAATTCCCCCCATGTGGTAATGTGCTGCGGGTGTTACTGGTATTGGTTGTGTACGGATGTCGATGTTCTGTGATTTACAGAATTTAAATATGTTGGGAAAACGTTCTGTTAGATCAATATTGTTTTGACTTTCAATCTGAGTGCAATCTAACCAAACTTGCGACGAATTTTCTCGCTGCATCTCTTTTGTGATTTCTCGGGCTACGATATCGCGAGGAGCTAGATCTGCTTGTGGATGTGTTTTTTGCATGAATGCTTCACCTAAGCTGTTTCTGAGAATCGCACCTTCTCCTCGTAATGTTTCAGAAAGTAAAAACGGAGGAGAGCCTGTCTTCTTGAATGCAGTTGGATGGAATTGAACAAATTCAAGATCTGCGAGTTGTGCTCCTACTTCAAATGCTAAAGAGATTCCATCACCTGTGATTGTTTCTGGGTTTGTTGTACGTGAATATAGTGAGCCCAAGCCACCGGTTGCTAATACTATTGATTGTGCTGTGTAGTGTTCTAAGTTGTTTTCGTTGTTGATTGTTTCAATTCCATAAACTTCCTCCCCAAAATTGTTTTGTTTTAATCCAGTAACAAGAGTGTTTTCAAGGATAGTAATGCCAAGGCTTTTGCAGGAGTTGATAAGTGCTGTAGTTATGGCTAAACCTGTTTGATCACCTCCTGCGTGCCTAATTCTTGCTTGGCTATGTGCGGCTTCTCTTCCTTCGGAGCTACTATCGAATGTAACACCGTATTTTTGCAATACATTGATACTTGCATCAGCTTCGGTTACTAGAATACGGGCATTTTCTTCGTTAACAATTCCTGCTCCTGCAGCAATTGTGTCAACCAAATGTTCCTCGATAGAATCCCCTATTTTCTTAGCTACTGCTATCCCCCCCTGTGCATACCGAGTACTGCCCTCGCCTAAGTTTGCTTTGCTAACAAGTAAGACTGGACCTGTATCGTGGCATTCAAGGGCTGTTATTAACCCTGCAAGACCACTTCCAATTACGATTGTTTGATATGTCTGGCTGTGAATAGACATAGTGTAGTGTATGCGTCGTATGTGTAGACGTGCACATTTTTCGACATGTTGCCATTTGTCCCGCTAGAATATCGGTGTGGCAAATATCCTACCGATTCGTCGTGCTGGTGACCCTGTATTGAGAGAAAAAGCCCGACGTGTTCGTCGGCCTGACGATTCCATAGCAAAAATTATTGAAGACATGTGGGTGACGATGTATGACGCCCCTGGTGTAGGGCTAGCTGCACCACAAGTGGGGATTCCTTTAAAGATTGTTGTAATTCATGTTCCAGACCATGAACCGTTTGCTTTGCTTAACCCAGAGATAGTGAAGCGTTCAGGCGAACGTCGTGTTGATGAAGGTTGTCTCTCGGTTCCTGGTTTTAGGGGAGAAATTCAACGGTCATTGAAAGTACTTGCAAAAGGCATTGACCCAGCCACTGGTAAAGAGGTCAGAATAAGAGCGGAAAATGATTTATTGGCTGAATGTCTAGAACATGAAATAGATCATATAAACGGGATCTTGTATATCGATTATTTGGATGGCCCAGACGCTTTAGTGCCTTTGGAAGATGCACCTGAAGGGCAGGAATGATCTGTTTTTGTTCAGTTAAAAAAAGAATGTGAGAATATGTTGATATGTTGATAGAAACAGTGGCTGCACGTGAGATATTAGACTCGCGTGGTAATCCAACAGTTCAAGTTACGGTTTGTTTGGAAAATGGAGTTATTGGTGAAGCTGCTGTGCCTTCCGGTGCATCAACTGGTCAGCATGAGGCAGTTGAATTACGGGATAACGATCGGAAAAGATTTGGTGGGAAAGGTGTTCAAAAAGCAGTCACAAATGTGAACAAAGAGATTGCTAGTGTTGTTTGTGGTTTGAATGCAGAAGATCAGAATTTAGTTGATAGTGCCATGATCGATTTAGATGGGACTGCGAATAAAAATGTTTTAGGTGCTAATGCTATCTTAGGCGTTTCGCTTGCCGTAGCAAGAGCGGCAGCAAACTCATTAAATATTCCTTTGTTTCAATATATCGGAGGTAATGAGGCGCACTTATTGCCTGTTCCGATGTGTAATATTTTGAATGGTGGACGGCATGCTGAGGATTCCACAGATTTCCAGGAATTTATGATTATGCCCATTGGCATGTCGACATTTTCAGAAGGTATAAGAACTGTTGCCGAGATCTATTACGTTTTGAGAGATATCTTAAGTAAGCAAAATAAAAGCACTTCGATTGGTGATGAAGGAGGTTTTGCACCTTCCCTTGAAAGTAATGAGGCTGCTATTGAACTTATTTTGGAGGCAGTGCAAAAGGCAGGTTATGTTCCTGGAGTCGATATAGTCTTGGCATTAGATCCTGCAATGACAGAATTGTATAAGAGTGATGCGTATCATCTTGAGAAAGAAGATCGCGTTTTAACATCCATTGATATGGTGAAGCATTGGGATGAGTGGGTTTCGCGATACCCGATTGTTTCAATTGAGGATGGATTAGCTGAAGACGACTGGGATG
>CAYFHW010000077.1:0-6724 GCA_964343095.1 uncultured Anaerolineaceae bacterium | reverse complement strand
CTTTGAAATAAGTGGGAAACATACGGTCGCCAGCGACTTCCTCAAAAAGGTCGTAAATACGTTCCCTTTCGCGCCATCCATATGTGAAGCTTGTGCCAAAAGATCCTACATCTGCCCCAAATGCACCGAGAAACATGAAGTGTGAGTTAATTCGAGAAAGTTCCATCATTATGACACGTATGTATTCCGCACGTTCCGGGACTTCAATTCCTGCTAATTTTTCGACTGCCATAACGTAGGCACCCTCACAACACATTCCTGCAAGGTAATCAGTGCGGTCCCACCAACCCATAGCCTGTCGGTAATCTGCATTTTCAGTTAATTTCTCAAGTCCTCGATGCAGATATCCGATGTATGGCTCACAGTCTTTTACGAGTTCTCCATCTACAGTCAGAACCATACGGAAAACCCCGTGTGTCGCGGGATGCTGAGGGCCAATATTGATTGTCATATCTACGGTTTCAAGACTGGTTGAGGCTCCCTGTGATTCAGGCCAAGTTGTCATTGTTCTACCCCAGGAGGTCCCTCTTCTATACCTTGCAATATTTCTGGTTTTTGAAGTGGATGTTCTTTGCGTAGCGGGTGGATGTCTAGATCCTCCTCTAGCAGTAGGTTGCGAGGGTCAGGATGGTCTTGAAATTTTAAGCCAACCATTTCCGCCGCTTCTCGTTCATGCCAATTTGCTGTCGGATAAATATTCGCAATTGAAGGAATAGTTAGGTCAATTAATTTTGTAGGAACTGTTACCTGTATTCCATGACCGTGTATAAAAGAATAGAAGTGGTACTTTGCCCAAAGTCCTTCCTCGCCCATATCAAGAGCTACGATATTACGTAGCAAATCAAAGGAAAGTGCATCATTTTTATGCAAGCCATCGACAAGTAGTAAGAAATTTTCCGGCTCTACCTTGAGGTCAGCGTAGGTTTTTGTTACGGAAATTTCAAAGGGTATATCTGGCAGTTGTGTACGTATTAATTCTGCTGTCTCTGTATTTTCCGAAGCTGGGCTAGTTTCAGTTGTCATCCGGCATTCTTCTTTTCTTCCATAATCTTTTCCTGAAGGGCTATAAATCCTTCAAGTAGAGATTCTGGTCTAGGAGGGCAGCCTGGTACATAGACATCCACTGGAATAATTTTATCCACGCCTTGGAGTACCCGGTCATATTCGGTATAGGGTCCGCCATTGGTCGCACATGCACCCATAGAAATCACATACTTAGGATTAGGCATTTGTTCGTACAAAAGTTTGACCGCTGGCGCCATTTTTTTAGTGACTGTCCCAGAGACGATCATTACATCACTCTGGCGTGGGCTTGGCCAAGGAACGATGCCAAATCTATCAAGATCGTGATTTGGCATGAAGGTACCGATCATTTCAATTGCGCAGCAGGCTAGTCCAAATGTCATTGGCCACAAGGAACTTTTTCGGCACATTGCAATGACAGTATCTACACCCGTTTGCATTACTCCAGGTAATACCACGCGGTAAAGAGCATTATCGTCTGGTGCTTCTACCGGTTGAAGTCTCTCTTCTTCATTTCCGTAGTTTGGAGTATATGCCAATGGTCCTGTTTCTTGAGAAGTTGGTTTATCAGCCATTATCGCCACTCCAGTACTTTTTTACGCCATGCATAAAACAGTGCACCACTCAGGATAAGCACAAAAAATACCATGTACCAGAATGCGTGACTTGGTAAATCTAGAAAACGTACAGCCCAAGGAAAGATAAAGATAGTTTCTACATCAAAAATTAGAAACATAATCGCAAACAGGTAATATCGTACGTGAACTTGAGTCCAATTTTTCCCCGTTGGAAGCATGCCACATTCGTAAGAAATACCTTTACCTTGCTCGCGTGCAAAAGGTCCGAGCAGACGAGCACCTATCAGGGCGGTTCCCACGAGGATAACCCCCGCGATTAATGCGATAAATACTGCAGACCAGGTGTCGTAAAAACTCATTGTCCTCTTACATGCGATGGCTAACACAAGCCTCTGGTGTTGAGGCGAGACATCCCCGGAAATTCTTCACGAACTTTACCACATTAGCGTCTAGGAGCCAGAAAAATATCTATTTTTTTTGATCTAGGTAGTATCAAGGCCTCAAAAATTTAGTTTGGAGCATTTATGTTCCCCTAGTTGAAAGAATTTCCTCTTCAGCTAACTGCGCAACTGCTAGGCCACGCATCGCTGCTCCAAGTCCTTTACTTGCTTTTGCAATAAGTTCCGCATTTTCAAAATGTGTTGTTGCTTCAACGATGGATTTCGCAACTTTTTCCGGGAATTCAGATTTAAAAATTCCACTTCCAACGAATACTCCTTCGGCACCTAGTCGCATCATTAATGCTGCATCTGCTGGCGTGGCCACGCCACCGGCCGCAAAATTCACCACGGGGAGACGGCCTGTTGAGCGGATTGTTTCAATTAATTCGATTGGAGCACTATTTACTTTTGCATAGGAGTAGATCTCCTCATCAGCTAGTGTTTTAAGCTTCCTGATTTCATCCTGTACGGATCTCATGTGGCGCACTGCTTCGACGATATCTCCTGTTCCGGCTTCACCCTTTGTACGAATCATGGCAGCTCCTTCACTGATTCGCCTTAAGGCCTCACCAAGGTTTCGGCAACCGCAAACAAAAGGTACTTTGAAATTATGTTTGTCAATGTGGTGCGTTTCATCTGCAGGTGTAAGTACTTCAGATTCATCGACATAATCAACCCCAAGGGATTGAAGCACATCCGCCTCAACGAAATGGCCAATTCTTGCCTTAGCCATTACCGGAATACTTACAGCATCCATAATACCTAGAATCATTTCCGGATCACTCATTCTAGCGACGCCACCATCTTTACGAATATCCGCAGGAACTCGTTCTAAGGCCATTACGGCACAGGCTCCTGCTTCTTGTGCGATTTTTGCTTGTTCTGGTGTGACGACATCCATAATGACGCCGCCTTTTAGCATTTCTGCTAGCCCTTTTTTAACAACCCAGGTTCCTTCTTCATTCGTTCCATTCGTGCTCATTGTTCATTCCCCTTATTCGAGTAGCTTGTCCACCGGCCGTTTATTATACCGTTTTGCAGTTGTTTTCAGGTTGGACATCCCTGAATCCCTCTGAAGATTGCTAGTATTTGAGGTTACTGCTTCTAGAATAACGCTAAATTTGCGCCAAAACAGCTTGGCAAGCACAGCCATCGTAAAAAATTAGTTTTTCGAAAGATCAGGATCAACTTGTAAAATTGCTTATCTACAACCTGTCGCTACTTCCTTTACTACGAATTAAAGTAATTCCATCTCTCACTGGTAGCATGACACATTCAATTCTGTCATCTTTTATTAAATGCTCATTTAGCTCTCGTATCGCTTTTGTTTCTTCTGTTTGATCCTCTGCCTGAAGAACTTGTCCACTCCAAAGAACATTGTCAAAAGCAATAACGCCGTTTTCGGATAATAAAGGAAGTACCGTCTCGTAATATCTCAGGTAGTTTTCCTTGTCAGCATCCACGAAGATAAAGTCATAGGGACCTTTTAAGTTTTCTAAAGTTGTAAGGGCAGGGCCAAGTATTAAATTAATTTGGTTGGCATACTGACTAGCTTGAAAATTACTTTGCGCAATCTGTGCATGTTCTTCACTAATATCACAAGTCGTTATCTGGCCATTTTTTGGTAGCCCTTCAGCCATACAAAGAGCTGAATAGCCGGTGAAACACCCAATTTCTAAAATTTTTTCTGGCTTCAGCATTGAGATGAGGAATTTCAAAAATCTACCCTCTACATGACCAGTTAGCATTCTGGCTCGTTCGCCTAGGTCTATGCGTGTTCGTTCAGATATTTCGTGAAGGTACTTAGGTCCTTCGCTTGTGTGAGATTCGACATAACTTTCTATTTGAGGGTTCGTAATTGTATTAGCCATGTTGGTTCTTATTTTCTCCTTCTCTTGTCCAAAGGTAACTTGTCTAGTTTAAGGATTTTAGGAATTTTTGTAGCTAAATTTTTCTGCCACGTGCTTTTTCAGAATCGGGTGGTTGTGCTATCAGGAATCCTATTATGCGAGGCCAATTTTTGCTAACTATGTATTGCAAAGTTAGTGCAGCTATAACTGTGAGTGAAACAGTTAACCATTCAATTGCACTAAGTGACCTGAAATCAAAAAAGTTTCTGAGCCAATCAGCAAATATTGTGGTAACCAAAATAGCTGCCATTGTTGCTCCGAATAATATGGTGAGTACGGGTCTCTGTAGGCTACGCCAAGATGCACCTTCGAAACCTACGACCTCAATCATAAAACCGATACTCGTGAAGCCTATGACCAGTGAAATTAATGTACGTGTTTGTTCGACATCCAAGTTTAAAATTCCATCAGTAACAAATTGCAATACCATAGCTGATATTGCTAATGCTACTGCTGCAGGTAGGGCGAATTTGAGGATGTTATTTAAATAGTCATGACCCGCGTTAGATGGCGGAATGGTAATAGAAATAATTACGGCGGGTATGCCTAATGCTAAGAGTGCAGTTAGTGATCCGTGTCGAGGTAAGAAAGGAAAATCTAGGCCCAAAAGGTTAGTTGAGAAAATTAATAAATATGCGTAGAAACTTTTCGTTATGAAGATTTTACTTAAACGAGCTGCATTACCTAGGACATTAGTTGCTTCTTGGGCTCCTTGTATAAGTGCCGTAAAAGAGTTTTTTCGTAGAATTATTCCCGCAACTCCACGAGCGATTGCTGAACCCTCCTCCATAGCTACAGCAACGTCGGCTCCTCTAAGTGCATGAACGTCATTTGCTCCATCTCCAACCATTGCAACAAATCTTCCTTGCCGTTTTAGCTCTTCTATAATTTCGAGTTTTTGTTCAGGTGAAATACGACCAAAAATGGTTCGTTCCCGTATTGCTTTTTGAAAGTCATCTTTTTCAAGAGACGCTAGTGATTGGCCTGAAATTAATCCTCCCTTAGGTTGAATTTTTAATTGGCGGAGCAGCGATGCAACGCTTTCAGGGTTATCTCCACTAATCACTTTTGGTTCTATATCAAGTTCGTCCATTAATTGGAAGGCTTCATAGACTTCAGGCCGTAGCACGTCGGCTAAAACGATTAATGCAAGAGGTGTAAGCTCAGGAAGTTTGCTGTCATCTGACGGAGTTTTTTTAGTTTCCGCAAAAACTACGGCGCGCAATCCTGCCTCTGAACTGGTTTTGTAGAGTTCCTCAAATTTGTTAGTACTATCTTGACTTGCTTCAAAAATGGTTTCCGGCGCTCCTAGTACAAATTTGCGTTCCTTCCCATTTTTTTCTAAAGTCATCGAGCTCCAACGACGAGCAGAGCTAAACGGAATACCTTCTAGTTTGAGAGCACCATTTGTTCTCTGTGCCAGTGCTGTGGCAAGGGCTTTTGAAGTATTGCTTTCCAATTCTGCTTCTATTGAAAATGCACCAAGCCAGCTTGAATCTCCATCTGGTTCCTCAGCTTCGGGGTTGGTCCAGTGAATTTCCCTGACCATAAGATCATTGGCTGTGATTGTGCCAGTTTTGTCTAGGCAGATAACGTCAACATAATTCAGTGCTTCTACTGCGCTGATATCTTGTACTAGGGAACCAAAGCGTGAAACACGAACTGCTCCCACCGCAAAAGCAACAGTTATTCCCAGCAGGAGTCCTACAGGTACAACTGTTGTTATTGTTGAAGTTGTAGCTTGCAGTGCTTCAGTAAATCCTCGATTTTCAACATTAAATGAAATCATTAACGCAACTGCAAGGACAATTGTTAATACACCTAATATCCAGAGTAGTCGTCGTAACTGTAGTTGCAATGGGGATAAACGTCTCACTAATGTTCTGACATTTTTTGTGAGATTGAGAGCGTAAGATTCTATGCCTACTTTTTCAGTTACATAGAAGCAACTTCCTGCGATACAAAAACTACCAGAAAGCAAGGGGTCGCCTTTTTCTTTGTGTACAGCCTCTGCCTCTCCGGTTAACAGTGATTCGTCTACCTCTATCGCTTCCGACGTGATCCTCCCGTCTGCAACTATCTGGTCACCAGGTAGTAAATGGATAAGATCGCCTTGCACAACTTCTGAAGACGGAATTTCTTTCTCAAAATTATTTCGTATAACGCGTGCATGTGGAGTACTGAGAGCTGTTAAAGCACGCAGTTGTCGGGTAGCACGTAATTCTTGATATGTGCCAACTAGTACGTTTGCAAGTACTACTAAACCAACGAAAATTGCGTCTTGGGAAGCACCAACTGCAAATAATGCAGCGATAAGGACCGTTAGGGTGATATTAAAAAAAGTGATCAGGTTACTTCGAACAACGTCTAAATCTGAACGTTGCTTAGTACGGTCTTTATTTGTGAGGCCTTCACTAGTGAGTCGTGTGACCTCTTGCTCAGATAATCCTCTAAAAAGTTCTGCCTGTTCTGGTGGTGTTGTCATTATTCAAACAAACACCTTTTAGCATAATCATCTAGATATTGAATCCGACTAGGGTTAAGCCAATTAGAAGCCCTATGAATGCTAAGCAAGTTACTGTTAGATACCCAATTGTTTTCCACATCACAGTAAGTGTAGCTCTGCTTCTTCCTCACCGCTACCTAGGTTCTCGCCAGTCATTCCAGTTAAAAGGTGTAACCCCCTCATCTGTCAGTTGCCAAATTGTGGCTTTAATCTCGCCATGTTCAATATCGATGAATCCTATCGTTCCCAATTGCGTATCTAAATTGC
>CAYFHW010000076.1:0-6757 GCA_964343095.1 uncultured Anaerolineaceae bacterium | reverse complement strand
TCTTCGCTAGCCAACAATGTTCCGACACACTTGAGAAGTTCCCAAGGCTAAGGATGATAGCATCACATGTTTAGTAGTATGTATAAATTGAAAAAGGGGTTTTGCTGTAGTAGGCATTCATACCCTTTCTGATTCAATGTAAGGCACTTTTAGGAATGTATAGGTCACTCAAATATTTGTCTATACTTCCTCCTCTACATCCAAAAAATTAGCCTCCTTTAATCTTTTTATTGCATCTATTTTGATCAAATATTTCCCTGCAGGACTTTTTCTTCCAATTTCTGTAGCTAGTAGCTTATGAAGGTCTCTAGGTGTGTCTAGGTCAAGGTAGAGTTCAGGAGGCTCTATTACTGTTGCGGATAGGCCGGCGGTGATAGCACTATTGTGGTGTTTCGCGCAGCTTCCTGGCCCGTATTCTGCGCTAAAGTATTTGGGCGGTTTTAGCAAAATTGCATTGCTTCCTCCGTCGAAGCTTTTTGCGATGACTATTGAGTTGGTTTGTAGTGCTGCTTTTTTTAATTGAATTAAAGACCTCCCAGTAATTAGTGGCAGATCAGCATGCACAATCACAATCTCGTCTTTGGCCATCTCGTTGAGGGCACTATTAATTTGTTCATTTAATCCCTTAAGCTCTTGTTTTTCTTGAATAACAATCAGGTCTGAGGCTAATGAAATAACATCTTTGTCATCGGTTAGAATGGCGGTAATAAATCCTGCTTTATCGGCTGCCTCTATTACTGTTTTGAGAGTACTGATGGTTAGATGGATACGTTCTTCTTCACTTAGAAAAGTTTTCAAACGGCCTTTCGTTTTGGTAAGGCGATTGACGGGAATTAAGAGATTTGGCTGATTTGCCATGTTGCTCCTGAGCGTAATCTATTGGACGCGTCCATGGCATTTTTTAAATTTTTTGTTACTACCACAAGGGCAAGGATCGTTTCTTCCGACCTTTTGCTTTTTGCCTATTAAAGAGTCAGGATCCTCGTCTTTTGTTTTTTGCTTTATCGCTACTGATCCATTTGTAGTTTGATCGATTCCCCTATTTGTTCTAGTTGTTTGTTGTACAGGTTGGCTTTGACGTATTTGGGCAGCTTCCTTCATTTTTCCCGGTTTTATGCGGAAAATTGATTGTACGATTTGGTGCTGAATATTTCCTTGTAATTGCTGGAACATATCAAAACCTTCACGCTTGAAGGCAACAAGTGGGTCAACCTGTGCATATGCCTGAAGGCCGACGCTTTGACGCATCTCATCCATTGCTGTCAAATGTTGTTGCCAGTGGTAGTCAATGACATCTAGGATCAACCAGTTTTGTATGGAATTGAATAGTTCCCCCCCCGCTTGCTGAGAAAGTTTCTCATATTTGTCTTCAAGTCTATTGAGCGCTTCATCAGCAGCTGAACCTCCAAGGTCTTCTATCTCTGTAATATCTAGTGCGTCTTCTTCAGGCATTACCTCGTTTAGTTGTGAATATATATATTCTGAATTTCCACTTCCCCTGCTGACTATCGCATCTACCTCTTTCGTAACAAATGTCAGGACATTTTCACTTATATTTGTACCTTCAAGGACTTTGTTACGTTCTTCATAAATTATTGTTCTCTGCTCATTCATGACATCATCGAATTCCACCAGACGTTTCCGAATATCGAAATTGTGTCCCTCGACTTTTTGTTGGGCTTGTTCTATAGCTTTTGTGACCATGCCGGATTCTAGTGGCATATCATTCGTCATACCGATTTTTTGCATCATGCCGGGTACCCAATCTGGTGCAAACCGCTTCATGATGTCGTCTCCGAAAGAAACAAAAAACCGACTGGAGCCAGGATCTCCTTGACGTCCAGACCGTCCACGAAGCTGGTTGTCAATGCGTCTTGATTCGTGTCGTTCAGTTCCAATGACGTGTAGTCCTCCGGCTTTCACACTTTCATCCTCTAGCTTAATGTCAGTGCCGCGTCCGGCCATATTGGTTGCAATAGTGACAGATCCAAGCTTCCCTGCCTGTTCGATGATTTGAGCTTCTTTTTCATGTTGTTTCGCGTTCAGAATTGAGTGTTTAATTCCACGTCGTTTTAGTAGCTCAGCCACGTATTCTGACTTTTCAATTGAAGTAGTGCCTACTAAAATCGGCTGTCCTTTTTTATTTCGCTCTTCAATATCTTCAACTACTGCGTTGAATTTCGCCTCTTCGTTTATATAGACTAAATCTTCATCATCTATACGAATCATTGGCTGATTCGTCGGAATCGCAACTACATCAAGGGAATAAATTTTGGCAAATTCCTCTGCTTCTGTTTCAGCCGTTCCTGTCATTCCTGCGATTTTTTGATAAAGCCTAAAGTAATTTTGGAACGTTATAGTTGCATGCGTTAAAGATTCTCTCTGAATTTTAACTGATTCTTTTGCTTCTACTGCTTGATGAATTCCATGGCTCCAACGTCGACCTTCCATCATTCGTCCTGTGAATTCGTCGACTATTACAATTCCGCCATTCTGAACAACATAATCTCTATCCCGACGTTTTAAATATTCAGCATCGAGTGCTGCCTCAAGATGTTGGGCAAGCTTTGGGTCTTCCCCGAAAATGTTGTCAACTCCTAAATGTTTTTCAACTTTTCCAATTCCTATTTCACTTAACGCAACATGTTTAGCTTTTTGGTCTACTTGGTAGTCAGTTTCTGGAGTTAAGCCCCGGACAGCACGGGCAAATCTTTGATATGTGCCACTTGCTTCTTCTGCTTGGCCGCTAATGATTAATGGTGTGCGGGCTTCGTCAATAAGGATGTTGTCAACTTCATCTACTATTACAAAATTAAGTTCACCTTGGATACGAGTTGAACTGTCCTTGGCCATATTATCCCGTAAGTAATCAAAACCAAATTCGTTATTTGTTCCGTATGTAATGTCAGCTGCATATGCTTCCCAACGTTCACATTTTCTTAGGTTTGTATAGGTATCCCCTATTTCATTGGCTTCAGGGTCATACATGAATTGCTGATGGTCGCCTTGAATCACACCTACTGTCAGGCCTAACGATGAGAAGACTGGTCCGTACCAGGTTGCGTCACGGCGTGCAAGATAATCATTCACCGTTACGAGGTGGGCTCCTTTTCCTGATAAGGCATTTAAGTAGAGAGGAGCAATAGCAGTTAAAGTTTTACCTTCCCCTGTTTTCATTTCCGCTATTTTCCCCTCGTGGAGTACTACTCCGCCGATGAGTTGTACTGGATAGAGGCGTTGCTCCATTTGCCTCCAGGCAGCTTCACGTACTACGGCAAATGTTTCTGGTATGAGTTGATCAATTGATTCTTCTTCTGCTAATCGTTGCCGAAACTCAGCTGTTTTCTCCGTTAGTTCATGATCGTTCAAAGTGGCTATAGTGTCTTGGTGAGCCTCTATTTGTTTAGTAATTTTACGCAGACGGGAGAGCTCTTTCTCGTTTGCGTTTCCAACGATCTTGTTGAGTAGACCTAGTTTTGCCATGTGTTCAGTTTAGCCGAACATTTTGGCTTGCAAAATGTTACGTTCAATCTACTAGTGCAGCGATAACTTTCTCTATCACAGCATCCGCTTTTTCAGCCATCTCTAGGTCATTGGCATCTTGTATGGGGTGTGGAACGAAAACACGTTGCACGCCTGGTAGTCCTAGAGTTTCCGCTTGTGCTGTTGCCGCTTCTTGAAATTCGTCAGATGCTATGAAAACCGCAGGTTTTCCATTGATTTCGAACCAGGTTGTATCGTGCACACTGCACGTTGTACATGAACCTCAGTCCGCTAAACCTTCAATCACAAAATCAGCTTCTGCTGCAATTGTCTTTCTCAATTCCTGTGGAGCAGGTTTGGTGAAAGTTGGCTTGATATAACGTCTAATTTTCACGTCAGGTAATTGCTCAAGCAATTTTGACTCGAGTTGATCCAGTAGAACATTTCCCCGGGGTTTCGATATATCAAGTAAGGCGACTGTACCAGTGATCATCTCTGGTCGCTTTGCTAAGTTACGCCTTAACGGTACCCTTTCATCGGTAGGGTCAAGAATAACAGACATGGTAATCTCCTAAGGTGAGTATAGCTATCTTAGATATATTTTGCTTGTGTTCAGTTTTTATTATTCAAGATAATAAATCCTATCTATAGAAAGTAAGATTTTGAAGACCTTGAATTTCCGTTCATTTCTGACCGCCTTTTTCATGGTTCTGTTTTTTGTAACTTTAGGATTTTTAGTGTGGTTGCTTTTTGATAAGTTTGAGGAAGAGAATTCTGAGCCTATTGAAAATGTAATAGTTTCTACCATTCCTGAAGAACCGACGTCGACACCAACTCAAACGAAGATGCTTCCTTTAACGACTAGTATTCATGACGGGTTAAGTGGCTCAGATCTACCACCAGGGCTCCCTGATGACACAATTTTAGTTGGTCCTTCAGAAAGATCAGATGTTGTCTTCTTTTTATCCCCACCTAAGAGAATTGTTAAAGAATGGTACGTCCCAGTGGTTGCTATGGGAGTAGGGATCGATTCAATATCTAAGGTTGGACTACTGGAAATTTTAAGTGGTTCAGTAACCAATTGGGCAAACGTTGGAGGTTTATCTGGCTCAATTCGTGTACTAACAGGTCCAATAGGTCCATTTCAAGATTTGTTTGATATGTCATTAGTCGAGCAGTTTGAGAGCTACGACGAACTTTTTAAAGTAATGACTTTCGAATCAGGAACAATTGCTCTTGTACCAATTGATCAAATTGTTCCTTCGGTGACTGCATTAGCTGTTGATGGTGTGGATATCGTAAGGGGTTTTGGTAATTCTGAAGATTGGAATTTTGTCGATGCTGTTTTTGCTCTTCCTCTCACTGAGCGAGGGAAACCCGCAATTGAAAATTTGATAGATGCACCTCTCCCTAACCCCACTACTATCGTAATAACGGGTGATATTTTGCCAGTTAGGTGCTCACTTGTCTCTTTGGAATCATCTGGTGATTGGGCATCGGCAGTGCGGGGTGAAACAGGTGATTATTTGGCAGCAGCAGATCTAACGCTCGGTTCTTATGATGGTTCCATTCATGATCTTGGAGAACATTATGGTTGTGTTCCAGGCGTGAATCTTTCCTCACCTCCTGAAGTGATTGAGCTTTTAAAGTATGCCGGTTTCGATGAGCTGAGCCTTGCAACTAATCACGTGTTTGATTGTGGTGTTAGTTCCCCTTGTGGAAATCGTGCTTTTTTAAGCACAATTAATTCTCTTAAAGATGCAGAAATAAAGATTGCAGGAGCGGGTTCATCATTAGATGAGGCGTTTGATCCGGTTATTTTCAATATTAATGGAACAACTTTTGGGATTTTGGCTTTTGATGATGTTGCTGCACAGAATTTTGCTGCAACAGAGGATAAGCCTGGAACGGCTCCGTTGGATGATGATTACAGTGATGAAATTGCTTCAGGGTATCAGTCTTATTTTCATCCTGCTAGTGCTTTAAGTC
Source organism: uncultured Anaerolineaceae bacterium (assembly GCA_964343095.1). Classification (GTDB taxonomy): domain Bacteria; phylum Chloroflexota; class Dehalococcoidia; order Tepidiformales; family Tepidiformaceae; genus JAKUNN01. The sequence goes on along the minus strand of CAYFHW010000076.1, from coordinate 1,285 downwards.
TGGACAGATTTAAAAAGCTTATTACTGATCTTGTAGAGGCGGTGGATGTCGTAATTGTTCAGGTACAAACTGGTACTGAAGATACCCATGATCCGTCAGAGCGAAGTATTAAAGCACTTAGAGTTGCTCGTTCGGCCGGTGCAACGTTGGTAATAGGTAATCAGGCACATCACGTGCAAGCTATTGAGCCACTGAAAGAGGGTAGATTTATTGCATATGCACTTGGGAATTTCATTTTCGACCAGATTCATACTCCTGAACATACCCAAGGGTTTGTTTTGGAGGCGACCTTTTGGGGGAAGAATCTAAGAAATTTACGATTTATGCCATATGAAATTAAAGATAGGTATCGCCCTGTTTTTGTTCATGGTAGTTTGCGTTTAAAGATTCTTGCAGATGTTTTTGAAGCGACAAAAAGGCTTGTATCTCAGGATTAGGGAAGTATATGAAAATTTTTTTTGATTGTGATGAAACAATTATTACCTGGGATGTTCGACTGAGACCGGGTGTAAAAGAGGTAATAGGACGTTTAAGAGATTCTGGCCATGAAATTTATTTGTGGAGTGGTAATGGGCCGCGTTGGGAAATTGTTCGACGTTTCGATCTGCACGATTTTTTTCTTGACTGCTACTGGAAGCCTTTATACCGGCATCATGAAAGACTCGAGGAGCTTGGGATTCCGTTCACTCCCGATTTTGTGATCGATGATCATCAAGAAGTCGTAGATGCCTTTGGAGGTGTCCGTATTGATCCCCCTGCCCATGAATTGTCTAAGGACAGGGAATTATGGCGTGTTTATGATGTCATCATAAATCACGTTCAAACGCTTAAGGGTGATTAAAGTTAAATATCTTTATTATTGAAATTGTTCTGACGGTGGATTGTCATAATTAAGATATGGAGGCCACAAAGTTTCCAGCTCTTTTCTAATTGGATCGTCGTCTGGCAAGTAGCGATGAAATTGTGGCTCAACGTCACGGCGAGTCCATTCTTTCGCAATAGTATCTTGTTTAATTTTATCTTGGAGCATCATAAGGCCAGTTAATAATGATTCTGGTCGTGGCGGACAACCTGGTACATAAACATCAACAGGAAGCAAAACATTTACACCGGGTGTAACGCTGTAGGCGTAAGCAAATGGTCCACCCATGGTGGCACATCCGCCCATGGCAATTGCCCATTTAGGTTCCGGCATTTGTAGCCATACACGACGAACTGCAGGTGCCATTTTCCAAGTTACAGTACCTGGAACGATTAACAGGTCCGCTTGTCTGGGTGAAGCACG
>CAYFHW010000075.1:0-6797 GCA_964343095.1 uncultured Anaerolineaceae bacterium | reverse complement strand
ATTGAGAATAATGATTCTAAAGGAATGCAAGAAGAACTTGGAGATATATTATTACAAGTCGTATTGCATTCTTCTATAGCACAAGAATCAGCAGAATTTGATATTTATGATGTTATAGATTCGCTGATTCAAAAACTTGTTTTCCGCCACCCGCATGTTTTTGGTAATGAGAATGCAAAAACTTCATCAGATGTTGAAGAGAAATGGGAGGCAATAAAGAGTCGAGAAAGACAAGGGGCTTCAATAATGGAGGGACTCCCAAGGGAGTTACCAGCTTTGCTTTATGCACAACGAATACAAAGTAGAGCATCCAATGTTGGGTTTGATTGGGAAACGGTAACTGGAGTTTTGGATAAATTAGTAGAAGAAGTGGAAGAATATAAACAAGCTACCTCTGATGAGGATAAAAGCAAAGAATTTGGAGATATTATTTTTACTTTGGTTAATTTAGGACGTCATTTAAACATCGATGTCGAGAATTCTCTTAGATCTGCTAACAATCGATTCTCGGAAAGATTCAGATTAATGGAAGGCTTACTGGAACGAGATGGGCTTAGCATTCATGATGCAGATGCGCGAAAACTAGAGGAATATTGGGAGATGAGCAAAGATATTCTCAATAAATCGTAGTTCCCTAGGGTAATGATCAAACGGCTATTTAGCGATTTACAAGTGCCTATTATTTAGTGTTAGAATGACTGGTCGCAAAGTTTTACATTAATTTTCGTTGAGCACTAATATCTTATGACCTCTAATGTCGAGTCGTCCGCTGAAGAAAGCCCTAAGGTAGGGGCATTCGAATCATTTAAATCCTGGAATTATACTTATTTTTGGCTTGCTTCCTTATTGTCTATAACATCATTTTTTATGTTGATGATCGCAAGGGGATGGCTTGTATTCGATATCACGGGATCTGCTAGCATGGTCGGCTATGTTTCGGCAGTTGCGCAGACGCCTTCTCTCGTTTTGTCGGTTTTTGGAGGGGTCATTGCTGACAGATTTGATCGTAAAAAAGTCTTGTTATTGAATGAGGCCATTAATTTCACAATACTGCTAATTTTGGCAATTTTGGTGGCTACGGATCTCATAGAGGTGTGGCACCTAATGCTACTTGGACTAATTAATGGTATTACTTTTTCTCTTGCTTTCCCTGCTCGCGCTGCTATTGTTCCAAGTCTAGTCCCACCAAGAAATATAGCGAATGCAGTGGCTTTATCTTCGATTATGTTTAGCGGAGCTCAGCTTATAGGTCCACCTATAGCAGGGTGGCTCATATTAGTTTCTCCTGCCACAGCATTTTTTGCAGCGTCAGGATTTGTTGGTGTAGGGATTCCTCTCTTTATGCTTCTTAAGGTTCGACAAAGCAATAATGGGTACTCTGCCGCAGATTCATCTGTGTTGGAGAACATAAAAGAGGGAGTAAAATATATTAGCAATAACCGTCTTGTGTTAGGACTCATGGCACTTGGATTTTTTGTTGTTGTTTTTGGTTTACCTTATCAAACATTTCTACCAGTTTTCGCTGAAGATATATTAAAAGTGGGACCTGCCGGCTTAGGTTACCTAGCAGGTGCGGGAGGTATTGGAGCAATAGCGGGGTCTCTATTAATAGCGGCCTATAATACGGTTAATCAAATGAAGGCGTTCCTTGTCGCTGGAGCAATAGGGTTAGGCGTATTCATTATTGGCTTTTCACTTTCTGTATCATTTGCTTTGTCCATGGTCCTATCACTTCTAGCTGGATTGTTTTTCCAACTAGTGATGACAGGAAACTTTTCGTTAATCCAAGTTTTGGTTCCAGATCAATTGCGAGGCAGAGTACTTAGCGTTCGCTTCATTGTATTTGGTATGACTCCAGGTGGAATATTAGCAGTTGGTGTTGCGTCTGAACAAATTGGTACTGCGTACGCCACAGCTGCTACCGGAGGAATATGCCTTGCGGGAGTGATCCTTTGCTTATTGATTTTCCCATCTTTATACAAAAAACAACGGAATATAATCGAGTAATTATTTCGGCATTTCTTGCGTTTGGGAAGTAAGCAGTATTACTTTAGGCAAAATAACTACCAAAATTGCTCCGACCACACTGAATATTCCGAATATGATGAATCCAGGGGATAGGCTTTCCTGGAAAAAAGATCCTATCCATGTGAGTGCAATGGGTGCTAATGAAAAAGCGATCGAAGTAGCCGTCCATAATATTCCTTGGATTGCTGCAAAAGATCGTCGCCCGAAGTATCCTGCTAATAGTGCTGGTTGCAACACGGTAATGGCACCAAATCCTGGTGCAAAAGCTACTAGGAATAGGATTAAAAGCCAGCTTTGATCTGGAGTTACGAAAGCAAATACGATGATTCCAAAAGCTTGGAGGCTTAATGCCAGAGTAGTCGCTTTACGTGGGTCTATGGTATCCGCAAGCCATCCACCCCCAATGCGGCCGATTACTGTGATTATTGCCATAATTCCTACCGTGGATGCAGCAACCGATCTCGTAAATCCGACAGATTCCATAAAGGGGGACTGATAAATTTGCAGAGCGCCTATAGGCCAAAACGCCAGTGAGAAAACAGCTGCGATTCCCCAGAAAACTTTTGATTTCATGGCTTCCAATAAAAATAAACCTTCAACTTCCTCTGAAGTATCGCCTGTTCCTTGAATACCGTCTTCGAACATGCCGTAATCTTCGGGTCGACGCCTTAATACCATTGTTAGAGGTAAAATTATGATCCAAATTGCAGCAGCAATTAATACAAATGTGGTTCGCCAGCCAAATTGGTTTATAAACATTAGAGATGGATTTGTAAGTAATCCCCCTAAGCCTAGCCCTGCAGTGGTGAGTCCTAGAGCTCTTCCACGAAATACATTAAACCAGTTTGCTACAGAAGGAATGGCGCCTGCCCATATAGCGATAGGGCCTATACCGGCCAATGCAAGACCCAAGTAGAGTTGCCAGATCTCTTGCATGATACCCATTAGAGCAAACCCCAGCCCACCGAAAATCATTCCAAAACCAACAACAAGTCTGGGCCCTCTTTTATCAAAAACATTCCCTAAAATTGGGGCGAGGATCGCTCCTAATATTCCAGCGATAAGGAAGGCTGGCCCTATATGATTTTCAATAGAGGAGATTTCGGCTTGCATGGGGGTAACAAATAATGTGAATGCCCAAAAATAGAATCCGCTATAGACGAAGGACATGATAAAAGCGGAGACTACAATCCACCAACCGTAAAATATACCGTGTTGTTTTTTTTCTGTATTTACCAAAATTTCATTCCTCGTTTTTTTGATGTTGGGGAATACTTCTATTTCTCAATTAATATTGGTTCTGGGCGTTTAATTAACATTGTCACTGGAGCTGCTATTAGAGTCAAAGCTGCAAAGCCGAGGAACAGAGGTGTGTATGAGCCCGTCATATCAAATACTATACTAGCTATTAGCGGGCTGAAAGCAAATCCGGCTTCGCTGGACATGGAAAATAGGCCCTGGAGTGTCCCAAAAGAATACCTTCCAAACAGGTATCCTTGAAGCGCGAGCCTTGTCACAATCGTTCCGCCGAATCCAATGCTCCAAAAAACCAAAAAGAGTATTAATATCCATGGTTTGTCTGCAGATATCATTGCCAGTATTAAAATTGCGATTGATTGGAGAACAAAAGCCACACTTGCTATAAGTTTCTTATTAAATCGATCTGCTAGAAATCCAAAAAGAATTCTACCAATTACTGTGCTAAGCGGCATGGCAGGCAATAGCAAGGCAGCTGACTGTCTCGAATATCCTACGTCTTCGAGGTATGGAGCCCAGTGGACTTGTAAAGCGGCAATTGTCAGGAAAGCTAAACTAGAGCCGATCGCCATAAGCCAAAAAGCCTGCGTTCTTATAGCTTGAGAGGGGCTTAAATTGAGTTCGCCTTCGTCGTCGTTTTCTATTTCAGCATTACCGACCTGTAAAGGAGGCTTGTCAGCCCCATCTGGATACAAACCATAATTCTCCGGCCTATGGCGAATGAAAAACATGGCAAACGGGATAAGTATCCAAGCGATGATTCCTACATACGCGAAAGCAGTACGCCATCCTACTTCTTGTACTAGCCAGAAAAAAGGAGGAGACATTATTCCCGAAAGAGCGAATCCTAAACTGTAGAGACCTAGCGCCCTACCTTGTTTTCTTACAAACCAGTTTGCCACTGCCGGTCCACTAGAAGACCATATGCAGACGGAACCAAGATTTGCTAGAGTGAACGCTGCGTAGAAAGTCGGCAAAGTGGTGACGGTTGAAACTAAAACCAAACCAGTTCCCATTGCTGTTAGGCCTACGAAAATTATCGGGCGAGGCCCAACCCTGTCAAAAATATTTCCCAAGAAAGGCGCGAGTATACCTGCAAGAATACCAATGATGGGGAAAACCCCGGTGACAACGGTTCTACTCCAGCCAGTTTCTTCAGTCATAGGAAGTATCACAACCGTAAAGCCATAGAATAAAACCCCACCTTGAAAGATGTTTAGGAATACGGCTGCAATGGCCACCCACCATCCGAAGAAAAACTTATTGCTACTAGTGGAGGTATTTTCAGTCGGAGTTGGAGTGTTAGTTTTGTCTGGAGCCATCTATAAGCTCTGGACTAGATTAGACATATTTTTATACATTTAATGATTTTACTATCTACTAATTTTTCTTTTCTGAATCATCGTTGATTGATGCCATAAGTAGCAAACCTCCTAAAACACTTAGGATGATCCAAATAAATATCCTTAACCCTCTTGCCATTAGGTTCTCCTGTTCTTTGTTGCGCCTTATTATTTTAAGTTCCACCAGCTATTGCTGGAATGATTATCAACTCGTCCCCTTCAGATAAAGTTGTTTCCAACCCGTTGATATATTGTATGTCATTATCATTTAGGAAAATTGATATAAAAGGATGAACATCTCCTGATTCATCGTCCAAGATACGCTCTTTAAATCCTGGATATTTTGAATCGAGTATATCAAGAGCGTTTGTCACGGTTCCCTCAGGAAGTTCGATGGTTTCTTGACCATCGGTTACCCTGCGTAGTGCGGTTGGGACTTTCATCAATACAGTCATGATACTCTCTAGCTCGATTTTTTTAGATCCAAAGATGCTGAATTGACGCAATAACGTAGCCCCGTGGGTTGGGGGCCATCAGGAAATACATGGCCTAAGTGTGCTCCACAGTTTTTACAACTTACTTCTGTTCTCTGCATGCCCAGCGAATTATCCACTTCAGTTTCTATTGATTCCAAATTAATGGGTTGCCAAAAACTAGGCCATCCGCTTCCAGATTCGTATTTAGTATCTGATTTAAAGAGAGGAGTTTCGCAGCATACGCAGTTGTAGACTCCATCGGCCTTCGAGTCCCAATAAATCCCTGTAAAAGGAGGCTCGGTCGCTTTTAATCTCGTAACTTGGTATTGTTCTTGCGTAAGATGAGATTGGTAATAGGTGTCATCTTTTTCTAGCATTAAATCCTCGTTCCTCACCCTGGCGTTTATTGTGAAAAGTTCTTTTTCTATGATAGGCGTTTACATAGAATACACTATATTTGTAAGGCCCTACACAAATAATTCTACAATATAATGAAACCCCGATCCAATTATCTACAATTCACTGTTGTTAATAAGTTTTTGGGAGGGGAGTCATTGATCGAATGCCTTGGATCATAGAGGTTCTGAGTAGATAGTCTCTAGAAAGGTCGTTATTACTCGCCGTCGCACGCATCTCACGCTGTTTTTCCGTCCTTATCGCAGGATCTTTTTGCCGTATATTCTCTTCGTTTTGGGCAGTTTGGGCTCGTATAAAGTTTAAAGCGATTTTCCTTCTTTCTTCTGCGTAGTGGTCCAGTAAAGGCTCGTTGCGACTGTTCTTTAAAGATAAAGCTAGTGCGTTACCCAGGTAGAACGCATCTTGCAGGCCTCCATTTAGCCCCATGCCCCCGAGGGGATTATTAACGTGGGCCGCGTCCCCCGCAAGGAAAACTCTTCCACTTCTGTAAGATGCTGCTACTCTCTGATGTACCCTATATATATTTCTCCAAGTTATTGGGTAAGGGGTCCCAGTTTTGTGTACTTTTTGGTAGCGTTCTTGAGCAATTTCATCCAAAATGGCAGGATCTGGATCGGTATCAAAGATTGTTTCCTCAGGTTTAGTTGGGAATAAAACGCGCCAGAGTCCGGGCGACCTAAGTAAAACAAACCATTCTTCAGGATCCGACACATAGTTTACATAAGCTAAATCTGGCATTATGTCCCGAAATTCAAAAGTAGTGAACGTAACTAAGTACCTTTCAGGATACGTCATTCCATCGAATGGAATATTGACGCTTGTTCTTACGGCACTCCGTGCCCCATCTGCTCCAACAAGATAATCGCAGATAGCAGTTTTTTCACCTTCCGAATTGAGGAAGCTTATTTCCACTCCATCTTCCTTGGGATTTGCTGCTGTAACTTCATGGTTAAATAATACTTGACAGTTTGGAAACGATTTTAAGGCGTCAAAAAGCAAAAGTACTAGAGCGTACTGCTCTATTTGTAGCCTATATGGAAAGGCAGTGTCTTTTTTTAGCACATCCATATCAAATTCTGCGATTATGCCGTTTTCCTTATCACGAAGTTGGAATGTATCAGCCACTAAAGCTTTTTCAGCTAATTTTTTTGCTATGCCTACTTCATCCAGCATTTCTATCGTGGGGGGATGGAACGTTGATGCCCGATATTCTTCAACTAAATTAGGAGCTGATTCAAAAACGGTAACTGAAACACCTTGTTGGGCAATTCTTAAT
>CAYFHW010000074.1:0-6950 GCA_964343095.1 uncultured Anaerolineaceae bacterium | reverse complement strand
ACACCTTCCTTCTGAAGTAAAACGTCATAATGCGCAAAATGTTTTCATAATTTCGTCAAAATCAATCGCACAGAAAACCACATTGATCCAACGAATCAAAAGTTCTATCGGTGAAAAATACTCAGGCGCGTATACGGAAATAGAAAAGGACTCAACATACTCGTCGGTTATGGAAGCGACAACTGCAGCGAAAGAGGCACATGCAGATTTACTTATAGCAATTGGTGGAGGGAGTGTGATTGTTGCCGCACGGGCAGTAAATATTTTTTTGTGTGAAAGTGAAAACCCCTTTGAATTGATGACTCAATACCCAACCGATAAACCAGCATATAGCCCTAGATTATTGAAACCTAAATTACCTACAATTAACTTTCCAACAACCCCTACAAGCGCAATGAACAGAGCAGGTACAGGACTAAAAAACAACGACCTGGATCAACGTATGGAGTATTTTGATCCTAAAACTCGACCAGTGTCGCTTTTTTTTGATAGAGAAGCCTTATTATCGGCACCATTTGAACTTCTTCGTTCAACCGCAACTACAACTTTTTCTGGAACACTTGCAAGCCTAGCTATTCCTTCACCTAACCCGCTAGTTGAAGGTGATCGATTACAAGCATTTACTCTTACAAATAAATCTTACTCACAAATTTCTTCTCCCGAACTGAACGAGCAAAATCGTTACGATCTCTGTACCGCTGCATTTCTTAATAACAGGGCAGCTGACGACGGCCCTCCAAGCGCACAATATGGACCACGTGATCCTTCAAGAAAAAATGTGAACCCCTTTGTGGGAAATTATTCGATCTCGACTGTACTTCACCTCTTTCCAGGAGTCGGTCAAGGCGAAGCTACTTCAGTATTGACTGCAACTGTAGCTCGAAAAAGTGCTGCAGAATCGACACCCGGATCCCAAACAATAGCTCGATTATTAGGCGTCTGGGAGGATGGAATGACTTTCCAAGAAGCAACATTGAAGTCTGCCGATGAAATTGAATCTCGATACATAAAGGTCGGCATGCCTACTCGCATAAGAGAACTGCCAAATATTTCACAAAAAAACTTCAATCAAATAGCGCAACAGACCTTACGAAATTTTAACTATGATTCAGGTACTCGATCCGATGATGAACAATTAAGGGCATCGCTAGAACTCTTAGAAGATGCCTGGTAAATATTTCTACTCAGGAACATTGTTCTCTGCACGCTTTCGTAAATTTATTGGTGTCTCTCTAAAAGTAGCAATACTGCTAACCTGATCATTCTCACCCACATCCTTCATAACAATTACCCCTTGAGTATTACGTCCAGTCTGTCGGATTTCTTCAACCATGACACGGATAACCATTCCATCATCAGTTGCCACAATCAATTCTTCGTCCGGATTGACTACGCGACAAGCTGCCACAGTCCCAGTACGATCTGTAATGTTAAGTGTGCGCACTCCCTTTCCACCACGTCTATGCCGTGGATATTCACTTGCAATTGTCCGTTTCCCTAAACCTCTTTGCGTAATTATTAAAATTTCTTGATTATCATTCACAGCCTCACCAGTGACTACCGATGCGCCATCTGCGAGGGTGATTCCCCTAACACCACCACTGGTTCGACTTGCTGAACGAAGATTGTCAATCGAGCACCTTACCGCATAACCATTAGTTGTAACTATAAGTACATCCCCGTCACTGGTAGCAAAACGAGCCGAAACAAGTTCATCATCCGTATCTAGCCGCATCGCAATCTTTCCATTACGTCTGACCTCTGCGTATTCGGTAAGTGGTGTCTTTTTAATTTGGCCATTTCTTGTGAAAAAAACAAGATAATCGTCATCATATGAGGCACAATTTAGAATTGTCGTAACACGTTCCCCCGCAGTCATCTCAATAAGATTCGTTATAAAAGAACCTTGTGATTGCTTACGAGAATCAGGCACATCAAAAGCACGCAAATGATAAACTTTTCCTTGATCGGTAAGGAATAAAATGTTGTCATGCGAATCACAAACATTGAGTAGCATCACCGCATCCTCATCCCTCACTGTTGCCCCTCTTGCACCTTTCCCCCCACGTCTCTGAACACGATATTCGCTTAACGGGGTTCGCTTTATGTAATTCCTTCGCGAAAGAGTTATTACACAATCCTCATGTGGTACAAGATCCTCTTCACTAAAGGTTGCTGCTGCTGCTTCTAAAATTTCAGTTTTACGATCATCTCCATAATCTTCCGCAAGTTCATCTAAATCATCACGAATTAAGAAATCAATTTTTTTCTTGTCTTCTAATAAACCTTCTAAATACGCAATATTTTCAATCAGATCACGGTATTCATCTTGTAGATTCTGTCTCTCCAATGCAGCTAATCTTCTTAGCTGCATATCAAGAATCGCCCGGGCTTGCAGATCAGAGAATTCAAACGGTGCTTCCTGCAAAAGAGTCACAGCATCATTAGCAGAATCAGAACTACGAATTGTTGCGATCACTTGATCAAGTAAGTCAATTGCCCTTAATAATCCTTGAACAATATGTTCTCGATCCTTAGCTTGTTCTAACTGAAATTCTGTGCGTCTTTTTATAACTACACGTCTGTGATCCAGAAAATGTTCTAATGCTTTTTTTAAACCAACACGACGGGGGGCGCCGTCAACAAGAACCATCATGTTAATAGGAAACGTAGATCTTAATTTCGTGTGCTTATAAAGTAGATTTCTAATTTGTGCTATTGAACCTTCTCGCTTCAAATCGATTACGACACGCATCCCACTTCGATCACTCTCGTCGCGAATATCAGCGATACCTTCAACTTTTTTATTACGTACAAGATCTGCAATCTTCTCTATTAAAGTAGCCTTGTTTACTTGATAAGGTAATTCGGAAATAACTAGCTGTGCTTGCCCCTTTGAGGATTCTTCGATAGTTGTCCGAGCCTGCAACGTTACTTGGCCTTTCCCATCACTATATGCATCTTTGACCTGTTGCCTATCATTTCCTACCAGGGCAACAGCAGCTGTTGGAAAATCTGGACCTTTAACAACCTCCAAAAGCTGGTCTAGCGAAGCATCCGGGTTTTCAATCAATAATTTAAGCGCCTCTACTATTTCCCCAAGATTATGAGGAGGAATACTTGTAGCCATTCCTACAGCAATACCTGAAGAGCCATTGAGTAATAAATTAGGCAGGCGTGAAGGGAGAATCTCTGGTGCTTGATAACGACCATCATAATTTGGCTCAAAATCAACAGTGTTTTGATCTATGTCGGCCACTAACTCTTCAGCAATCGAATCGAGACGGGCTTCGGTATATCGCATTGCTGCAGGCGGATCACCATCAACGCTACCAAAGTTTCCTTGCCCGTCTACTAGTGGATAACGAAGTGAAAAATCTTGTGCTAAACGGACCATCGCTTCATACACAGAAGAATCTCCGTGAGGGTGATAGCGGCCCATTACATCACCTACGATTCCAGCAGACTTTCGATATGCAGAGCCGGGACGTGCACCACCTTCAAACATTCCCCAAACAATTCGTCGCTGTACAGGCTTGAGCCCATCACGTACATCAGGAAGTGCGCGTGAAACAATAACACTCATCGCGTAGTCAAGATAACTTGAGCGCATTTCGCTTTCTAAATTGAGAGTTTTTATTCCAGAAGTAGGCTCAATGGTCATCGGTTCTCCGAGTGGGGAAATGCTAACTTCAGTATACCATTTGCATAGTTAAATTCTCGTAATTATTGGAGGGAAATCTAACTTTTATAAAGGACTTTCCCTAGTGAACAGCAAGGCGTACGATCTATATCATGGAAAAAGATGTGAGTAAGCAAAAAGCTGCACTGGCAACACAAATAGCAAAGATACCTCGCCTCCGCGGGACAGGTCCAAATCCTTTCGAATATGACCGGTGGGATGCTAGAACACGTGAGTTGCTAGATTCGATATTCGGAAAAGAGTCTGAGGAAGTTCAAGCGTATAAAGAAAGTATATTAGTTTCAGGACGCCTAGCTGGTGTACGTGGAAGCAGAAATAATATGACTTTAAATATTCATGGCCAGTGGGGAATTTTAGAACGTCTAGCAAGAGCAGAAGCTCTATTGTTAGAAATTGTACAAAAACTAACCTGAGTAAAACCGATGCACATAGTTGTGTTTGCAAATGGTGAGCAATCAAAAAAAACTACTCTAGAAGAATTTACGAAGGTCGCAGATTTGATCGTCGCTGCAGATGGGGGCGTAAATAAAGCGCTTGACTCAAGCATATCGCCAGATTTGATTATTGGTGATATGGATTCGATATTCGAAGACTCAAAAAACAGACTTCAGAAAAGTAAATTCCTCACCGATAAAAACCCACAAAAAACAGACCTGGAAAAAACAATTGAATTTTGCCTAGCCAAGGGAGCCACTTCCATTGATATTCTGTGTGCTAATGGCGGTCGTGGTGATCATGCGCTCGCAAATTTAAGCATATTGGTACGATTTGGAAAAAGTGCAAGAATTCGAATCATTGATGACTTTTTCGAGACAGAACTTATAACTGATGAAATGCAACTCAAAGAACCACTAGGAACTATAGTCTCCTTAGTTGCAATTGGAGCCTGCCAAGGCGTAACAACCACTGGATTTCGTTGGAATCTCAGCGAAGCTAACCTAAAATTTAGCACCCAAGGTATACACAATGAAATAGTAAGTGCTCAAGCAACGATCAAGGTGGGGGCGGGTGACATGCTGCTCTTCAAGGGACGATGGATAGAAAAACACACTTAAAGACATAAAAAAACAAGGATGTAACTTATCACTATTTTTAAAAAAAAATTCCCGAAAACAATTTCCATAAGACGAGAACTATCGGTTAATTCTTCTCGAAAAAACACGTGGGCATCGCTGATTGCCCTGGACAGATGGCCAATCCGAGATTCGTACATAGCTTCCATTAAATCTGATGCAAATAATCCCTCTCCTCACTTGCTCTGGGAGGTAGGATATCGCTACCAAGAACAAGTCCACAGGGGACCTTTTGGAATTTTTCGGCCAACCTTCAATCTGACAGTTGAAGAAGTTGATAAAGAAAATTATCGCATCATGTGGTGGGCACGTTATTTATTAACACGAGGCGAACACTCATGGACAGTTGAAAAAGGCAAGACAGAGGGAACTTCTATATTAATTAGCGAAGAAATTTTTAGAGGACCACGAATTTTTCTTGCTATTGGCATTTGGCTTTTCCGCTTCTTTGATGTTGATGGAATGACCGACAAACAACTTAGCTTTATTGCATTGGACGCGGAAAAAGTAGAAAAAAATAGCTAGAAATTATTCTCGGATAACCAAATTATCCGAGAATAATCAATGTCAACATCTACACTGTTGCCAGTAATCCAATCGGAAAACGTTGCGTCGCCATAATCAATTTCAGTGTGAAATTGCTGATTACCTAGTGCGATTACAGCTACCAACCCTTTTACTGAAACCTCAAGCCTTACAATTTTACCCAGTCCTTCAAGGCTAGGAACTGCTTTGATCCCGCTCATTGGAACAGCTACCTCAGAAAAATTTCCCAGTGGTCTATCAATCTGAAACAACCTGACAAATTCTTCCGCATCGAAAACCGAATGACCTAGCAATTTCGCAATCTTTGAAGAAATTGGCTTCGCAATTACCTCACCAACATCTCCTTCTTGAATTATCTTTCCGTCTGACAAAACTACTAAACGTTTTGCTAACAAAACCGCTTCAGAAATATCATGAGTCACGAGCAAAGAAGCAGCCCCTGATTCCTTAATTAGAGCTTTTACGTCACCAGAAAGGCTAGGACGATCAATTTCGTCAATTCCTGCAAAAGGCTCATCCAGAAAAATCATTGCAGGTTCTACGGCAAAAACTCTCGCTAAGCTAGCCCTTTGCAATTCCCCTCCTGACAATTGATGTGGAAGGACCTTCGCAAGATGTTGGATTTTTAATTTTTCTAACCAGTTACCAGCAATTTTGTCCAAATTTTTCAAATCTGGTCTTTTCAACCTCAGTGCAATTTTTAGATTATCCAAAACACTCCTGTCCAATAGTAAGGGCTCCTGGAAAGCAAGTGCTGTCATACGCCTAAAAGGAGTACGGTTCGAATTTTTGATCGCTTTCCCAAAGTAGGATATCTCCCCTTGCGTTGGCTTAAGCAATAATGATGCAACAAGTAAAAAGGTTGATTTGCCAGACCCATTTGGGCCCAGTATTGCAACCGTTTCATTTGTGTTAAGGCTGAATGCCGGCACATCCAAAACTTCACGTCCTCCACGCACAACCGATATATCAGACATCTCGATCATTTGTGTAGTCTTTTTCATACTATCGCTTCCGAGCCTTGCTCTGAATACTGGTTAAGGCTATAGCAACAAATAACACAAGAATTAAAAGCATCAAGCCATACCCCAGTGCTTTTCCAAATTCACCTTGACCGACAAGCTGAACAGTAGCAGTTGTCAGAACTCGAGTCTCACTTGCCAAATTTCCACCTACCATCATCGCCGCACCAACTTCGGAAATTGCAGCTCCAAAACCAGCCATTACTGCTATCAACAAGCCTAAGCGAACCTCGTACGCTAAAAGTAGAACCGTTTGTACAGTATTCGCACCCATCGAACGAATTTGCAGATGCATTGCAGGAGGCAGGCTCATCACAGACCCGATCGTAATCGCGGCAACAAGCGGTACTGCAATTACACACTGGCTAATTACCATACCAATTGGGGTGTACATCAAACCCAGGGAGCCTAAAGGACCTGTTCTCCATAATAAAACAGCCACAACAAGGCCAGCTACAACAGGTGGCATTCCCATACCTGCATTAGCAAATGCCACAAATGTGCTCCGGCCTCTAAATGGGATAAGTGCTAGGAAAAAGCCAATGAAAATACCAAGAATTGAAGAGATTATTGTAGAAATTAAACATATGAGAGTAGTCCGACCAG
>CAYFHW010000073.1:0-7022 GCA_964343095.1 uncultured Anaerolineaceae bacterium | reverse complement strand
GGTAGAGCATCGGACTTTTAATCCGAGTGTCGACAGTTCGATCCTGTCCGGGCTCATAGGACATTACAAAGCAATATTTGTGATGTCCTTATGCATTAGCATGGTTCCTACCCTTGTAAGAAGTTCTGTTGGTTTCGCCGTGATTAAAATGCTACCTTCAAAAGGAAATTTCGTTACTTTAACTTATAGGCACAGCGAATCTTTTACCACCCGTTCACATGTGTAATATTTTCGCTGCTTGGCCTATAGGCAGGCTTAAAACTTGTTCCTTTGGTATATGCAATAGGTATGAGTGCAACTTGCATAAAATCTTCAAATGGTATTCCCAATAATTCGGCAGTTTCCTTCTCGTGCATTAGGTGAAGAGTTGTCCATGCTGTGCCAAGCCCTCTTGCTCTGGCCGCCAGCATAAAATTCCAAGCTGCTGGAATTATTGAACCAAATGTTCCTGATTGGGCTGATACATTGTTACCAGCCTCATTGTCGGTTCTTCCAGCGATGCAGGGTATCATTAGTACAGGAGCCCTTCCCATGTTATCTGCCAGATAATCAGCAGAAGAAGCCGAACGATCTTGGCTCTCAGTTAACATTCCGTCTCCGCTATCAGCGTGCAGTTTGTGAATCGCTATAGGCATTTCTCGATATATATCAAATGCTTGTTGATATAGTTTTCCAATTTTTTCTCGTTTTTCTTCATCTGTAACAAAAACGAAGTGCCAATTTTGAGAGTTTGATCCTGTAGGTGCCTGGACAGCGAGCTCCATACATTCTCTTATTACATCCATACTGACTGGTCGGTCAAAATCGAGTCTTTTTCTTACCGCCCTTGTGGTGCTCAGAAGTTCATCATTGCTAAGCCCTAATTGTTCATGTTTCATTTTTTCCTCTTCTTGTGGTTACTTCTCTTTTTATTAACCTTTAAGTACTTTTCCAATTGAACCTGGGATATGGCCACCGTTGATAGCAATTGTTTGTCCAGTAACCCATGAACCAGCTTCCGAAGCTAGCCAGACACAGGCCGCACCTATGTCCTCGGGTCTTCCCATACGCCCGGTAGGAAGATAATCGCCATATTTTTTTTGATCTTCTTCTGACATTGGGAACATTTCTGAGAATTGTTCAGTGACGATGGGGCCTGGTGCTATAGCATTTACGCGGATGCGCTTGGTTCCTAATTCTTCAGCTAGTGTCATGGTCATATTAATGACTCCTGCCTTTGCAGCTCCGTAGGCACCTGTATGTGGTGCAGCATTTAATCCCGCTCCAGATACGATATTAATAATGCTGCCGTGTTCTGGTATATGTGGAATTGCCCACTTGGCCCCTTCAAAAGGGATTGTAAGATTGAATCTAATCATCCATTCCCAATAATCAACCGGCGTTTCATCAATGTAATAGGTTTCTGTTGCGTCGCTGCCGCCAGCGTTATTAACCCATATCGAAATTTTTCCAAATTCACTGACTGCTGTATCTACAAGTTCACGTACTGCATTCTTTTCCATCAGATCGATTGGGACTGCAAGACCTCGGCGACCGCGGGCTTCTATTTTCCGGACAACATTTTCAAGATCATCTTTACGTCGTGCTGCAACAACGACATCTGCTCCCGCTTCAGCCATGCAAAGAGCAATTCCTTCACCTATTCCTCGCCCACCTCCTGTCACCACGCACACATGACCATCCATGCGAAAGTCATCAATTACTGTCATTCTGGACCCCTTAGGTAACGCTTATGACTTACTGTTACTCTTCGTCTTCTAGTCTTACGGCATAACCCGGACAACTTCTTACTGCATCAAGTGCATCTTCATAGTCCTCACCCTCGGGTTCTGCGTTTAATACATCTGGAAAGCCATCACCTCTAGTTGTAAATAATTCCGGGTAGACTCGGTAGCATTCTCCCGTTTTTATACAGCGGTCGTAATTAATTACGAGTGTCATGTGTTCCTCTTATTAGTTCTTTCTTTTTGTGAAATTTAGGTGGAGTTCATTCATTCCTAGCATAATGCCAGGCTGATGCCTAAAGTCGTTCTTTTTGTCATCTATCTCAAGTGTTTCAATCCGGTCAAGAATGACATTGGTCACTATGTTTTGTTCTAAACGTGAGAGACCAGCTCCTGGGCATGATCTAACACCTTGTCCGAACGTTAGATGTTGTCCCGGATGTGTTCGTTCAAGGTCAATTTCATGAGCATTTGTAAATTGTTTTTCATCACGGTTACCTGCAGCATAACGTAGGTGCAACATCGACCCTTTCGGAATAGGTACTCCTTGCATCACTACGTTGTCTTTACCTACGATTCGTCCTGAGAGTCCCTGTGTCGGAGCTTGCAGGCGAAGCATTTCTTCAACGAAGTAACGCACTTTCGAGCGGTCTTCTCGTAGTCTTTCCATTACTTCTGGATGTGTAGCTAGGGCTTGGGCTTGTTTGATAAGCGCATATCGTGTGGTTTCGTTACCGCCAATATGCATCGACCAGGCAACGCTTATCACCTCACCATCAGTCAAAGGACGCTCTTCTTCTCCGTAACGTACCTGACATAGATAGGAGATCATGTCTTCTTGTGGTTCTTTGCGTCTTTCTTGAATTTTTGCATCGATGTAACGATTGAAATCGATCAAGATTGCGGCATTTGCACGTTCGTCTTCCTCGGTCAAAAGATTTCTAGGACCAGAGCCATAAACAAATCTTCGTACTTGGGATTCCTCACATTCTCTAAGGAATGCCATATCTTCGAGTGGAAATCCGATTATGGTTTCAATAACCATTTGTGGAAGATCCGCGGCGAATTCTGCAACATATTCCACTGAACCTTTATCGATCCAAGTATCCATAAGCTGGTTCGCATATTTTGTAATCATTTCCCTATGGCGGTCTGCACCGACAGGGCCGACCCATGGGTCTGTTAATGTCTGTCTATGATATTTATGCATTTCTAGATTGGGCCTTAGTGTGTCACGTGCGTCCACATAATCGTCAAAGCCTTCTTCTTTAAATATTTCGGTTTCTAGCGCGGATTGGCCATTACCACTGTCAGCTCTTTGAATGAATGTTTCAGTATCACGCACTACCCGTTGAATATCTTCATATTTTGTGAGGATGTATGCATCAGTTCCAGGTGTCCATCCTTCTCCTGGTAAATGTATTACCGGTTGTTCTTCATGAAGAATTTTATAGGATTCGTACCAATGTTCCTGAGCTCCAGGTTCAAAAAGATCAACCTCTCCTGCATTCATTGGACATGATATTTGAGCATCCCAATCTATATCGGCTATGTTGGCTTGTTCTGTTGCACTCATAGGTTACCTCGCGGACGTTTGTTTTGATCTTACTCTGGCTTGACGGTCTTTTCCATAACTTCTAACGATTTTCTCAGGGAGAACCTATATCATTGCGACCCTCTATACTCGCTTAGTATGAAAATTATTGATGGCGTTTTCCAATTACTTACACCTTTCCCGCAGTTCTCTACAGCAGAAGCACGAAAAATTCATGGAGAGATAAGAGATAAGCCGAAGATTTTGAAGGGATTACCGTATGTTTTGCCATATCTGATTATTTCCAACGGTGAAATCACGTTGATTGACTGTGGCTGGAATACAGATACTGCATTTGAGGCTTTAACTGAAGGTATGGAGGAGCATGGAGTCTCACCTGAGGCTCTTACAAAATTAATTATTACGCATGTCCATCCTGATCACTTTGGTATGTCTGGTCGTTTAAAAGAATTGTCTAATTGTGAAATTGTTATGCATGAGAAGGAATCTGATTTTGTCGATTCGCGCTACTTTGCTGATAAATCATTCACTGATGAAATGCAGACCGATATGCAGAGACATATGCATCAGCATGGGGTTCCTGAGTTACCAGCTGATTTACTGCCAAAAGGTTCAATGAATAGAATGCAGAATATTTTGCCGGCAAAAGCTGATACGAAGGTACGTGGTGGTGAACATCTCAATATAGGTGACTTTGATCTTGAAGTTGTGTGGACCCCGGGGCATGCCCCCGGACACATATGTCTTTATGAGGAAAATAGAAAAATTCTTTTTTCAGGTGACCATATATTGCCAACGATTACACCTAATATTTCTTTACATGTGCAGAGTGCAAATAACCCGTTGGAGGATTACATAAGTTCTCTTGAAACTGTTGAGAAGCTTGATGTTGATCATGTTTTACCTGCTCATGAGTTTGATATTCGGGAATTGAAACGTCGAATTCTTGAAATTCGTGATCATCATTATGAGCGTCTTGATGAAATGCTGAAGTGTGTTGATGCCGGTGCAACTGCTTGGGATGTTGCTGGTCGTGTCCAATGGACAACTGGTACCTTGGCAGACTTTGATCCCTTCACGCAGCGTGCTGCAGTAGGTGAGACTCTTGCACACCTCGAGTATTTATTTGAGGAAGGGCGGCTTTCCAAGGTAAAACGTGAAGAACAGCTATTTTGGATACCGGTTTAATGTGCACCCCAGCCTTTTCTTCGTTGTGAACGACGAAAATTTAAAAATTCTCGGTCTGGTCTTAGTTGTATTTCATGACCATGATCGCAACTAACGGTTTTCATTTCTTCTGCGTCACCCAATTGAAATGTAAAAAAGCCATCACATAGCGGACATTCAACAGTACGTGTTTCTCCATGTATGAGTTCGACTAGGTTGGTTGCCTTATAGCGGATCTTTGACATGGGTCTAAGTGGTAGTAACGCCTGTTCGAACTACGTAGGTTCCATCAACGTAATCAACTTGCACATGTTCACTGATTTCACCCTTTAACAGGCGACGTGCAAGTTCATTCTCAATACGTTGTTCCACAGTTCGCCTAAGCGGCCGAGCACCATATTCTGGGTCGTATCCTTCCTCTACCAATGCAGTTCGTGCTTCCGCGGAAAGAGTAAAAGACACTCCTTTTTCGGAAAGACGTGTCTGTACTCCTTCGAGAATTAAGTCAACAATTCTAAGCAATTCTATTTTTGTAAGAGGTTCAAAAATTATTACTTCATCTATACGATTCAGAAATTCTGGCCGGAAATGTCCTCTTAAAGCCTTGTCTACTGAAGTTTGAAGTTCCTTCTGTTTGTCTGCAGTCCCACTTCGTTGCGTAAAGCCCAATGTCGCTTTTTCTTGGACGCCTGTACCCAAATTGCTGGTCATGACAATCACAGTATTTCGAAAATCTACGGTCCTGCCGTGACCATCAGTTAGCTGTCCTTCATCAAGTATTTGTAAGAGTGTATTAAACACATCTGGGTGGGCTTTTTCGATTTCATCAAAAAGAATTACTCGATATGGACGACGTCGAACATCCTCAGTTAATCCACCGCCTTCGTCATATCCGACGTAGCCGGGAGGTGATCCGATCATACGACTAACTGTGTGTTGTTCTTGGTATTCGGACATATCTAACCTAATCATTGCTTCTTCGTCATCAAACATGAAGGCAGCCAATGTTTTAGCTAGTTCAGTTTTTCCTACACCTGTAGGGCCCAGAAAGAGAAAGGTTCCAATTGGTCTCTGTGGATCTTTTAAACCTGCGCGTGCTCGTCTAATAGCATCGCTGATTGATGTAATTGCTTCCTCTTGCCCAATTACTCTTTCATGCAGAACGCCTTCCATTCGGAGTAATCGTTCACTTTCAGCTTCTTCTAATTGGGCAACGGGAATTCCTGTAATTTGTCCCATTAATTGGGCTATATCTTCGCCAGTAACAATCATTTCAATATGATTCTTATTAGCGAATTCAGCTCGTAAATTCGTGTACTCCTCTTGTAGCTCAAGTACTGTCTGTTTTATTTCATCTGCACTGTTGTGGTCTTCACGTTTAATAGAGGCATCTGCTTCATCCGAAAGTATTCTCAGGCGAGTAGCTAAATCCTTCAATTCTGGAGAGATATCTTGTTCATCGATAACGTGTTTGCTTGCTGCCTCGTCAATTAGGTCAATTGCTTTATCCGGCAGCTTTCGTTCAGATAAGTATCTATTAGATAAGTTTACTGCTGCATCTAGTGCATCCTCTCCAATTTTTAGTTTGTGATGAGCTTCATATCGTGGTTTCAACCCTTGCAGTATTTTCTTAGTGTCTTCCAAATTAGGCTCGCCCACATGAACAGGTGCAAAACGACGTTCCAGGGCTGGATCTTTTTCTATTTTCCGGTATTCATCTAAGGTGGTAGCTCCAATCGCACGGAGTTCACCTCGAGCAAGCGCAGGTTTCATAAGATTACTTGCGTCGATAGCACCTTCAGCACCTCCTGCTCCCATAACTGTATGAAGTTCGTCTATAAAAAGAACTATTTCTCCTGCAGCTGCACGTGTTTCTTCCATCACTGCTTTTAATCTTTCTTCAAATTCCCCCCTAAATTTGGCTCCAGCTACTATTGAGCCTATATCTAAGCTAAGGAGTCTTTTTCCTTGTAGTGGCTCAGGTACTTCTCCTGATGCGATACGCTGTGCGAGTCCTTCTACAATTGCTGTTTTTCCTACTCCAGCTTCCCCAATGACTACTGGGTTATTTTTTGTACGACGGTTCAAAATTTGCATTACTCTGCGGACTTCGATTTCTCTGCCGATTACGGGATCTAATTTTCCTTCGAGAGCGAGGGCAGTTAAGTCGGTACTGTATCTTTCAAGGCTCTGATAATGACTTTCTGCATTAGGACTGGTTACTCGTGCAGTACCACGGATTTCTTGCAAACCTTTGTAAATACCTTCTTTTGTAATTCCAAATTCTGCTAAAAGGCCTGCAGTCCCACTTTCTTCGTTGTCTGAAATTGCAATTAATATGTGTTCTACTCCAACATAATCATCTTTCAGGCGATCTGCTTCTGCGTTTGCTACCTCTAGCATGCGAACTACTTCTGGGGTTGTATAAATCTGCACAACATCGTGTTGTAATGTCGGCATTTCTGCTAATAGTCCTTCGACCTTGGCGAGCAACCCGTGTTCCTTTTGGGGTAAAGTCATTCCTGAAAGTATTTCTTGGGTTAAGCCGTCTTCATCTTCAAGTAAAGCTACTAAAA
>CAYFHW010000072.1:0-7036 GCA_964343095.1 uncultured Anaerolineaceae bacterium | reverse complement strand
TTGCTATAGCGGCAACCACTCAGCGATTTTGGGAAAATATGTGCTCTGCAATGGAACTTACAACTCTCTCCAACGACAAACGTTTTAGAGATCCCTTTGGAAGAGCAGATAACAAAAAAGCCCTAGTAAGTTTGCTCGAAGAGGCTTTCTTAAAGAAGCCCGCTACGTACTGGGCAGAAATTTTAACTGATGCTGACGTACCAAATTCAATAGTGATGAGCTATCACGATCTCGTAGAACATGAACAGCTTTGGGCTAACGGCTATTTACAAGATATTGAGACCCCTAACCTTGGTAGGATGCGCGTGCCAGGTCCTCCGGTTCGTATGAACAAAACACCTCCTCGCATTCAGGGGGGCGGCACAGAATTGGGATTCCACACCGAAGAAATTTTACTTTCACTAGGCTACAACTGGGACGACCTCACTGTTATGAAAGAAAGTGGCGCAATATAAGAGCTGATTTAAATTTTTGTAAAAGTAATTGGAAGTTCCTTCAACTGACGAAGCCAAATACTCGGATGATGCGGCACTTCTGCCAAAGGTTTTTCTAACTCGACATTTTTTATCCTTGAGAAAAAACATCTGAATGCAGTTTCCATTTCTGCCCTGGCTAGCATTGCTCCTATACAGTGATGCGCACCAGCACCAAATGCCATATGCCTAGCAGCATTTTCCCGCTCAATATCAAAAACCTCTGGGTTCTCAAAAACATCTTCATCCCGATTCAATGCCCCATATCGAACCATCACACTATTCGCTTTTGGTATTTTGAATCCTCTGATCTCTACATCTTCAGTCGTCGCTCTATTAAGACTTTGAACTGGCGTTTCATAACGTAACGTTTCTTCTACGAAATTGGGAACCAACTCCAAATTATTTAGAAGCTTCTTCATCTGCTCAGGATGTTGAATCAATAACCACATACCGTGTGAAATAGAACTCGTAGTTGTTTCATTCCCACCAGTTAAAAGTTGGTGCATCAAATCCTGTAATTCAGGATCGGTCAGTTTTCTTGCACCTTCAAAGTCTAAGTTTACTAATTCAGAAATAATGTCATCAGTCGGGTTATGCCTCTTCTCCTCAAAGACTTCGGCAAAATAATGTTGTGCTTCCACTTCAAGGAGAGCAGCTTCCTCCATTTCCTCAGTAGTTGCCATCATGCTTGCAGGAAGAAGCATTGCGTCTGACCAAGCTTTCAGTTTCGGCAAATACTCACGTGAAACGCCAAGCTGATCGGCAATGATTGTGCATGGAATTGGAACAGCAAATTCATTAACAAATTCACAACTTCCGCCATCGATAAATTTATCAATCAGATCATTTACAACTTTATCAATATAGGGCTGTATTTCTCGCATTCTCTTTGCAGTAAAAGCTTTATTCAACAACTTCCTGTACGTAGTATGCATTGGTGGATCTAGGCGCTGTAAAGTACCTGTTCTTCCTAAGCCATAGACATTTAGGATATCTGCGTGCTTTTTCATGCCCTCACTCAGGGGCCGATCCTGAGGAGGAAATGTGCTAGAAAAGGTCTTCGGATTAGTAAGAATGTTTCGCGCATCATCATACTTGGTAATCATGTATGAACCGACTTCCGGTATTTTATAGACAGGGCATTCATCCCTTAACGTTTTGTATGCTTCATACGGGCAACTTTGCGTTGAAGGATCAAGGAAATCAATTGATTCAATATCTGCTTTTGACATCCGTTATTTGCAAACTCCCGAAACTAAAATAGCACGGAAATATTCAACTTAGGGAACACGTTTAATATTTACAGGAATTGCGCTCATTAATGGAATTCCTGTAATAGGATCAAATCCTCGAGTTGTATCCGACAGCCGCCCTGTACTTGCACCAATTTCCCGAACACGATCATCTTCAGATGGTGCATCACCCCACGCATGTGCCATTGAAATTGAACCACTCCGAATATCATCACCAGGTTGCACAACAGCATAAATAGAGGAGCGCTCAGAGCTAATTTCGACTAACTCACCTGGTTCCAACTCTAACTCTTTAAGATCTAGCGGATTCATGTAAGCAGGGTTACCCATATCCTTATATTTTTTCATAAGCTTAGGGATATCACGACCTGATGAATTATAAGACTCAAGCATACGTCTACTGATCAAACGATGTGTATATTCACTATCCGATTCATAACTTGCCCCTTCAAAGAATTCTTCTTCTCGAATTGTTTTTATTTCAGAAAGTATTTCAGGATGCCCTACATTTAACCGATCTTTGGAGCTTCTTTCTCGTGGTAAGGCAACTGTTTCTACCTCGTCAAAAATATGTCCATGTGGATATTTTTTCACCTCATCCAAGGAAATTTGTGAGTTTTTAAACATTGCTTCCATCAACTCGGCAGAAGTAGGTTTTTGGTCGATATCAATTGAGCCCCACGCAGTTTGGAGCGGTACACGCATATGATTGGCAATACCCCAAAAAAATTCCCACTCCTCAATCACATCAGATTCAACTGGGGGGTCTATTATTTTCGGTCCATATTGTGCATAAGGAACCGGATAACCCTGAGCAAAACCAAAAACTCCTGACAAAGATTCGTTAGGGAAAGTTGTGTCTTCACGTTCAAAGGAAAGCTTGGGCGCAATAATGTAATTAGCCATTTTTGCCGTTGCAGACATTTTGATGTCTAAACATACGAGAAGGTCAAGTGAACGCAAAGCATCATATGTTCGAAGCTGATCAGGCCATGCAGCCATTGGATTGGAACCTATACAAATAAGTGCCTTTATTTGACCAGGACCTGGCAAAAGGATTTCTTCAGCGAGAGCACTTGTAGGAGGCCCAATATTCGTTATAGGTAAATCACGTATCCTCATTTTTTCACGAGCATCCCAATCAGTGTCTTCCTCATACGCTTGCGCATGATATTCCTTCGGTTGCCGCAATACTGGTGGATTAGGAATCTTCTCCCCTTCACGTACCCAACGGCCACAAACTGTATTGATGCCATTGATAAGATACTCAGTGACATTTGGGTGAGGGGAAAAATCAGGCCCTGTACCTGAAGTTATAGAACCCTTTTTACCTGAACCAAAAATTTTTGCAGCTTCTTCCACAAGTCTTCCTGGAACTCCAGTACGTTCTTCAACATAATCCAACGTATAAGGGTCAACAGCATTTCTAAGCTCTTCGACACCTACCACATGCGCAGACAGAAAATCTCCATCAACAAGGTTCTCTTGGAAGATCACACGTAAAATTCCTGCAAGCAGAGTGGGGTCTTCTCCTGGTTTAACTTGTAGGAAAAGGTCAGCTTTTTCTGCAACTTCCGTCCGCCGTGGGTCAATGACTACTAGCTTAAGGCCTCTTTTCTTTGCTTCGTGTAGTCGTCTCGCTGGATTGTATTGGGGGATGCCACCCCACATGGAAACAATCGGATTTGCACCAACCAACATCCAAACATCTGAATCATCAAACATCTGCGGACCAGCACCCCAATTCCCATGATAAGCACGAGCAATAGGCTTTGCAGGCTGATCAATCGTACCACCTGAGAAAGTCATATTGGAGCCAATTCCAGACATGAAAGCTGCGGCAAAGGCTCCTGAAGTAGGGTAAGAAAAACCATATGTACCGCTATATGTTGCAACGGAACGAGGCCCCCATTCGTCAATAATTTCCTGTATTTTTTCAGCTATCTCACCTATAGCATCTTGGTGCGCAATTGGAAGAAATGACTGATCAGCTTGCTTCTTCTGTGAAAAAAGCAGCCTATCAGGATGATAATGCTGTTCAGGAAGTTGACGGCCTTTGATGCAAGTAAACCCTTTGTACACTGGGTTTTTTGCATCTCCTCGCACTTTGATTGCACGGCCATCCTCTATATCAACTTCAATAGCACAAAAGGCATGGCAAAAACGACAAAATGTCTGCTTGGTTTCCATAACAAACTCCCCTTCCATATATACAATTGCACTATCACAACAGGAATACAACAGATCTGGCTTCACAAAATAAGAGATTCAATAAACTCATTTACAAAATAAAGCTAGATATTCATATAATTAATCGGAGCTACTACAACCAGTTAATAACAAAGAGGATCAGAAAGCATGAGTGAAGCTACTTTAACTACAGAACAAACAAACAAAACTGACAGCATTGATATCCCCAGCTTCCATGGCGGGCTTGAGAACTTAGAAACCGAATACAGCTACTATCTGGACGATATTACCGGCGAAGTACCTACTGATATCAAGGGAACATTTTTTCGCAATGGTCCCGGCCGCCAAAAAATAGGTAACCAGGCATTTGGACATTGGTTCGATGGTGATGGCATGCTTTGTGCCTTTACCTTTAATGAGGGAACTGTTCATTTCAAAAATCGATATGTTAAAACACCTAAATACATAGAAGAAACTGAAGCACAAAAAGTCCTCTATCGCGGTTTTGGTACGCAAATTCCTGGAGGCATGTTCACCAACTTTGGGAAAATGCCGACGAATCCTGCTAATACCAACACCATCTACCACGGTGGCCATCTATTAGCGTTGAATGAAGGTGGGAAGCCATGGGAATTAATGCCTGACTCATTAGAAACTGTAGGTGAATTTACTTATGACGATGAGCTGGAATCATCGATGGTTTTCAGTGCTCACGGCAAGGTACATCCAAAAACTGGCGACTACATAAATTTTGGTGCGGGCGTCTCTGGATATGGCCTAAAAGGTCCAAAGACATGCATAAATCTGTATCGAATTAATCCAAATGGAAAATTATTCAAAAAGGGACAGGTTCCTCTCAAAAGTTTCCCTTTCTGCCATGATTACGCACAGAGCGAAAAGTATGCAATTTTCTTTTTAGGTTCAATCGTTTTCAGCAATATGCTACCAGTTTTAATGGGTACAAAAACTATATCTGACCAGATTAAGTTCGACCCGCGGATAACAATGGAAATCATAGTTGTGGATCTCGACACATTAAGCGAAGTTCGCAGATTTGAAACAGATCCTGGTGCCATTATTCATTTCGGAAATGCATTTGAAGAAGGTAATGAAATTATTCTTGATGGCATGTTTGCAGATGACTTCGATGTAAACGCTACCCTTAGCGATGTTTTCAATCCAGAATGTCGTTTTAGCGGCGGCTCCTATATGCGTTACAGATTGAACATGGCAACAGGAAAAATAACGTGCGAACAAGTTGCTGATGCAGAGTCAGAATTCCCTACTTTTAACACCTCTTTTAGTGGAAAACGTAATGCAGTTACTTATACAGCTTGCTCTATCGACAACGGTGCGAACGGCTTTTTCAATGCTATTTCCCGTGTAACATTCGACGGAAAAGCTAACGTAGTTACTTTACCACCAGGTTATTACGGCTCTGAACCACTTTTTGCACCACGCGTAGGCGCTACTTCGGAGGACGATGGTTACCTTCTGGAGGTTGTATACAATGGCTTTGAACATCGTAGTGAACTACAAATTTATCGTGCTGAAACAATTGAACATGTGTGCACACTCAAACTTACGCATCATGTCCCACATCAGTTTCATGGCTTCTATACCCCAGAAATTTTTGTATAAATGAGACCAAACCCCTAAGGTATCGAAGGAAAATCAACAGTTTTTTCCAGAGGTACCAACAATGAAGTTTGGATTTAGCATTTTCCCAACACACTACAGTATTAGTCCACCAATAATTGCCACTGCAATTGAACACTTGGGTTTTGAATCTATATGGTTCCCTGAACATTCACATATGCCAACAGACACTGTATT
Organism: uncultured Anaerolineaceae bacterium; assembly: GCA_964343095.1. Classification (GTDB taxonomy): domain Bacteria; phylum Chloroflexota; class Dehalococcoidia; order Tepidiformales; family Tepidiformaceae; genus JAKUNN01. Next base: position 1,281 of record CAYFHW010000072.1, on the reverse strand, counting down.
TCCACTCCCTGATGGAGTTGTACCTAATCATGATGTTGAGATCCCCAGAAATTATCTTAGTACGCTTGACCCTTTTGTTTCACTTGGTGCAGCAGCAGCAGTAACAAAAAAAATCAAACTTGGTACTGCAATTTGCTTAGTTGTCCAGCGAGATCCTTTCAATTGTGCAAAAGAAGTGGCCACACTCGATCAAATTTCTAAAGGCCGCGTAATTTTTGGTATTGGTGCAGGGTGGAATGCACCCGAATTAAAGAATCACGGCACTGATCCCGATACTCGATTCAGACTAATGCGAGAAAGAGTCGAAGCAATGAAGGAACTCTGGACAAAAGAGGAATCTGAATATCATGGGAGATACGTAGATTTTGAACCAACTTGGCAGTGGCCAAAACCCGTTCAAAAACCCCATCCTCCTATCGTTCTTGGCGGTATTGGGCCCAATACTTTCAAAAGGATAGCTTCGTATGGAGATGGCTGGATGCCTGTCATAACCCAAACAAACTTGGAAGATCTAAAAGTAAAGATTCCTGAATTAAAAAAACTTTGTACTGAACAAAACCGTCCTGAACCTGAAATTTCTGTGTTGGGTTCCCCTTTGAACGATAGCTTTATTGCTGCCCTTGAAGAATTAGGTGTCAATCGGGTAGTTATAGGACTTGAATCATTGCCGGAAAAGGAATCACTCAATCAACTTGAACATCGTGCCGAGCAAATAGCTCACCTACGCCCATAGTTGAAATCACTAACAGGCATAACAGATTTATAAGTAAATTGTTCACAATTAAAAAGACCGGCGTTGGGTCACCGGTCTTACTACAGCTAAGTACACTCAATCCCTACACTTTTTGGTAGCGGGGGGGGGATTCGAACCCCCGACCTCCGGGTTATGAGCCCGACGAGCTACCGCTGCTCTACCCCGCGTTGATAGTTGAAGAGAGAGAATAACTGCTGCAATCTGCGAAACTTAAACGAGAGTCAAGCCCTCGACCATTAGTACACCTCAGCTGAACACGTTACCGTGCTTACACCTGGTGCCTATCAAACAGGTAGTCTTCCTGTGGTCTTACCTCTTTCGAGGAGGGAAGTCTAATCTTGAGGTCGGCTTCGCACTTAGATGCTTTCAGCGCTTATCCGATCCGAACATGGCTACCGGGCAATGCTCCTGGCGGAACAACCCAAACACCAGAGGTTCGTTCACCCCGGTCCTCTCGTACTAGGGGCAACACCTCTCAAACTTCCTACGCACATGGCGGATAGAGACCGAACTGTCTCACGACGTTC
>CAYFHW010000071.1:0-7069 GCA_964343095.1 uncultured Anaerolineaceae bacterium | reverse complement strand
TGTTTGCGCGTTTAGGAACGGCTCGTGTTGAGCCGGGGGAAATAACTCCCCCGGTTTCATTAGGGGAGAAAAAAAGATGAAACTATTAGGACTAACGGTGTTTTTAGCAGGCATGGTCATGTTTGCCAGTGGCTTGTTGTTTATGGACCTGGCGTCATTGCCGATGAAAAACGATCTCTATACTCTGGATGTACTGGGGTTCTTTAACAACATGTTCTCGCTGAACCCGTCGGTGGCTACCGTACAAACGGTACTCAGCGGACTGTTTACGCTGATGGGGTGCTTCATTTGTTTCGCCGGGGTGGTGATGATGCGGTTAAAAAAGGTCGAACTCGACGTGGATCCCGACCTCATACCGAACTACGAGAGAGTCGGTAAGGGTAGGGTGTTTGGTCATTTCATTGCATTTCCCACCCAGATGGCGCGAATAACCTACAACAAGATGGTGAAGTTGGGTATTGTGAACAAAAGCAGCAAGTTATGGCGCAATTGAAGGTATGGAAAAGTTAAGAACATTGGACTTGTTCAGTGGGATTGGGGGATTTTCCCTCGGTCTAGACTCAACGGGCTACTTTGAAACGGTGGCTTTTTGTGAAATTGAGGAATTTCCGTGTAAGGTATTAAATAAACATTGGCCTAATGTGCCGATATATAACGATGTAAGGGAGTTAAGTTATGAAAAATTACAAGCAGACGGACTTATTTCAAGACGACGAGGCATTGACGTTATCTGTGGAGGCTACCCGTGTCAGCCGTTTTCCGTTGCCGGACGTCAAAAAGGCGAAGAAGATCCGCGACACCTCTGGCCGGAATATTTTAGACTCGTTAGAGAATTACGTCCGCATTACGTCATTGGAGAGAACGTGGGCGGACATCTTCGACTCGGTTTGGATTCCGTACTCGAAGATTTGGACAGCGAAAACTACACCGTCAGGTGCTTTAGTGTTGAAGCAGCGAGTATCGGTGCCCCGCACCGACGCGAAAGAATCTTCTGGATTGCAGAAAATATGGCCGACAGTTACCCAGGATTCAGCGAGCTCACGGACGAAGAAATACAAGCAGGGTGGCACTCCCTTAACGGTAGCGGTTCAGCCCCTATGGCTGACTCCGTCAGCGACGAACATCGATTCGAGATCGGAGAAAGCTCTGGAGTATCGGAAAGCCTATCGAGAAAGCATCGGCAGGAAAACAGTGCCTCCAGGGAACCTATCGGAACAGGTGCAATACGGCGAACCGACAACGGACATGTTTCCGACGCCCAGTTCAAGGGATTGGAAGGGCGGTCACGGGACAATCGTGGAGGAGGACGGGAAGTATTATCGGGTATCGAACACGACGGGCACTCGGTACGGCGCCAGGTTAGACGCACAGGTGGAGAAGATGGAGGAGCAGCAGCGGATGATGTTTCCGACACCGACAGCGAGCGACGTGGAGGGCGGGATCTCTCAGGACGTGGAGCTGAACAACGGGAGCTTCTCAAGACGGAACAAGAAGGGCGAACGTTGGGGCGTGAAGCTGAGAGATGCGGCGAACTACCTGGACAAGAAGGAGAGGGCGCAACAACAGATGTGGCCGACGCCATCGGCAAACAAAATAACAGAAAGCGGAAACCTAACGAACCAGGACGGGACCCCGTGGGACGGCATTCAGAAACCGCACAGCGAAAAGAGCGGGAAACCAGTGCAGACAGCTTTGACCGACTCAGTGAAGATGTGGCCGACGCCGACGACTCAAGAGATAGAACACCCAAACGCAGAACTAACGGAAACAGGGAGAAGACTATCGAAGGATGGCAAGAGCAGTCACAGTTTGAACTTAGCGGACACAGTTCGGCAAGAAATGATGCCGACACCCACATCGAGGGATTGGAAGTCAGGGGATGCGAGCGAAAAGACGCATCAACGGAACTACAGACCTCTGAACGAGAAGGTGATCCGAGATCACAAGATGATGTCGACGCCGAATCAAGGGATGTACAAGCTGGACATTGTGAACAAAGAGTATCATCAGAGACGGAAAGCTCTGGGAAAACAGCCTGGTCTTCCTGGAGAGATTCACATGAACAAGAAGAAGAGCGACGAAAAACTACATTTGAATCCTACCTGGGTGGAGGGAATGATGGGATTTCCGCATGGCTGGACGGATCTTGGGAACGAGGAATCCCCAGAGTAGCGCCGAGTAATAAAATGCGTGTGCCTCGATTAAAAGCCCTGGGTAATGCGGTGCTTCCGCAGTTGGTTTATATGGTGGGCATGACGATTGTTTTGTCTACAAAGAGTAGTGAGAATGAGGAAGAATCGGGTGGTTAAAATAGGGTCAAAATGGGTCAAAACACATGGTATGGCTACTCTCCGTGACTCGTACCATGTCCCTCTGAAACCCCTATATAATAAGGAAAGTATACATGGTACGGGGGTATGATTGTACTATGCCATACCACCGTACTGCCACCTCTGAAACCCCCGTGGAATATAGATGGTACGGCGGTACGGTGGTACGCTCTCCTAAAGGAGAGAGGAAAGAGTTGTCTAACACAACCTCCCCTCTACCGCTCTGCCTTGGACAGCTTTGAAAAAAAGAAGGAGATACAAAAAGTATAATGAAACTTGATATAAGGTATGCTAAAAAAGAAGACTTGTCTTTCGTGGATTTCTTGCAGAAGAAGAACGCAAGAGATCTTTCTTTTTATCCTTTATCGATTCTTGAGAGAGAGATAGAAAATTCTAGGGTGTTGTTGGCTCTTGTCAATAATCAACACGCTGGTTATTTGTTTCATGGAAGCGTACAAGCTCCTAGAGGTGGAAGACTAAGAATATTCCAGGCTTGTATTGAATATGATTTAAGAGGCCAGTGGTATGGAGCGGGATTGGTAAAAACATTGGAAGATCTTGCCAAGATAAAATTAGTAGAAGGTGTTTCTTTGAGGTGTGGTTCTGATATTGCAGCGAATAGTTTTTGGAAACTGATGGGATATAAATGTGTTGACATAAAACCAGGTGGTGTAAGAAGAATGAGAGATATTAATGTTTGGTTGAAACGTTTGATTGATGAACAACAGGTTAGTTTATTTGACGAAGAAGAAAAAGAACTAACTCCAAGTAATAAGAAAAGAGATTCCAGTCTTTGGAGAAAAAGAGATAAAAAGAAAAAATCCAACATGATGTTGAGAGGAAAAGCTTTGTTGGATTATAGGAAATCAATTATAGAAGGCGAAGTATAATGGAAAAGAAGATTACAAAGAAGCAACGAGCGTTTATTGATATGTATGTGTTTGAAGATTTGGGTCAGGGAGAATGTGCACATCGAGCCGGGTACAAGAACCCGGATATTATCGCGCACCGGTTATTGAATGATCCACAATATGAGCATGTGCAGAATAAGATTGATGAATTACAGGCCAGACAAAGACAGAGGTATGAGATTACCTTTGAGAAGGTGGCAGAGGATTTGAAGAAGATCAGGGATGCAGCAATGAACGAGGGTGTGTTTGGAGCTGCCGTTGCTGCTGAGTTGGGCAGAGCGAAGTTGGGCGGATTGATGGTGGATAGGAAAGAGGTTAAGTACGGGAAGATCGATCAGATGGATCGGGAGCAGGTGGAGGCCAGGTTAGCGAACCTGATGAAGCAGAATAAGTTGGCGAAGGTGGTGAAAGATGTGACTCCAAAGCCAGAGGCGATTGAAGTATTGGAAGATGAAGATTAGTGAAGTTTGGACTTATCGATCCAGTCTGCACGCTCTGAGGAGATTTCCTTGAGGTATTCATCGTGGAAGTAGCAATCCGGGCATTCTCCCTCCGGGATAGCATCGATGGGAGTGTGTTTGAATTTGCCGTGGATCTTGCAATCGACTTCGATTGAAGCGTCTTTCTGGAGCTGATCCAGAAAGTAGTCGGTTATTAGCTCGGCGATTTTGCGGTCGTTATTTCTTTGTGTCATACGATTTGTTGGCATCAAGAACTTCGTGTAATAGAACGTCTCCTAGTGCTTTTCCTCTGTCGTTGTATACACTTATTATAACTGAATCTTTACTCGTTTTGATGTTAATGGCCAAATCGTTGTGCAAGAACCATTGGGTGCTATCTTCCTGGAGAAGATAATCTGCCGGTTCAAGAACGAAATCGTAGTCCTCTTCGACTTTTTTTGGTTTGATAATCCACTTTAGTTTGCCTTCTTTGTCTATGACGGCATCTATTTCGCTTGTTTCACTCATTGTTTTCTCCCGTTTTTTTAGTTAAAACAACCTGGCCTGTTGCATGAACAATTGCCAAGCTGTTGTCGTGAATGTCTTTTAAAGCCCAGAATGAAGATTCTTCATCCGGGGCAATACGATAGGATTTTTCCTCATCTGCGGTCGAGTTCTTATCTGCGATCTTTTTCTTATAGAGCTGATGTGCTTCTTCAAAATTCATTTCCAATGCCATTCCTTTTCGTTATCCAGTCGCCATCCTCTGCTTTGCAGCTCATTCTCTATGGCATTAACCAGGTTAAGATCAGGGCTTTCGTTTTGTTTGGCGCGTTCGTATCTTCTTAAAAGAAAGACATCTGAATCTTGATCGTTGATAATGCTTTCCCATTGGTTTTTTCCATGACTTTTAAGAGCTACGGTCATTTATATTCCATGCCTGGAGAATGACTCTCCTGAACCCAACCAGCCGCAATCGCCTTTTCAATAAGTCTTTTTCCTATGGCTTTTTCTTCTTTTTCGATCTCAGCCATTCTTTTCTCATATAAAGATTTAACCTCTTTGCGTCTAACTTTCAGTTCTTTTTCTCGTTTCATTAGATCAACACTCAAGACTGCATCTTGTTCGTCTTTCATTAAGTTAGCTTTCTTTGTTTTCTTTTGAACCTTTGGTTTCTCTTTCTTTTTAGGTGTTTCTTTTGTGTTTACTTTAATTAAATCTTTAACTCCGTAAAACAACGTAACTGTACCCAGGGCAATACTCATTGAAACTGTTATGGCTACAGCTATCGAATCAATGCCTCCTAGTTCAAAGTTCATTCCGCCATAGGTCAATCCTCCTGCACCTATAGCACAACATATAATTGCATTTTTTTTATTCATTGTTGTCTCCCTAAAATTCTGGACCATCAAAATAAAGCAACGCATAGGCCGGTATTCCCAGGCATAGCAATATTCCAACAGCTCTTAAAATAATTTCGATTAATTCGTTCATTTTATTTGGTTTCCTTTTCTTTGTTTAAAATTCTTTTCTTGAGAATGTCGATAATTCGCATTAATCGTTCGACCTTTCTCTCGTTTTTACGGTTCTTTCGTCTGAAATATTCTGCCATTTGGCGCCAGTATTCGTGGCTTTCGCTGATTGCTTTTGGATTTTTGTTTAATTCCCAAGCTTTTCTGGTGCTGTAGGTTTCTTTATTTGCCATTGTTTTTCCTCGTTTCAATTATGGGGATGAGTATTAACGGTATCAAACACCCCAGTATAATTCCAATAATCATGTGGTTCATGGTGGGATCAATAACTGCGCCCAGACCGTCTGAGACGGTGTTTCCCACACCCGCGCCCAGAATTGCACCCACCTGTCCATTGCCTTTAAAGAATCGATCTATCTCCAATCCTGTGTATGCACCCAGAATTAGAACTCCATTGTCCACCATGCCAAAGATTAGGCCTGGAATTAGAAAGTCATTCATCAGATCTCTCCAGTTATACATTTACGCATGAAGTCCTTGTTCCACTTGAAAGACTTTACTGGAAAGCAATCAATACATTCGGCATAAATATCGTTTAAATCATATAACTCAACTTCTTCAGGATCTTCTTTTGTTATCACGAAAAAATAACTGCCTATTTCCTTACATTTTATAATATCGCTTGTATCGATCATATGACCTCTGTTTCCTAGCCATTGTGCTGCATCTGCTTTAATCATGATTGACCTCCTGGTCTTAGAATTAGGTTTAGCTTATCCCAGATCGAACCCAGGATATTGTCAGGTAATCCATCAAATCCATCTTCGTACAAAATGTCTTTGAATCGATCTAAAAGCTCATCATCGTTGTTGGCAAACTCAAGACAGAGCTGAATAAGTCTAGCTTCGTCTACTGTGAAAGTCGGTTCTATTTTGGTTAACGTGTTGTTCTCGTTCATTATTTTTTTCCTTAGTAGTTATAAAATAAACAGTAGTTTTTCTACTGTATGTATATTATTGCATAGAAAGGCTATATATATCAAGGGGTATATTGAAGTTAAGAAAAAAAACTGTAACTAGGTTTTATACAATAGTTTAATCGGAAACCCCCCTTCGCATCCTCTTAATGCTCTTTTGAAATGAAAAGTGGGGAGAGATCAGCTCTGGACTGGACGCGACATCTGCGCCCGGTGAAATAATCTGCGATCGTCTGCGTGCTTTGGAAATCTGCGAACGCCTGGAGTCATTTTAACTACTTTGGAGAATAGGAAATCCCCAGGCGCTGCTTTCTTAGGATAAATTATCGAATCATCCTTTGGGAGAGCTTGTAGACTAGCAGAAATCTGCGTGTTATACAATCTGCGCCCCCCCCTATGATAGTACCCAACAAAGAAAACATCAGGTGATGTTTCCCTTGCCGGTCCCGTGAGCTGGAAAGCCCACCATATTAGAACGCCCGGCGTGCTGGCACAGCTGGCAGCTTTTACAAGTTATATTATCCTGGTAAGTGGCCGGACAAATGTTGACTTTATTACCCGCCCTGGTGGTGATGGTGTGATTGTAGGCTTCATCAGCTGGGACAATCACCACCACCGGACCAATTCCCAGGGCTTTGAGTTCGTCGGCATGGTCTAGGCTGTCAGCTGACAGGTTCACGGTGAACCCGTTATCATTAGCATGCTTTATTTTAGCGTGGTTCTTTTTGATTTTGTGCTTGTGGGTATAGGTGAAGCCCCTTTTTCCTTTGTTGGCTGCTGTTAAGCGTTTGAGCTTCCGTCCGTCGATCCAGTCCCCGGAACCAGCCAGGTCCCCGGCTTGATTGTGGCGCCAAAAAGTCCCGGCCGCCATTGCTTCTACTTCCTGGATGAATTTCTTGAAACTCTCACCCCGAAGCTTTTCAGATACTTTTTTCCAATG
>CAYFHW010000070.1:0-7203 GCA_964343095.1 uncultured Anaerolineaceae bacterium | reverse complement strand
TACAAATACTGCACAAGCCTATAGCAGGAATAAAACCAACTTGGTGAGAATCGTTTTTCATCAAAGAATCCACCTTAGAAAGTTATAAACAACATTAATTTCGCAAAACTGCTCCGTAATCCTTTTCAAGTCGAGTAAGCAAACTTTTACGGCATTTCAAAACATCTTTTTCTTTCAGCGTCCTATTTCTTGAACGATATCTGACAGCAAGACCTAGTGATTTCATATTTGGAGGTAGCCCCTCACCTCGATATTCATCAAAAAGTTCAGCCTCACATAAAACGTCTCCAGATCGATGTGCACAAACAAAATCAACAATATCTCCACTAAGTACATCTTCAGGGACAATTATGGCTAAATCATGTCGGGCATCAGGATAGCGTGGAGGTGGGGAATATTCAGGGCGTGAATTAAGCGCATGCACTGCTTTGCTGAGCCAAAATTCAATCAGATAAACAGGTTCGTCGATGTCAAAAAAACGAGCGACGGTTTCATCAATTTGCCCCACCAAAGCAATAGTTTCGTCAGTTTTTTTGGCAACCGCTTCCGCAGCAAATCCGGTCTTTAGCGGGAACAAATCTACATCCGAAAAACGTACATCAACACCCTGCGAAAGAAGTAAGGCCTCTAGCACACCTTTCGCATCAAAGAAATCGAGGTTTTCTGGTTCTGGCCGTCTCCATCTTTCCAAACGCCCACCCCCAAGCACAGCACACAAAACTGGCCTTTCTTCTGGAAGATCCTCCTCAACAGGCAAAAACTCGACACCAATTTCAAACAAACGCAGTGCCTGATCTTGATGCTTACGATTATCTGCAAAGGTTCTTAAAAGAGAGGACCTTAGTGAAGTTCGCAACCAAGTATGTTGGGAAGCTACAGGATTAGAGACGGCCAAAGGGCCTAAACGAACTTCATCCTTAGGATCATTAACCCTCTCAAGGTCTTCCTTCGAAGTAAGCGTATACGTAAGAATTTCCTGAAAACCAAGCCCACTAACGATAACTCGAGAATTATCTCGTAACATAGATAGCGGATTTTCAATAGGATCTGGTAAAGCTCCAGCTAAACTAGTTGTAGGCAAATTTTCGTATCCGTAGATTCGTATAATTTCCTCAATGAGGTCATCAGCAATATCTATATCTGTACGCCAGTATGGTGATACGACCTCGAAACTTCCACCATCTTTATTTTCAGTTATCTCAAATCCAAGACTTTTCAAAATACGGACTATATTAGCATTGCTTATTTCAATCCCTAAAACCTGCTCTATACGGTCAGCAGAGAGTTCAATTAAGCTAGACTTGGAATCCCCAGGGTAAACATCCAACATACCTTTCGCAGAAATTCCGCCACATAACTTTTCAAATAGGTGTAAAGCCCGAGCTTGAGCAAAATCAACCATTCCGGTTCCTAGGCCCTTTTCAAAACGTGTTGATGCTTCACTCCGGAGTTTCAGATTCATTGAACCACGACGTATCCCTGCAGGAGAAAAATTTGCAACTTCTAAAAGAATAGTCTTTGTATTTTGTGTAACCTGACTATTCAAGGAACCCATAATTCCAGCAACTGCAACTGGCCTTTCACTATCACAAATTACAAGTATGTCTTCGGTCAGTTCCCTTTCAATTCCGTCTATCGTGACTATAGATTCTCCTTCCTTAGCCTTCCTAATAACGATCTTTTGATCATTGATACTCTCATAATCAAACGCATGCAGAGGCTGACCGGTTTCCAACATCACATAATTAGTAACGTCGACAACATTATTAATAGGACGTACACCATGTGCTCTCAAACGTTTTTTAAGCCACTCTGGCGAAGAACTTATTTGAATCCCATGAATAACTGCTGCTGTATAACGAGGACATAAATCAGCATCCTTAATGGTGACGTCAATACAATCAGATACCGGACGGTCTGACTCGAGATGTCCTGTCTCTGGCATGAGAAGCGAGCTTCCCTCTAAAGCTGCAATTTCCCGAGCTATACCCACAACTCCCAGAAGATCAGCACGATTCGCCCAAGTGTATAAATCAAAAATTATATCTCCCTGGACGTCAGATAGAGCTGCACCAATGGGAGCATCATCAGAAAGTGTTAAGACTGCTTCATGATCATCGCTCATCCCTAGTTCTTTTTCGCTAAGTATCATCCCTGCAGATTCAACACCCCTAATGGGACGTGCCTTTAACGCTGCTTTCTGACCAGTCTTCCCATCAACTAAAAGTGCACCCTCACGAGCAAATGCAACTCTCTGTCCCACAAAAATAGTGGGATCACCACAAATCACTTCCTTTGATTCACTATCAGTAATTTTGATAGTGGCTACTTGCAAACGATCAGCATTCGGATGCTTAGCTATGGCTACTATTTCCGCAACCGTAATAAGAGCGGGATCCCAATCTTCACCAACAAACTCAAGCTCTTCAACTTCCGCTATCGAATTAGTAATTCTTCTTGCCAATTCGTCAGGTCGATAATTTTCATCAATCGCAACTAAATCACGTAGCCAGCTAATAGAAAGTTTCATTTTATTGCAGAGAACTGAGCTAAAAATCGTAAATTATTTTGATAAAAATGTCTTATGTCATCAATACCCCATCGCAGCATTGCTACACGTTCAATACCAACACCAAACGCAAAACCAGTAAATTTCGAGGAATCAAATCCAGCATTTTCAATGATCTCTGGATGAACCATTCCTGCACCCAGAATTTCTATCCACCCTGCACCATGACACGTACGGCACGACCCACCAGTACCAGAACATATGAAGCAATCAATTGCCATTTCTATACCTGGTTCTACAAAAGGGAAAAAACTATGATGGAAAATGATTTCTCGATCTTGTCCAAAAAGACGACGTGCAAAACCATAAAGCACACCTTTGAGATCGCTCATTGTAATTCCTTCATCCACAGCAAGTCCCTCAATCTGAGTAAGCATCCACTCATGAGTCGCATCAGTTGCTTCCTGCCTATAACATTTTCCAGGTACTAAAACACGGATAGGTGGATCATTCTTTTCCATAACCCTTATTTGGTTAGGTGAAGTATGCGTCCTAAGCAACATCGAACGTTCTCCATTGACCAACGTATCCACCCAAATTGTATCCCACATATCCCTGGCTGGATGTTCTTTAGGTATGCGTACGGCATCAAAATTATAATGTTCCCATTCAACTTCAGGCCCTTCAAAAACCTGGAATCCCATATCCTCAAAAACTGCAATACAATCATTCATCGTCTGTGTGATGGGATGAAGAGCGCCAAGACTCTGAGGGCGACCTGGCAATGTAACATCTATAGCGACTTCATTGACTTCTGTATCGTTCTCGACACGCGTAAGCGCATCTTTCAGCTCACTTTCTAATAATTTCTTTAGAGAATTTGCAGCCTTTCCAAAGTCACTTCTAGTCTCAACAGGATGATCGCTTATTGAACGAAGTAATTGATTGACTCGACCATCTTGACGACCGAGCCAAAACACTCGCCATGCTTCAAGCTGTTCAGCCGTCACTGAATCAGAAAGCGTTGCTAGTGCCTCTTCTCTAAAATTAGAAATTTGGTCTTCCGAAGTGGTCACGTCAGCAAATTATAGAGCTTAACTAGCTATGTGTCCTTTCTTAGCTTTTGTAAACAAGCAACGAAATAAAGAAAAACTTCCAAAAAAACAATTTTCAAGGATAATTAAACAAATTTACTAAGGGGGATAACATGGTAAGAGGATATGTCTTAATTGAAACAGATGTAGCCAGTGCTAAAAGTGTTGGTCTTGAATTAACTTCTCTATCATATGCCGGCACTACAATAGTCTCTGTAGATACGGTTACAGGACCGTTCGACGTAATAATGCAAATTGAAGCAACTGACTTGGATACATTGGGTAATTCTATTACTGATGCGATCCAAAGCGTTGATGGTGTCCAACGTACCACTACATGTCTTGCAGTACGACTTACAAAGGAGTAAATAATTGACCCTGCCAGTTTCTCAGATGATTAGTGTCGAAGAGGCACGAGACCGCATTCTTCAGCTCATCGATAGGATGCCAAGCTACTTAACACCTGTAGACGAGGCTCTTGGACAAGTCTTGGCAAACCAAGTAATAGCACCTTTTGACATCCCTCCCCTAGATAACACCGCAATGGATGGATATGCCGTACGTGCAAGCGATACTCAAGGTGCTGACACACATCACCCCGTACGACTTAAAGTAATTGCAGATTTAGCAGCAGGCTATATAGCTGAACAAGAAGTAGGGAACAATGAAGCTATCCGCATAATGACAGGAGCAGCTATTCCAAAGGGGGCAGATGCAATAGTCCCCTTTGAAGAAACGGATGAACAAAGCCAAAAACTTCCTGAAAAAGGAAAACTACAAACACATGTCAATATTCTAAAAGCAGCCGAAAAAGATGCGAATATACGATTTCGCGGAGAAGATATCCGCGAGAAGCAAACAGTTCTTGAGGCGGGAAGGATGATTCGAGCATCCGAAATTGGAGTTCTTGCCAGCATAGGTTTAACCAAAATTGAAATATTTAGAAAGCCCGTAATTGCGATTCTTTCTACTGGGGACGAAATCGTAACACCTGGGGAAAAGCGAAACCCTGGACAAATATATGATGCCAACACACAGATGCTTGCGGCTTTAGTTAAACAATTCGGTGGTATTCCTCTTGTACTTGGGATTGCCAAAGATACCGTAGATGATCTCACGCTCAAGCTCCGAAGTGGCTTTAATGCTGACATGATTGTGACCAGCGCAGGTGTTTCACGAGGGGATTTTGATGTCGTCAAAGATGTTTTAGCAAATGAAGGGACCATTGACTTTTGGACAGTTCGAATGAAACCAGGAAAACCTTTGGCTTTCGGAACATTTCATACGTCAACAGGAAAGACGATCCCTCACCTAGGACTACCAGGAAATCCCGTAAGCTCTATGGTAGCTTTCGAGCTTTTTGGGCGGCCCGCTCTATATAAAATGCAAGGCCGATCGGACTGGGAGCGACCGGTGATACAAGCAATCACACAAGACAAAATAGTGAACACCGACGGGAGACGGTTTTTTGCTCGCTGCATTGTTTCAGAAGATGCTAACGGAACACTTATCGCAAGCTTAACCGGACCTCAAGGCAGTGGCATTCTAACAAGTATGAGTGCTGCCAACGGATTAACCATAATTCCTGAGGAAACACCGCAAGTCGAACCTGGAGAACATATTAATGTGATGATGCTGGATTGGGAGCAAAAACTGTTTTAAAAGCTTACTTTTTTTCATTCTTGTTGTTTTTAGCGATCAGCTTGTCAAGTTGCGCAAAAAATGAACAAATCCCAGTAGAGCCTGATACACTCGAATACTTTTTTGAGATCGCATTAGGCATCGAATATGGAGAAAGGGAAGATCCAGTTCTAGAACGGTGGGAAACAGACTGGAAATTATTTATTGGCGGAAACCCGACTAAAAGCGACCTACTATGTCTGACATCAATTACAGAAAAAGTCGCTTCGCTCACAGACATACAAATTGTGGAAGTGGAAGAAGATTCTGCCAATATTAAGATCTTCTTCCTTCCCGAAAGTGAATTCGGTAAGCGTGACTCGTATTATCCACCGGGGAATGTTGGCTATTTTGTCGTCTATACAAAAAAGAGTGGGGAAATCATACGGGCATTAATCCAAATTTCGAGCGAAGATCCTGGTAAAGAACGTTGTCATGCTATAGCGGAAGAAGTAAGTCAAATTACTGGGCTTTACGCGGATTCTTTTACAGAAAGTTCCTCACTTTTTTTTCAAGGTTTTAGTAATTTACAAACCTTGTCTGAATTGGATGAGATGATAATGAACCTGCTCTATGACAAACGATTAGAAATAGGAATGTCGGAGGAGGAAATTAGAACGGCATTACAAAATTAATCATCTAATAAATCTGGTCTGCGATCCAAGGTTCGCTTGTAGCGTTGTTCTTCTCTCCACTTACTAATTTCGGCATGATGCCCACTTAACAAAACATCTGGAACAGACCATCCGTTGAAAGTAGCGGGCCTTGTATATTGTGGATACTCAAGTAGACCATCTGCAAAAGAATCGTATTTTGCAGAATCCTCATCACCTAAAACGCCAGGGATCTGACGGACCATCGCTTCTATTAGAACCATTGCAGGTAACTCCCCACCACTTAAAACATAATCACCAATCGATATCTCCCGATCCACAAAATTCTCTATAAATCTTTCATCAACCCCCTCATATCGACCCGCAACCAGAATTAATCTAGACTCCTTAGAAAAATCGCGTACCAATGCATCTGTTAACCGCTCGCCTTGTGGGGAGAGATAGATAACTTGCCCTGTTTCTTCTGCAAGAGCCTGAACTGAATTCAAGGCTAACTCAAGAATATCGACTCTAAGGACCATACCCTGTCCTCCACCGAATGGAGCATCGTCCACAGTTTTATGGCGGTCAGAAGCATAGCTTCTGATGTCATGAACAAACAAATCAAACAAGCCCTGTTCTTTACCTCGCCCAATTACTGAAATATCGAGCGGACCAGGAAACATATCAGGAAATAACGTAAGGACATCTATACGCATTTTTTTTCACACAAGTTACTAATTATCATGGCTTGTAGGCCCAGCGAGTAATTCTGCTATATGAGGTATCAGTGGTTCTATGATATCTAAACCTTCGGCAACACCATTGACACTACCCGGTAGATTAATGATCAGCGTCTTTTTTCGTGTTACTGCAATCCCTCGAGACAAAACCGCATAAGGGGTAAAGGTTTGTCCGCTAATAGTAAGGGCAATTGGAATACCGGGAACTTCACGTTCAGCAATGTCCCTTGTTGCCTCTGGCGTAACATCACGTGGAGTTAATCCAGTTCCGCCAGTAGTGAAGATAATGTCTGCCACCAATTCATCAGACCATAAAGCCAGAGTTTGTGAAATTAATGCTCTATCATCAGGAACAACTTCACGTCTTACAACTTCATGTTTAGCAGATACGCAGCGCTCAAAAATCAGATCACCTGAAGAATCAATTCTTGTCCCAGATGCAGCAGAATCTGAAGCTGTGAGAATAGCAATTCTGACCATTTCCCAATATTACGATATTTAGTTCTTCAAAAGGCTTGTAATGTCTCACTAATATCCCTAATATAGGGGGAAGAATGGTGTAGAGTCCCAAATCTACCCAAAAT
>CAYFHW010000069.1:0-7211 GCA_964343095.1 uncultured Anaerolineaceae bacterium | reverse complement strand
TTCGCCCTGATGTCATACTCAGTACCGGCGGATACGGTTCAATTCCTGCCTGCATAGCCGGCCGGCTATTGCAACTACCTCTCGTTATCTTCCTGCCCGACATAGAACCAGGACTCGCCGTAAGGTTTGAATCAAAAATAGCTACACATATTGCAACCAGCACAAAGCATGTCAATACCGGTTTGTCAAAGAAAAAGCTCTCGGTAACTGGCTATCCAGTCCGCAACAGATTCAACGAGTTAACAACAGATTCAGCAAGAATAAAAATGGGTTTGAAGGATAATGAAACCGTTCTATTTGTGAGTGGAGCTTCGCAAGGTTCACAATTATTAAATAATTTCGTTTTCCAAGAGCTCGAAGACCTCTGTCAAAGTGCAGTAATTCTTCATATAACTGGAGAAAAAGATATTGAAGAAGCACTTAAAAAGCGTGCAGATCTCCCAGCTGATTTGGTCAACCGCTACCGCCCAGAATCCTTTTTTGAAGATATACCGATTTTTATGTTCTCCGCTAACTTATCGATTATGCGAGCCGGTGCAAGCATTTTGGGGGAACTCCCAGCAGCTAAACTTCCAGCCATTCTAATACCTGGTGACTACGCGGGAGGACACCAAAAAGCAAACGCACATTGGCTAGCTAACCAAGGAGCTGCAGTAATTATTGAAGAAAGTGAACTGGCTCAGCTCAAGCAAAAAACATTGGAAATTCTTACCAATGAAACAAGATTAAAAAAGATGAAAACCGCAATGCATAACATTGGGGAAATCACCGCAGCAAAAAATCTTGCCCACCTCCTTCTGGAGGCAAAAAGATGAGCAAAATAAAATTCAATGGCAACCGTGTACATATTATTGGAATTGGCGGAATACATATGTCAGCGATCGCCAGACTTCTAAAAGAACGAGGGTTAACTATTACCGGCAGCGACCTAGAGGAAACAGCGTTAACCAAAGACCTCAAATCAGAAGGTTTTACAATCTTTTCGCAACATGATGCTAGCAACGTTTCTACCGCTGATTTAGTTATCACAACCGCTGCTGTGAAAAAAAATCATATAGAAATAGTAGAAGCAGAAAAGCGGGAGATTCCAATACTTAGACGTTCCGAAGCAATCGCAGAACTCATAGATGGCAAAAAAATAATCGCAATTGCGGGGTCACATGGGAAAACGAGTACTTCTACTCTGATAGCTACAATTTTAAAGCAAAGTAATTTTAACCCCATGTATGTACTTGGGGGGGAAAGTCGGGATCTTACTAAAAATTCCGCATGGGGATCTGGTATACATTGTGTGGTCGAAGCCGATGAATACAAAAAGGCTTTCCTTGATTATGAGCCCGACCTAGAAGTAATCACAAATATAGATGCAGATCATTTGGATGATTATGGCAGTAGGGAAAATTACTACAATGCATTTCTACAATTTGCAAAAAAACTCAAGCCCTCTGGATTAATCTTATTATGTGGGGATGACAAAGGTACCGATCAATTATTAAGTGAGATTACCGATACAGGTTTACAATACGAATCTTACGGATTTGAAGAAAATAATACATGGATTGCAAGAAATCTAAATCTTAATCATTCAGGGGCCAGATTCGAGTTATCAGGCCCTTCAAAGTTCGAACACGGGCTATTAGAAATCTCGATACCAGGAAAACATGCCGTTCTTAATGCCTTGGCAGCAGCCGCCGTTTCTCTACATCAAGGGGTTCAATTCTCCTCGATACAAAAAACTTTGAAACAATTTCACGGGGTTAAAAGAAGGTTTGAGCTTGTTGGGGAAACAAAGGGAGTTTCCATAATTGATGACTATGCACACCACCCAACAGAAGTGCAAGCGACTTTGGAAACAACAAGGATGCGTTATGCAAACCATCGACTGATAGCAATTTATCAACCACATACATATAGCCGAACAGCCTATCTCTGGGAAAACTGGCTCAATTGTTGGAAAGGTCTAGATAAATTAATAATCTTAGAAACGTATGCAGCTCGAGAACTACCGAATCAAGGAAAAACTGCAAACGAATTAGCAGATTCAATTACCTCTACTCCAACAATCTATGCAGCAACAGAACAAGAAGCTATCGAACACGCGATTCAAGAGACTAACGAAAACACCGTAATTCTTACGATTGGTGCCGGAAATATTACCAATATTGCCCCAAAAATTCTGGAGGCCATCGCATGAAATCTCGAGACCAACTTAAAAAAACTTTAGAGCAATTTGGTGAGATACGTTCAGATGAGCCTATGAAAACGCATACAACTTTCGGAATCGGTGGTCCTGCAGAAATATTTTTAACAGTTCGAACTAGTAACAATCTTGCAGAGGCTATCAGAATCACAAGTGAGGCTAACGAAGATTTATTCATACTCGGTAGTGGCAGCAACATTGTAGTGGGTGACAAGGGTATAGCTGGAGTTGTAATAGATAACCGTGCCAAGAAGCTGAAACAAGTAGACAAATTCCGTTTCCAGATCGAAAGTGGTGCAAATTTCTCTGGTACTGCTAGAAGGATGTGTAGGTTCGGCCTTGCAGGACTCGCATGGGCCGTTGGAATACCAGGAACATTTGGAGGGGCAGTTGTCTACAATGCAGGTGCTTACGGTGGATGTTTAAGTGATGTTTTAGTACGAGCAAATCTTTTTTCACCAACATCAGGAAGTGCCTGGTTCGATTCAGAAGATTTACAGCTAACTTATCGAAACAGTGTTCTTCAAAACAACCAATTCAAACAACAAACAGTATTGGAAGTAGAAATCATGCTCCACGAAGGAGATGCTACGTCACTTATTAGCGAAGTAGCCAAATATGATGAAAGACGTCTTTCTACTCAGCCAAGAGAACGTAATCCGGGTTCTATGTTCAGAAACCCCCCTACCCAACCTGCTTGGAAATTGATTGAAGCGGTTGGAATGCGGGGCATGACAAAAGGGGAAGCAAAGATTAGTGAGGAACATGCAAATTTCTTCGTCAATACACAACAAGCACAAGCAAAAGATGTGCTTTGGCTTGTGGAAGAAGCAGAAAAGCGAGTTTATGACACTTTCGGTATGAAATTAATTAGAGAAGTGAACTTTGTAGGGAAGTTTTAATGGCTGAACGTGTAGCAATCATATTTGGTGGACAATCTGCAGAGCATGAAATAAGCATTCGGAGTGCGCGCAACGTTATCAACTCATTAGATGAAAAAAGATGGAAGGCTGTCCCTATTGCTATTTCGACAAGCGGTCAGTGGCTCAATGAATCGTACTCCACCAGCATACTCACTTCACAAAACAAACTAAATCACATACATGATGTGTCAGTAATAGAAAGTAGTTTAGAGACACTTAAAGGTTGTTTTGCAGCATTCCCCTTAATCCATGGAAAAACTGGAGAGGATGGGAAATTACAAGGCTTACTAGAAATGCTAAATCTCACGTATACCGGTTCGGGAGTCGAGGCAAGTGTCCTAGGAATGGATAAGAGCCTTTCAAAAACAATTTGGCAATCAAAGGGATTACCAATCGCACGTATGGTTGTTCTCCAAAAAGAAGAACTGCAAGACTCCGACCAAGCAATCAGGATTAAAGTGGAGAATGAGATTGGGTACCCTTGTTATGTTAAGCCATCAAGTGGTGGCTCAAGCATAGGGATTACGCGTGTTGAATCTGAAAAAAATCTTGCTTCAGCTATTGACGCCTCACTGCACTGGGACGACAAGGTTTTAATTGAAGAATTTATAGACGGTCAAGAAATTGAATGCGCAATAATTGGTAATTCAAAACCAATAGCGTCTTCCTGCCTTGGAGAAATATCTCCAGCTAATGACTTCTATGATTATGACAGTAAATATTCGCCTAATTCAAAAGCCAAAATTTTTGTACCCGCACGTGTTAAAAAGGATACTGCTAACAAAATTCGCAACCTAGCCATTGATGCTTATCAAGCTATTGGATGCGAGGGATTTGCACGTGTAGATTTCTTTGTTAGCAAAGATGAAAAGATCATCTTAAGCGAAATCAACACGATCCCTGGTTTCACAGAAACTAGTCTCTTTCCGCGCCTTTGGGAAGAGAGCGGGATCAGCTACAGCGAACTACTTACTCAAATCCTTGAACTTGCACTCTTAAAAACGAAGGGGGTTAGCTGATGCAACCTCAAAAAATTATCAGACGTAAGGAAAGAAAAATTATACGTCGTCAAAACCAAGCCACTAACAGAATATCGCACCTTAGTTTTGCAAAAATTAGTATTCGGATAGCTCTATTTAGCAGCATCGTCGTCCTAGCCGTTGTAGTAGTTGTTGGCGTTTTTTCACCCTTCCTAAAAGTGAAGGAAATCAATATTGAAGGGATCGACCTTACTCCACTGCATCAAATCCAAGAAATAACACCACAAATGGGAAAATGGATGCCAACTTTAAAAACGAAGCATGTTGCGTCAACAATTAATGAATTACCAATGGTTAAATCAGTCGAAATTACCAGAGAGTGGCCAGACACTGTCAGAATTATCGTGAGCGAGTTAGAGCCACGCATAGTATGGGAACAAGCTGGGGAAAACTATTTAATTAGCGAAACCGGCATAGTACTGCAGTCCCTTGAACTGACAAAGGTGTCACTACCAAGAGTTATCGGAACCTCTAAGTTTCCCTTGAAGCCGGGAGATAAAGTTAATGTTGAGGCAATTAAAACTGCTTTACAAATCCCTAATCTAATATTTGATTCACTAGACACCGAAGTTACCGAAATATCAAACCTTCCTGGCGTAGGAATCAGAATAGAAACCTCTGATGGAAAATATTTATTAATCCAAAATGCAAAAAATCTTGAACTCCAAATACAAGTTTGGAAACAAATAATTACTCAAGCAAAAATAAAAGAAATTGAATATACCGAAATCGATTTGCGATTTCAAAACCACCCTGTTCTTCGGAACATACAAAACAACAGAGAAACCAACTAACAAGAAGGAGCAATCATGAAACAGAAACATGCGGCTGCAGCCATTGACTTAGGAGCTACAAAAACAACTGTACTTGTCGGAAGTAGCGACACCGAAGGCCAAACAAACGTAGAAGGGTTTGGCATGGTGGAATCTACTGGTTTTCAGAATGGTGGGATCGGGGATATTCAAAAAGTTCGTGCAGGAATTCAAGAAGCCACACGCCTTGCAGAAGAATCCAGCGGTACACGGATTTTAAGTGCGATAGTTGGTATTGCAGGAGAACATCTTCGATCACAAAATGAGCGAGGAATTATTACGATAGCTGATCGCAATTACCCTATCACTGAAGAAGATCGTGAACGAGTACTAGAAATGGCTGGTCAAATTAACATTTCTACAAGTCAGCAAATTATACATATGCTCCCAAGAAAATTTTGGATTGAGGGAACCGAGCACGTTGCAGATCCAGTTGGAATGTATGGTACTCGACTCGATGCCGAAACCCATATAATTGTTGGCGCAGCATCTTCGATCGAAAACCTACGTCTATGCGTCGAAGGAGCAGGAGTCAAAGTCGATGGGTTTCTACCTGAATCCGTCGCAGCAGCAAAATCTGCTCTGACTGATGAAGAACGTATGCAAGGTGTTGCACTTATAGATATAGGTGCGAGCACTTCATCTATATGTATCTATGAAGAAGGTGCGGTATCCCATTCAGCAAGCTTGGCTCTTGCAGGTGAACACCTTACACGTGACCTGACACAAGTACTTAGATGTCCATGGGAAAGCGCAGAACAATTAAAAAAGACCTATGGGGTCGCAGTTTCTTCAATGACACCACTAGAAGAAACAGTTGAAATACAAGCCTTTGGAAATCCTCCAGAAAAAACAATTCAAACCCGGCATGTCGCAGAAATTCTTCAAGCCCGTTGTGAAGAAATTTTACAAGAAATTGAAGTTGAATTACGCCGTACGAAAACACTCGAACGGATAGCTGCTGGTTTGGTGTTAACAGGAGGAACAAGTAGCCTCGAAGGATTATGTCAATTAGCAAGTCAAAAACTTCGACTACCTGCACGCATTGGCTATCCAACAAGGTTTGAAAACATCCCTGAACAATTTGGTTCACCGCCCTTCGCAACCAGCATCGGGCTCCTTGAATATGCTTTACACGAGTCCAATCTATCTATTCAAAACACAACCAAACAACACTCTAGCAATATCGCATGGGGAGGCGTTGGACGCCGACTACGTGATTTTGGAAAAGGTTTCTTACCGCAATGAAAAAGGAGGCATCGTAACCGAAAAAATATATCCACAAAAACTAACCCGCCCAGCGGAAATCGTTAAATCACACCCCATAAAGGAAAGAAACATGATGAACAATACTGACGAAAACAAACAAACCACTATGTTACCTACAGAGAACGAAAAGGAACCCTGGGGTAATTATGATGAAGAACGTGCCGACATCCGCGTTATAGGCGTGGGTGGAGGTGGAGGCAATGCAGTAAACCGCATGGTTCAAGCCAAAATTCCTGGCATCGAATTCATAACAATTAACACAGACTCTCAAGCACTTAAAGGCTCTGAAGCACCAACACGCTTACGTATTGGTGAGCGCTTGACACAGGGCCTTGGAGTCGGCGGAGATCCTGAAAAAGGAGCTCAAGCTGCCGAAGAAAACAGAAATGAAATTGCAGCTGCACTTGAAGGCGCTTCAATGGTTTTTGTCGCTGCAGGATTAGGTGGAGGAACAGGAACCGGTGCCGCTCCTGTAGTTGCAGAAATTGCTCGTTCTGTTGGTGCACTAACAATTGCAACAGTTACGACTCCATTCTCGTGGGAGGGATCACGTCGATCAGGATCGGCAAAACGTGGACTCGAAGAAATACATGACAATGTAGATGCAATGATCGTAGTGCCAAATTCTAGGCTTATAGAAATATGTCCCAAAAACTGCACAGTCGAACAAGCTTTTGAAACAGCTGATGATGTGCTGAAGCAAGCAATTCAAGCAATTGCAAACGTTATCAGCATAGAAGGAGGTATCAATTTGGATTTCAATGATGTTCGCAGCGTTATGCAAAATGCAGGTTCAGCTCTCCTGGCAATAGGTGAAGCTTCAGACGAAAATCGAGCTGTTGAAGCTGCCAGAGCTGCAACATCCAGTGCCTTGTTAAATCAAAGTATTGAGGGAGCCCGTAATGTTCTATACAACGTTACACATAACGGTAATATGGCACTTTCAGAATTAGATATTCCTGTAATT
>CAYFHW010000068.1:0-7272 GCA_964343095.1 uncultured Anaerolineaceae bacterium | reverse complement strand
TTCGTAAGCCATTAAGTAACTCCAGTGTCTACTAGGCTAAACATGCACATGTATAGGACTCTTGTCAAAGACTAGAAATTTATATCAACTTTCCCAGTAGCCCCATCTATTGACAACATAGCACCTTCAGGAATTATCGAGGTTGCACCTTCGATATTAACGACTGCAGGTAAACCGTATTCACGCGCTACTGTAGCAGCATGGCTTAACATACCTCCGGTCTCAACAACAACACCTCCTGCTGAAACAAACAAAGGAGTCCATCCTGCATCTGTAACTGGTGCAACAAGTATTTCACCTGGTTCTAGTTGTGTTTCAACTACGGCTAGAGCACTCTTCACAATACGTGCTTTCCCAGTCACAGTACCTTTACTGACACCCATCCCCTGCAAAGTAAGTGATTCTTGTATAACATCTGGAAACTCTAAAGGTAGCAACTCAACTGGCCATTCAAAAAGTATAGGTAAATCATGTTTTTCCAGAAAACCAAACTCTTCCTTTCTCGACTGCACTTTTCCCTGAATTGCAGAATCAGAAAGTCCGCTCGTAACCAACTCACGTAATTCCTCAAGCCTTAACCACCAAACATCACCATCATCCTTTAACAACCCTTTGTTCTTTAATCGAAACCCCAGTTCTCGAATTGGCGGCCTATATGTACGAGAATACCTAACACCATTAGCTTTGCTAGCTTCTCTATCTCGATTCAATCTTTGTGCTAAAACCAAATTTTCTTTAAATTCCTCCCGAATCGATTCTGGTAATTCAGATATAATTTGCGCTTCAAGTTCTTCTCGTAAGTTTGTTTGCATTACCTCACGTATGTAGGGGTTACGATCTTCATCTAAAAACACGGCACTTTTAAGGCTACTAACAATAAATTCAGGATTTTCATCCCACGTGGAAAAATACGGATCCAACTCACCTTGACCTCGAAATCCCAGATCATCACGAAGTTCACTAAATTTCTTTGCAAACAATTCCCAAACAGGATCGGAAGGAATCGATATATTTTTTAAAAGGCTTGAATTTTCCAAACTCTTAAAAGCTTCCTTCAGTATTGGAGATTCAACGATTTCTCTACTTACATCCCATATGGCTTTTGTTGGACGATTACTTTCCACATTACTAAGTCCACTCGTTAAAACAGTAATCCATTCTTCAGGGTGATCTGGGAAATTTGTGTCCAAAACCTCAGAAACAATAGTAGTTAGTTCACCACCTCCCACTGTATTGAAATAATGAGTCCTATAAGCTTCTCCTAATCGAAGTGTCGTAGACTCTATTGCCTCCAAAAGCTCAATATCTTCGAGGAGAGACCAATCCCTTCTGAGAGAAAAAAGATATGACGCGTGTGCCTCAGCAGCCTCACGGATCGTAAAATGACGAGATTCTCTCCACCGGTTTAATGCTCTTTCACGCGTAAGTTGAGCTCTTTCTTGGTCTTTTTCAGAACCACTTTTCAACTCTTCTTCCCCAGGCAAAAACTGCTTTAACCAATCACTACCCTCACCTACCTGATAAAGAGAACTAAATGCATTAACAACCGCAATATTCACAACCCAACGACCACCAATAAATGAAAAAATATTGTCGTTTGGAGGTGAAATATCTGGTATTAAATCAGTTGCCCGATAATATTCTGCCGCCCCCTGGAAGCAAATATATGTCCACTCCCGCATTAAATCTGCAGTTAATGGAACAGTGATACCTGGTAAACTCTCCTGACTGTTGCCAGTCGTGTATGAATTGACTTCTGGATTACTTACACTATCCCAAGAACAAAGTAGCTGAGCCATTGTTACTCCTTACTAAATCTAAAACTATTACTAGAGATCAACTTCAACTACCCCAGTTGCACCGTCTATTGAAACCGTGGCTCCATTTGGTATCACTGAAGTTGCTCCCTCAATATTTACTACTGCTGGCAAACCATATTCGCGTGCTACTGTTGCAGCATGACTAAGCATGCCTCCCGTTTCAACAACAACTCCACCTGCGGCTACAAACAAAGGAGTCCAACCGGCATCTGTAAATGGGGCAACAAGTATTTCTCCTGGCTCTAACTGGGCTTCAATTGCTGCCAGTGCACTTTCAACAACGCGAGCTTTCCCACTTACAGTTCCCGGGCTTACGCCCATGCCCTGTAATAAAACAGCCTCTTTTGCAACCTCTGATACGACTATAGGCACAGGTTCAACTGGCAATTCGAATAACACAGGTAAATCATGTTTCTCAAGAAATTCCAATTCATCCTTACGCAATTTTATAGCGTCTTGAATTACGTAATCTTTAACCTCTTGGTTCACTAAATCTCGTAATTCACTCAGCCTTAACCACCAAACATCATCTTCAGTTACTAACAAACCCCTATCCCTCAATCTGACACCTAGTTCCAAAATTGCTGGCCTATACATGCGTGTATATCGAACGCTAGAAGCTTTACCTGTTTCCCTGTCTCGATTTAATGTTTGCGCTAATTCTAAATTTTCCCGAAATTCTTCATGTACAGATTCTGGTAATTGATTAAAAATTTCTTTTTCGAGATCGTCACGAACATTTTTTTGTAGCACTTCTCTCTTATAAGGATCTCTATCCTCATCCAATTCTAGAGCACTTCTTATATTGCCAAGTATAAATTCAGGCCTTTCGTTCCAAGTCGGAATCTGAGGATTCAATTCACCTTGACCACGATATCCTAAATCTTCCTGGAGTTCTTTAAATCTCTCAGCTAACAATCCCCATGTACTATCAGTTGGATTTTTTAAATTTTCAAGGAGTATTGAGCTATCTAAACTCTTGAAATCCTTCACTAACTCAGAATATGTAAGAATTAATCTACTAAAATCCCAAATGGCTTTTGTTGGCCGATTACTTTCCACATCAGTGAGCCCACTCGTTAGAATTGTTATCCATTCTTCTGGATGACCTGGTATATGTTGATCCAAAAGCGCGTCAACAATTGTAGTTAATTCACCTCCGCCCATTGAATTAAAAGAGTGCGATTCATATGCCTTAGCTACCAGAATCGTCGTATCGTCTATTGATTCCAATAACTCAACATCCTCGAGTATCGACCAATCTCTTCTAAGTGAAAAAAGGTAAGCTGCCTTTGCTTCAGCAGATTCTCGGGACGTAAAATAGCGATTCTCTCGCCACCGGTTAAATGCACGATCACGGGTAAGTTGAGCCCTCTCTTGGTCTTCTTCAGAACCACTTTTCAGCTCTTCTTCTCCTGGTAGAAACTGTTTTAGCCAGTCGCTTCCTTCTCCGACTTGATAAAGAGCAGTGAACGCATTTACAACCGCAATATTTATAACAAAACGGCCTCCTACTACAGAAAAAGTATTAGCTCCTTGCGGGGAAATGTACGATACCAAATCGGTTCCTCGATAATATTCCGCAATACCTTCCCAATTTTTACACATCCACTCTCGAATTAAATCTGCAGGTAACGGCAAAGTGATTCCTGGAAGAATTTCCTCAGTGTTCGCAGTCGTAAACGAATTGGCCTCGGGAAAATTAACACTATCCCAAGAACAAATTGAATCGGTCATTTCTCGCCCTTAAGATTTTTCATCTCCCTGCACCCCACAATGCTCTGTTAAAAGCCTCTTGTGGAGTCAAGGAAGTCTCATCAGGTTGGCCATATTTCAATTCCTCGCGAGCTAATCTTCCGGCTAAAACTGCAATTTTTAACTGTTCTTCGTATCGCTGCCTTTCCTCTTTATCTCTCCAAGGCTCCCTATTTTCACGCCTATGCCTAGCTATTCGCTTCTGACAAGCAGAAGAGCAAAATTTTGGCTTCTTCCCTGTAGGTGTTCGACTTGGCACTTCACGGCCACAAAGTTCAAAACCCGGACATGGTGAGTAGGTTATGCCATCGAAATGATCACGTGCTATAAGTGCCCAGATAAAACCTGCCAAACTCAAAGGACGTATCGCTAAATGAACCATCTGAGTATCAGATTTTTTTGTTATAAATTCCGGCATAGCATAGTTCCCGATCTTTTCATTTATAAGAACTTTAAATTCCTGATCCGTCATCCCTACTTTTCTATCAATAACATCAACTGCCTTAGAAATCTCTCGCATTTCAAGCATCCAAACTGATAGCTCGCAACTACTCCCCATAGGGCTAAACAAATCGCCATATTTGTTATAAAACTTTTTAATCTCCTCGCCAGGCGCACCTTCCTGAAAACCTTTAGTTTCGCCTCTTAAAAATTGTGGTCTTAGAATCGGCGGTTCAATCTCATCAAAAAACAGATCCCTAACACGTCTGTGTAAGTCCCATGATTTACTCTTTATTGGCGAAAAATTTTTGCCGTTAAATTTTCCCATAACAAAAGATTCCGTACGGATTAGTGAGGCAGAAAAGTCTGCCAACATTTGATCTGGGGACTCTGATATCCAAACCTGCATATAGTATGCTTATACCACTTTTATCACGACTTAAAAAGGGTTTTTTAATTAATCGTTACCTAATAGATTTAAAGAAATTTTCAATTGCCCTCAAATGCTCAATAGGTTCAGCCAAACCTATATTCATCGTTCTAACAGAAAGATGAGTAGCTCCTGCGGCTTCCCATTCTTGTATTTCTTTCTTCCACACCTCTGGCCCATCACCATAATCAAGCATTGCCTCAACGCCAAAATCTTCATGAGCACGATTATTCGCTTCTAAATGCACCTTAATCGAATCCAATGCTTGCAATGCAGGCTCAGAGGCAGTTCCAAAGATAAAGCCATCTGCTAATCTAGCTGCTCGACGAAAAGCTGGTTCAGTAAAACCACCCAACCAAATAGGAATTTCTCGATTCGGTAGAGGCAGCAAGCCAGCCCTATCAATACGATGCCACTCGCCTGTGTAATCAACGATTGGCTTTTTCCAAAGCTCACGTAAAACTTCTATTTGCTCCTCTTCTCGAGCACCACGATTATTAAAATCCTCATTTAAAGAATCATATTCCACATAATTCCACCCAGTTCCCACACCTAACCTTAAGCGTCCTCCCGATAAAATATCGATTTCTGCTGCCTGTTTTGCTACTAACGCAGTTTGGCGTTGCGGAAGAATAATTACACCGGTTACAAGTTCAATATTTGAAGTCACACCAGCAAGATATCCAAATAATGTGAATGGCTCATGAAATGCAGTCTCATGGGTGTAAGGACCCCAAAGTTTTGGTTCTCTATCAGGATGTGCACCTAATACGTGATCATAAGCAAGCAAATGAGAAGCTCCTGCATTTTCAGCAGTTTGAGCAAAATCACGTATAATTTGGGGGTCATTACCTATTTCTGTTTGTGGAAAAACAACACCAATTTTCATATTTCCTCCAAGGTATCAATCCTACTTAGCCTCATGATCATGAGCATGCTCATGCTCATGATCAGCATGCTCATCATGAGCATGTATTTCAGCCGCAGACATTACAGTGACTTTAACTTTTTTATCACCACTACGCTCCCACTCCAAGACCAAGGTAAAAGTTTTCCCCGGTTCAGGAATTTCTTTTACGCCCATTAGCATAACGTGTAAACCACCCGGTTCAAGTTCTAGCCAATCACCTGGATCCAGTTGCATCTTTTCGAGTGGAACCATGACATTTTGATCTCCCTGCTTCGTCCAAGTGTGTAATTGTGCACGATCAGCAATCTCAGTTCGCATGCCAGTCATCACATCAGCAACTTCCGACTCGACCCTAAAGTATGCAACTCCCGTAGTTTCGCTAGGAAAATATGCTTTTGCATCTTTGATTTTGATATCTGTATTACACATTTGTGAACCAAAGGCAATAAAAAAACACATGAGCGTAAAAAGTGCTATGAAAACACTCCAAACAATCTGACTCTTCGTTAACTTTCGAGGGTCTAAGTAAATTAAGGGATTCTGACGAATCATTCAGCAACCTCTTCCCAGCCAAATAAGGCTAGACGTTCAAGATCGTGGAAAAGCATCTCATATAACCCTTCTGTGTCAAACCCTCCAGATTCTTTCAGAAGAATGGGATAAACGATATGGCCAAGGTCATCCGGCGTATAAACAACTATGTAAGAAGGATGGCTTACTAAATATTCACCACCACCTAAATCGGTTTTCACTGGCTTAGCAATACCGACTTGGGCAAGAACTTCCAGAATTTCACTATACTCCCCCGTTAATCCAATAAAATCAGTGTTGAAATATCCTAACCACTTAGCCAATTTTTCAGGCGTATCTCGTTCGGGATCGGTCGTAACAAAAACTACCTGAATATTCTTGACTGCCTCGTTACTTAGATTAGATAAAACTCGATCTATCTCAAACATATGTAGGGGACAAATGTCTGGGCAACTTGTGTAACCAAAATAAAGAAGTGTTAACAAACCAGCAGTCTGCTCTCTAAAATCGAACTTCTCACCTTTATCTGTAGTTAGTACAACGTTTGGCTTTGGATATGGTGGTTTTACGCGCGCACCTTGATAAACAAATTTCTCTGAATCTGAAGATTTGGCCAACTCAAAAGTAGTATTTGAATTTGTACACGCAAAACAGAAAATCATTAAAAATCCGACTACAAAATATTGAGGAAAAACTAAACCGATTCGCATTTATTTCTCTTTCAGGGGTCTTAGTCCAACTTTTTATCGACCTTCATATTTAATCTCTTCCCAATCCTATCTTCGTAACGACCCCATTGAAATGCAACAAGCATCACAACAATAAGTCCTAAAGCTTCTCCAAAAATAAACATGAAAGCACCAGCTATTTGCTGATCTAAAAGAGGTGAAGGACCCCATGTTCGAGGTATGAAGAGAAATTGGTGATAAATCACATTGTCTGGTTCATGAAATAGCAATCCGAGAAATGCATGTATCGGGACCAATGCTAAAACATAGAACAGTCGTACAGGGTAAGACAAAGTCCATCTAGTTGGATTATTCCCAACAATTGGCCACCAATAGTGTACGCCCGCAAATAGAAAAATCGCATACCCAATAAAGTGCAAGGGTGCGCTCGTTAAGCTAGCAGCAAAAGCTGGTGTTACGTACCAAAAAGTAGGTACCGCAATAAATAAGGCTATCCCTAGCAAAGGATGTGTGACTAAACGAAAAAGTGGTGAATGTAAGACAGGAAGAATATACCGCTGCCGCTTCAACGGTCCTAAAGCCACCATCAAAACGGTCATAGGTGCACCGTAAAGTAATAATGGCGGGGCAATCGTAATAAGAACAAAATGCTGAACCATGTGCAAACTAAGAAATGTGGAGTCATAAGCTGCAATG
>CAYFHW010000067.1:0-7294 GCA_964343095.1 uncultured Anaerolineaceae bacterium | reverse complement strand
TGAACGAACAACATTAACTGCATTCAGAATGGCTTCCCGATAAGAGCCCGGTTCTTCATCTCGTGGTGGTTCCTTGAATGTGAGTGCTACGATCCAGGCAATTAGCATAAGACCTGCACTAATAACAATCGGGAACCAAAGATTTGTTATCGCAGCAAGAAAAGCTCCTAATACAAGGCTAACTACACCTGCGACTAGGGAAATTGAATATACACGTCCCCAAATCTTTTGATATTCATCCTGTCGTCCCGCAGCCTTTAGCGAATCGTACACAAATGCAGAATCAGCACCTGAAAATAAGGTTATTGCGACAGCCACTACGGTATATGAAATAGCAATCACTACCATATTCCCGGCAAAACTGAATACTAAAATCGCAATCGCGTGTATAAATGCCCCGTAAGAAAGCGAAACTCTCCTCCCCCAACGGTCAGCAACAATCCCGGTAGGAACTTCCAGAATGACTAGAATCACCATGAGGAGAACATCCAAAAAAGTGATTTCTGTTATCGAGAATCCTCTAGTCTCATTAAGATAAACCACCCAAATTGGAATCCATAATTGGAAATCTACAAAAAATCTAAATGCTCCAAAACGCCAAATGTTATTCGACCACTTCTTTTTTTCAGCATCGGAAATGGGCAGCACTGGGGTAGATTGGTCAGACATTCAAAGTGTTTCGTTCTCAAAGAGTAGCTATTGCGATTAAGCGTAATGCGTAAAAATACAACAAGATATTGCAAAATCTACGGCCAGTGATCCGGAGGGGGTGGTCTGTTTGGAGGGATCTTTTTTTTATTTTCCAGACGTGATCGCTGATGTGAGTATGCACAATTTTCGCATGAAGGATTGTGTTCAGGAATTATATCTGAGTTGAGGACTTCAATCATTGCGAAAAGTTTCTCTTCGATCCAATCACTGTTCCATTCATAAGCAACCAAAGTTTCTTCAAAAAGCATTTTTCCAAAAAAACCATCGGCGTTTCGGTCTGCATTACAAACATAAAAATAGCCAGTTGGAGAAACTTTGAAACCCATTTTTGTTAGGAGGTAGGCATAAACTTCTAGCTGGATTTTGTAACTCTGGTGGTATACCCCGGCTAGATATGATTTTTGTTCAACTCGGTATTTGTTTGCCTGGGACTTATAGTCGACAACAATGACTTCTTCTGTTTGCTGGTCATACCAGATATCATCGACTCCTCCATGAAAGATGATGTTTGTACCATCAATTTGATGCGCTAACCCGCCATGTAAAGAATTGCGCCACTTGTCCATATCTTCGTGTTGGAACGGCACAATATGACTAAGGCCTGCTTCTTCAAAAATTCTGTGAGGAATTTGTTGTTCACGACAGACATCGAACTCTTTTTTTAATAAGACATCTGTAGTTTCATTTAACGTCCAGCCCGGCATCGAAGGTGAAACAATTCCTTTCACCCGATCGAGGTAAAAGCATCGTCGGCAACTGAGAAAGTCGTTAAATTTGCTACGACTAAGGCGAAAAGGTTCGGTTTGGAAGGGTGTATAAATTGAAGACTCTCTCGAACGAAGTCCTGTTGCTTCGACGAGTTCACCTTTGCTGTTTCGTTTTAAACTGACCATTAATTTTTTACTTATTTACATAACAGTAATATTTACTGCCTAGCAGGGCGATATTTAGCGGTTAGGTCCCCTACTCATTGGGTAAGGTTGCCAGCGCTCTAGGCCTGCACGAGAAAGTACTTCTGGATTAATAGCTGATCTCGGCCACCTTCCTTGTAAGACGCTTGCAATTTCTCTACCTGTGCGCCTACGTGTTTCTGGCAGCATCCTTGATGAGGCTGAGGCAACATGTGGTGTTGCTATTACGTTGTCCATAGCTAATAACGGGTTATCTGCTGGAGTTGGTTCAACTTCAAAGACATCGAGCGCGGCTCCGGCGATTTGGTTGGTTTGTAAAGCATTTGTCAGGGCAGCCTCATCTACTGTTGGACCACGGCCATTATTTATAAATATTGCTGTCTCCTTCATCACCTCAAATTCTTTGGTGCTCATCATGTGTTTGGTTTCCGCATTCAAAGGTGCATGCATTGAAACAAAATCTGCTTGTTCAAGCATTTCATAAAAACCTAAAGGATCTACATTTTCACTTGTCATTTCCAATTCACTTACGTACGGATCAAATGCAATTACTCGTAATCCAAACGGCTGACACCGACGTGCAACTGCTCGAGCGATATTACCGAAAGCGATTAAACCAAAAGTCTGTCCGCGAAGCCTGGGTGTTCCATCGTAATGAACACGAGATGATCGCCAGTTATCCTCACGCATCAGTCGATCCATTAACTTTAATTTTCTTGCTGCAGCAAGTGCCAAAGCTAAAGTGTGGTCGGCAACTTCTTCCACAAAAACATCCGGGACATTGGTTACTACTATGCCTGCAGTTGTTGCGGCTTCTACATCTACTGTGTCAGCTCCGACACTAGACAATCCTATTACTTTCACATTCTCGAGTCCTTTGATGACGTTTTCAGTCATACGACGCCCAACTGCTAGTAAGGCATCTGCATCCCGCACACCGCTTACAAATTCCTCTTCAGTTTCTGCATCGATTTCTACGATTTCTGCTCCAATGAGGTCCAATGCTTCGCGTTCGTATTGATAACCATCTTGTGAAAATGGACTCCATGTTCGTTTTTGTACTGCAACTTTAAAATTAGACATCTTCTCCCCATCACGTTGGTGTAAATAGTATGTAACTAGAGCATACCTAGAACCAAAAAAAAATTCAGGCTCGGACAGCTGCGTTTTGGATACTTACTTCTGGAACTTCTTCAGTAAAGAATTCAATCACTGCACCACCCTGAAGAAGGCTTGAAATATAAATACACCCTTCTGCTACTCGATCAGTTACTGTCACCGAGGCTCTTAATGTAGTTTCCCCTGCCGTAACTTCGATCTCATCCCCACTTGTAAGTTCAAGTGCTTCACCGTCTTCTTCACTGATTTGGAATTGGTCATAGCGGTGTAATTTTTCAGCCTCAGGATGCCGAAGTGCGGCAGCATCAGTAGCTGTGTATTGATCACGCCCAGTTACTACACGTAATTTGTTTGGTGTAGCGAGTATTTCTCGTGGGTTCAGAGGGATATATTTTCCGGTGTCTGAGGAAGGTATGTTAAGGCGTATTCCATCACCAATTAGCAAATTTGCAGCCTCTAGATATTGAGGGTGTTCAGAGGCAATTTGTTGGAGAGCCTCTTCTGGGGTAACCGGAACCACTAGGCCAAGCGCCGTTGCTAGCCGGCTCAGAGCTGAATAACAGGTTACGGTATCACCTTCTGTTGCGATTGCCGGTGATAATTTTTGTGCGCGGAAATCTCCCTGAGTGTAGGTTCCTGATCCGGAATATGCTCGACCTTCCGCAATCACTACATCAGCAAGTTTTGCGGTTGGATGCATAACATTATCTATTACAACAAGTGCCTCGAGGTTCTGGAAATGATTTGCTGACCATTGAGGAATTCGCATGCTGGGATCGTCACGTACAACTACTAGACCGGCCAGTTGATCGATTTGGCTAACAACGTTTGTTTGTGTGATTCCCATATCCAGTATTCCGTGAACGTTTACTTCTGGTGGTGCAACAACTAAGTGCTCAGAAGCTTTTTCACCGAAGAGTCGAACAGCTATGTTAGCTGCTCCGCTTGTCATTTCTTTGGCGATAGTAGGGCTTACAGGATTTGGTGCAACAATAATAACAACGTCATCTTCACCGGAGACGATTTCTTGAATTTCTCTAGCAGCATCTAC
The DNA here is from genome assembly GCA_964343095.1 of uncultured Anaerolineaceae bacterium. Taxonomy (GTDB): domain Bacteria; phylum Chloroflexota; class Dehalococcoidia; order Tepidiformales; family Tepidiformaceae; genus JAKUNN01. Next base: position 3,502 of record CAYFHW010000067.1, on the reverse strand, counting down.
GATTGACTGTTCCTGATTACCGGAACCTTCTAAACAGTTAGCCAGCGCATCTGCCATGACTCCTTCTTCCCCACCACCGGGTCGTAGCCATGCTTTTGAGAAATCTACGAGCTCACTACGTAGACTGCTTATTACAGTTAAATGGGCCCCTTGTCGTGTTACGGCGTCCTTTATACGTACACTGAGCACGTTATGGCTTTCTTCTAAGTCATCGGCTATAACGACAATTCCTTTTGCCTTTGGAATTCGTGTCATATCCGTTGACATTTTCCAAGTACCGACTCTTTCTTCTAGGGCTCCAGTTACTGCTCTTAAGATTGGGCCGTATGAGCTATCTGCGCCGTTATCAAATAGTTGAGTACCTATCTGATTGGCTAGCCATGCCTCTTCATTGGTTATAGTTCCTCCTACGAGAATTCCTATAGGACCATTTTGTGCAGCTTTCAAAAGATTAGAGGCAGCCTCTTCTATTGCTATATCAATTGTTTCTGGTACGTGTATTTGACCTTTTCGTACGAAATGTTGTGAAAGTCGATCTTGCGACTGGAGGGAATCATAGTGGTAACGACCACGAACGCAGATCTGATCGCCACTGAAAGGATTACCTTGACCAGGGCGAACAATTGCAGCTTCCCCATTTTTTGAACCAATCGAAATACTACAGCCAACCGAGCAGGAGTCGCATGTGGTGGTAGTCCACTGATCTGTTTTTGAAACCCATTTATTGGGATGTTCCATTAGTGCAGCTGTTGGACACACATCGATGCACGCCCCGCTAAAATCACAGTTACTTTCATCAATAGTGCCGCCAGCCCCAAAACGTATCTGTAAATCAGATCCTCTTCCTCCTAAAGTAATGGCACTAGTGTGTCGTTTTTCATCGCATACTCGCTGGCAGCGGGTACACAGAATACACATTTGTGGATCGAACTCCATGAAGGGGTTTGCTCTGTCCGCAGGAGGTTGGGGTTCTTCATAAAATGTTCGGTCTTCACCAACCCAAGGCTCATATCCTGCAGAACCGACCATTTCACAAGTGGCTTGAAGCTCACAGCGATAGTTTTTTGAACAAGTTAAGCATCGATGTGTTACCACATCATCACGTAGACAAATATCACCAGGATGACAATGTTCGCGTCTATGACAAGTTAGACATCTCTCACTGTGATTCGAAAGGATAACACCAACAACGGATCGCCTTCCCTCAGTGACTTCTTCGGTATCTGTACGGACGACCATCCCATCTTGGACTTGTGCAGTGCATGCTAATTGCAATCCTGGTGGGCCTTCTATATCAACCAAACATGTACGACATCCTGCGTAGGGTTTTAGTCCGTCTACATAACATAAGTTTGACATGTAGATGCCATTATTTTTTAAGACTTCTACAAGTGGCTGCCCATCTTCTGCCTCTATCTGTTTCCCATTCGCTGTAATTGTTCCCATTCGTAATTCTTTCTATAACCTGTGAAAATCAGCATCCGGATCAGGAGCTGTCATACCGTTTGGATATACACCATTATTATTTTTTAAGAATTCTTGTGCTATTTCTGTCAATTTATGTTTGTCACGGTACATTTCATCAAAATTGTAAACGGCATCGTCCAGTGGTCCACCTGGTTGTATAGCTTCATAGGGACAAGCTTCTGTGCATAGACCGCAGTACATACAAATTCGAAAATCTATTTCATATCTGTCTATATTTCTTCTGCCCTCAGGGTCTTGACTTGTTGCTACGAGAATACAGCCGTCGGGACAGGCTTGAGCACACGTACTACAGCCTGTACAACGCTCCTCAAACCATACTAAATTTGTACGAGCATATACTGGTACCGGTCGAGTTTCTTCTGGATATTCAATGGTATCTGGCTTTTCCAACATCTGTCGGAAGGTTAACCCCATACCTTTGACAATACCTTTTCCGTAAGACACGTTCCCTCCGTACTATAGGAATCCTATCTGAGTACCACATTCAGTACAAACTGGTGATGCTTCTCGGTACATTTTACTAATGGTATTGCCCAACTGCACATTTTTCGTTATTAATGGACCAATCTAGGAGATAAAGATGTTATTTGAATTTCGACACTACAAATTACAGGACGATAAAAGAGACGATTGGGTTACTTTCATGGAAAGTACGATTATTCCTTTTCAGCAATCACAAGGTATGGTTGTGCTAGGTTCATTCATTGATGAAGAAGATCCCAACTCATATCACTGGATTCGGCGGTTTTGTGACGAGGCAGAGCGGGAAGCTCAGTATGCAGCTGTTTATGAGAGCGATACTTGGAAGAATGAAATAGCGCCAAAAATACCCGAGATGATAGATAAAGTCGTTGTGGTTAGGCGTTTAATACCTACTGAACATTCTGGTTTACAATAGGTTTTAAGTTAGTCTAATTAATTTTTTGAGGCTTTTAAGCTCGCGTGGAGGGTCTAGTAATCTTCCACGTATGCTAAAAGATACTTCACCTACGTAGATGTTCCCTAATGAATCTACTGCGATTCCGTGGGGGGCAATAAAATCTCCGGCTCCTTCGCCTTCGTCTTCTCCTCCAAAACGGGCTAATAATGTTCCGTTTTTGCTGTATATACTTACTCGGTGTCCAAGACCTGGACAACCCTCCATTCCATCCATCCCGTTTAGTTCAGCGATGTATATATTGCCATCTGGACCAAACGTTATTCCATCAGGACGATGAATGTTGTTCCACATGTCAATGAATTGTCCCTTTGCATCAAAAATTTGTATGCGATGGCATTCCCGATCTGCGACATATATATTTTCTTCTTTGTCGATGATAACGTTGTGCGGTCTGATAAATTGTCCGGGATCAATGCCTGGCGTTCCCCAGGACAAGATATGTTTCCCTGTAACTGAGAATCTATGAACTCTTGCGTTGCCATAGCCATCGGTGATGTAGATGTCACCGGAGTTTGGAGAAATAGTTGCGTGTGTTGGTCTATTAAATGGATCTCCACTCCACTTAGTCGAGGCTGTTCCTCCAAAGGTGTTTAGCAATTCACCCTGTTGAGTCCAGTGTGTGATGGAATGCATTCCATCATCTACACATAAAAGAGTTCCATCTGGTCCAATTGAAAGTCCGTGCGTCCGAGCACTAAAAGTGCCCTCTCCAAAACTGCGCAGAAATTGTCCATCTTGCGTAAATACTATGACCGGATGTTGTGTATTACGAGTGAGAACAAAAACTTCATCGTTTTGATTAACGGCTACGCCGGGCGATTCGACTAAATTAAGTCCATTAGGCAAGTGTTCCCAAGTTTCTAGGGCTTCGTATTTGAAATTACCAGAACCTATGATTTTGCTCATTTTTCTACTCCAATATGAAAATGCTCTTGCTTAGCAAGTGTGACAGCTTCAAACTCATAATATGCTAAAAAAAGAAATACTTGGGTTACTTTAGTTGTGTCTTCGTTTGATACTTCAACTTTTGTAAAACATGTGCGTGTACCAGTTGATCGGCTGGCTCCTGTATTA
>CAYFHW010000066.1:0-7566 GCA_964343095.1 uncultured Anaerolineaceae bacterium | reverse complement strand
AGCAGGGGCTCTTCCATGAATGCTATGGAAACCATAACTCTCTACGTAATAAGGAAAACGGCTTGAACAACCTATACCACTCACAAAAACTATATTTTCACGAGGGATACGAATTGCGGGTAGCATTTTTTGCATCTGTGCAAGAATTGAGTAATCACCACAACCTGGACACCAACGCACTTCTTGATCAGACACAAAGTCCTTTCGTGTTAAAAGTGGTATATCTTCACTAGGAAGTACATCAGCTGTATTGTTCTTAATTATATTGTTAGCCATCTATTCTTCCTCAAAGTCAAACTTGAATGATTTACTATGACCTAACACGTGATTAATCTTTCCAAGGATTTCCTTAATCTTAAAGGGTTGGCCTGATATCTTCCCAAACGGGATAGCATCAACGTTATATTGCGCACGTATTAATACTGACAACTGGCCATTATTGAGCTCAGGAATCAGAACTTGTTTGTATCTACTAAAAATCTGTTCAAGATTTCCTGGAAAAGGATTTAGATAACGGATATGGGCAGATGCAACACTTAATCCATCCGATTGTGCCTGGGCCACTGCACTAGTGATAGCACCGTAGGTCCCTCCCCAACCAAGAACTAACAAATCACCTTGCTCAGGACCATTAACTTCTTGTGCAGGAACGTCTCTTACAGCACCAGCAACACGCTGTGCTCTTGCCAGCGTCATTTTATGATGGTTACCTGGCTCATAGTTGATATTTCCTGTCTCAAAAGACTTTTCAATACCACCGACTCGATGTTCTAAATCTTTTTGCCCAGGGAGAGCCCATCTACGAGCTAACGTATCAGGATCACGATCATAGGCACTATCTCCATCATTCACTTCTTCTTGATAGTGATTAGCAATAGGAGGGAAATTTGCTATCGATGGTACTAGCCAAGGAGAAGATCCATTTGCAAGATATCCATCACTCAAATAGATCACTGGTGTCATATACGCCAATGCAAGACGTACTGCCTCAATTGCCATTTCAAAGCATTCACCTGGCGTAGCTGGCGCAATAATAATGACGGGAGAATCACCATTACGACCATACATCGCCTGCAGTAAGTCAGACTGCTCGGTTTTAGTTGGCATTCCAGTGCTTGGTCCTGCACGTTGTATATCGAGCACAACCAAAGGAAGCTCAGTCATTAGCGCAAGATTTATTGCCTCACTTTTTAGAGCGAGACCCGGACCACTTGTTCCAGTGATACCCAGAGATCCTGCATAAGACGATCCTATAGCAGCACAGACAGCTGCCATCTCATCCTCTGCTTGCATTGTTTTAACACCAAAATTACGGTGCTTAGCTAATTCATGTAAAACATCTGATGCGGGTGTAATAGGATAGGAAGCATAAAAAATAGGTATGTCAGCCAGATGAGAAGCAGCTACTAAACCAAGTGCTGTAGCTTCGTTCCCATTAATATGACGATAAGTTCCAGGCGCGACTTCAGCTGGTGCAACCTCATACCTCTGATGAATTAATTCAGTTGTCTCAGCAAAAGCATTACCCGCACGTAACGCTCGTAAATTAGCCTCCAGGACAATTGGATTACGTGAAAATTTTTCAGTTGCCCAACGTTCCACAGTTTCCAAAGGTCGATTAAAAAGCCAAAGAATTACGCCTAATGCATAAAAATTACGAGAAAGAAAACGCTCTTTTGCATTGAGCTCTAGACCTTCCAAGGCTCTTTCGTTGTTCTGCGTTATGTTAACGCTCACTAACTGGTAGGCTGCTAAAGAAGCATCCTCTAAAGGATTCTCGGCATAACCAGCTTTACGCAAATTTATCGGTTTAAATTCATCAGCATCTACAATCAGCAAACCACCATCAACTAAATCCGTTAGGTTTGTTTTTAGGGCAGCCGGATTCATTGCAACTAATACATCGGGATTATCACCAGGTGTATGTATATCGTTACTCGAAAATGATATTTGAAAACCAGAAACGCCAGGAAGTGAACCAGTAGGGGCACGAATCTCAGCAGGAAAATCAGGTAGAGTCGCGAGGTCATTACCATATACAGCATTCGTCTTCGTGAATTGATTACCCGTCAACTGCATCCCATCACCAGAATCACCTGCAAACCGAACTGTTGCCTGCACACGCGATTCCAAATCTTGTTTACTTTTTGAATCTATAGTCATAGCTAACCCCCTTCACGCCTTGTCACGATTTGATGAGGTCTCGGCGGGATATTTAAAATTTCCTCAGGGAAAAATTCTGCAAATTGGCGAAGAACGTCGTTTAATCTAATTAGCCCAATAATATTACCCGATTCATCCACTGGTAATCGGGCACTACTGTGTTTAAGCATAAGTGCTACAGCATCGCCTAATGAAGTTTGTTTATCGACAGCTGGTAATGGGTCACCCAAAACATTTTCAACTGGCTGTTCCCAGTCGAAATCATTTTCCATACATCTCTCAAGAACATCACGATCACAGAAAACAATTTGCTCATCTTTCTTCGTACGCACCATTAAACTTGTACGTGAATTCTCTCGCATCACTTCTAAAGCTCGAGAAACTGGCTCTGAAGATGCTAAAGTCAACGGTGCAGCGATCGGAAGTTCACCGATTCGCTGAGAGAAAAACGCCATCAGGCGGGAACGATCCATCCCCAGACTCTCTCTAATTCCTACAAAATACTTCAGCAGTACAATACACCATCGGTGTATGATCAACTATGGTAAGAGTAACGGAAATTATGGTAGCAACAACAGTAGCAGTAGCCAGACAAATTGGTAGTGATGCCGAGAGCATTGCAGGTCTTTTAAGTACGGAACTAAATTTCAGCTACTATGACTATCAAATTGTTCAAGAAGCTGCCAAAAACGCAGGGGCTTCAGTAGATGCAATCCAAGAATCAGAACGGATCCCATCCTTGTTAACCCGAATAGTTGAGGCATTAGGAAGGTCTACTAGTAGTCCATCAATGGAATGGACAGATCCGGTAGTGTTAGCGAATAGCCCCATGCAAACCTCTTCTGAATATCGTATGTTCATACAAAGTGTTATCCGAAACTTAGCGACACAAGGCTCCTGTGTCCTGATGGGACATGGAGCACCGTTCATATTACGTACTCACCCAAATACTCTAAAAATTTTCATTACTAGTTCCATAGAGAAACGCTGCCAAAATATTATGAAGATAGGGAACTTGAGCGAAAAAGAAGCGGAGAAAATTGTTTTAGACACTGACAAGGAACGCGGTCAATATTTTAAGGAATTCCTAGGCATTGACTGGCTAGATCCAGCGAATTATGACATTTGCTTAAGTACAGACACACTGTCAATTGAAAAAGCTGTTAGCTTAATTAAGGAATCAATTTCATTACCCTAATAGAATGTCCACCTTAGTTGTCTCAAATCAAGCAATTATGAAGAGGGTAGAAAATCTAGCTTCCTTTTACCTAGAACTTAAGGAGCCCAGACCTGCATTAGTAACTCTCGCAAGTGGAGGCACCACACTAGCAGTAGACTTAGTAAGGATTTTGGCAAATAAAAATATTACTGATTTTCCTTTTGAAGTACTCGCACCTGGAACCAGCTTTACCCAACAGGCTACAAAAAAACTTAAGAACTACAACCGAATCCTAGTCATTGACGATATTTTTGACACCGGCCAACAATTGTTGGAATCGAAGAAAATACTTGGCAAACAACATGATGTATTTTTAGCAGCACTTTTACTAAAAAACCAAAATCAACCCGAACAGTTAGATTGGCATGGATTCACTATTCCAGATGTCTGGGTATATGGATATGGCATGGATGATGTCCACGGGTTGAATCGAGCACTTTCTGATATTGTAACCGAAGATAAACTCCCTAAAGGCTACCGTGCGCCTTAAGGTTAGCCGTTTTCAAATGCAATGATTAAGGCAGCCAAAAGAAGACTATTAAAAATTCCTCCTCCAAAAAGTAACCAAATACTTAAGCTTCGAGCACGAAAATGAACCACTAGGGCAAGCATAATATTGCAAAAGAATATTGCTAAGGCTACATAAACAATTTTTAATAATTCTTCTCGAGGAAAAATCTCTACTATGCTTTTTGCTTCAGGAAAAAAAATGCGTACGGCTGAAGGCAATCGTTCATAGAAAATATATGTGTAAACCAAAATCGCTAAAAACGGAACCGTCGCAAACCCTAAAAGTGCCTGAAATGATTTGTCATCCCAAATTGGAAAATCCATCCCAAAAACTGATTCCGTTTTCCCTTGATAACTGACCGCCTTAGCACCAGCACGATACCTCGAAAGATAATCTTGATAAAAGGCATTAATGTCCCCGATGGTCAGCGAATACGCCCGGCGTTCCGTAACAATAACAACATTTTCTTCAACAGAATTGTGCGTTGAATAAAACTGAATCTCTCCAAAACGTTCAGAAAAACCAGTTCCTACATGGCACCCCCACCAATTCAATCCACCAATTTCCACCTTGCCAACTTCAAAGCCAGAGACCACTTCTCGTATCTCACTAATCGGGATTACGATTCGACGCAAACCCCATTTCACTATTAAGTTTCCTGCCTTAAAAGAGTAACTCAGACGCCAAATATTAATTCCCCACCAAAAAAAAACTACCCCTAACAATACAAATAAAATAACCAACACAAATGAAGCTAACTCTCTTGGATCCGCAAAATTTGAGACACCTATATTGATACAAATAAATACAAGAAAAGCAGACCATATTGACACGCCAAAGCTCAAAAATGCGCCCAGTACGCGCGGTGGGAGGTACACGGTAGCTTCTATACTGACTTCACTTGCACTGGTAAACACCAGTCTTCATATTTCTTATTTTTTCCACGAATTACGTCCGAATACGACTCAACCAATTGCTTAGTAATAGGTCCAGGTACACCACCACTTATGGAACGACGATCGACTTCTACCACTGGCGTAACATGCGCTGCTGTTCCAGTCATGAAAACCTCATCAGCAATATATAATTCAGTCCGATCTATTGTTCTCTCAATGGTTTCAATGCCAAGTTCATTGGCAGCTAAAATTTTAACAGTTTCAGCAGTAATACCTTCAAGAACATTATCCGAAGGTGGTGGCGTTATTAAAACTCCGTCACGAATTATGAAAATATTTTCCCCACTTCCCTCAGATACATGGCCATCTGCATTGAGAACAATTGCCTCATCAAATCCATTCAGCTGTGCTTCAGTTTTGGCAAGCGCACTATTCACATAAATCCCAGTAACCTTCGCTCGAGGAGGTATTCCCGTATCATCAACACGACGCCAAGTACTTGTATGACACCGTGCACCTTGCTCAATATCAAGATAAGGCCCAAAGGGCGCAACAAAAACTACAACATCAGTTTCCAGTCCATGCAAACGAACCCCTAATACCTCGGATGAGGCGTATACAAGAGGACGAATATAGATATCTTCTCGAAATTCACTCTTCGAAGCTATTTCAATTGTTATATCAATTAAGTTATCTATATCTTCCTCAAATGGAAGATTCAAAATCCGACATGACTGTTCAAGCCTTACGTAATGTTCTCTGACACGAAATAGAAAAGTCGTTTCTTCTTCTTCATTCCAATTTCCGCGAATACCTTCAAAAACAGCTGTTCCGTAATTGAAGGCATGCGTCATAACTCCAATTTGTGCATCGGCTAGCGGAATTATTTCTCCACGAAAATAAGCGTACGGGTTAGGCATAGAAGACACTCCCTTGGATTCGCTCAGTATAACAGTGGATAAAAATAGAAGAATCTTTATCCGAAATCAATAGTGCGGGCTATGGAATAGAATCAGAAAAATACGTGACTTCGTTGCAAGTCTGGATTTTTCGTTCCAAAGAAGCAAAGTGTTCCCTCTCTTGTCTTGTCAACTTTCGAGGCTTCCATTCCACATGAAATTCAGGGTCATCAATAACTCTCCTCAAAAACACAATGTAATCATCATGCCACTCATCTAAGACTGAGGGAGGAGTTAAAGATTCTAAGAAAATAACAAATCTATTAATTTCCTCTGTTATATTTTCACTTTCTTCAGATGCCTCTAGACTAGATGAAAAAGCTGACAATCCTTCGCACAGAGAGCTTATATACTTTTCCGCAACCAAGTTATCTTCATGGTTTGGAACTGTAGAATCTTCGCATGCATAAAAACTTAATGAGAAAACCAGAGATGCAAAAAAAAGGGAGCTTTTTGATAACCTCATTGGTCTATCATCCACTTTGAAGTCGTAAGATGACTCGTTTTGCACGAGCAGTAGGAGAACGTCTCCAATTTTCAAGAACGTAGTTCTGTCCGTCATAATGTATGAAAGATTTCTTTTTATCTCCCAAGAGACTCTCTGACTCACCAATCCACTTTTTTACTATATCCGCATGTGGATGACGATATTTTTCATCTGCACTTTCAATCAAGAAAAAAGATGAAATTCCAATTTTAAGCAGCCACCCGATAATAATTTCAGAAAAAGCTAAATGAAAATCACGATCAGCAAAAGTTGGTGCTACACGTCCTGCACTAGGTTCACCTCCGGCAACAAGCAAAGTAGTCCCGAAATGAGGTACCGTAAAATCACTGACTACCCGATAAATAAGGCCCAAATCGTGTTCGGAAGCAAGAAATTCACCAGATCGGAAACGTCCAAGTCCGATCGATAAAGCATGTGCTTCGTTATCATTATGGATCCCTTCAGCTTCAAGCCAATTAGTCCAATCCCCTGCACCATTCTTCATCAGAGCGCTTTGTGTAGCTACATGATCAATAGATGCCCTAACGAGAGGAAATGCCGCAGAATAATTTCCGTTCTCTAAAGAATGTAACGCTTGTAAACGAGCCAACCACGAGCGAGACCAATTAACAAGTAATGATGCAATATCTTGGTTCCTATACTTAGAACCGGAAAAAACCACAGCAATCGATGATTCTAAATTCAAACCACGCAGAAAAAGATCTATCTCTTCACTTAACAGGAAATTTGATTGCCTATAAGCATCTGCAGAACCTGATCCTAATGGCGGTTTAGGGCTTCTAGTAGCATCTCCAAAAATACGTGGCGGGGAAACTCGATATCCAGTATCAGAATTCTTATCCATCTAATTATTTATGCCCTTATACGAAGCGCATCCCAACCAGCATACTGCCCCCGCGTACCTAAAATATCTTCTATTGCTAAAAGTCTATTGTACTTTGCGGTTCTTTCACTACGTGCAGGAGCACCCGTCTTAATCTGTCCCGCACCCGTAGCTACTGCAAGGTCTGCTATAAAAGTATCTTCTGTTTCACCAGAGCGATGACTAATAACAACGGTCCAACCAGCAGTTTGAGCTATTTCAATCGCTTCCAGAGTCTCCGTTAATGTACCAATTTGATTTAACTTAATAAGCACGCTGTTAGCTGAATGACTCTCTATTGCCCGTTCAATGCGTTGTGGATTGGTTACTAACAAATCATCACCAACCAATTGGCAGCGATCTCCTAATCGATCCAATAAATTCGCCCAACCATCCCAGTCGTCTTCAGCTAATCCATCCTCAATTGAAACAATCGGGTATCGCGTAA
>CAYFHW010000065.1:5578-7584 GCA_964343095.1 uncultured Anaerolineaceae bacterium | reverse complement strand
TGTCCCCTTCAGTTGAAATAGCACCAGTCCAAAGCAAGATAGCACCAACCATCGAACCAATTAATGCAAGAGTCTGAGTAGTAAAAAGTAAGCGCCTCCGATTCAAGTTATCGATTAACACACCAGCAGGAAGCGAAAAAAGCAATAGCGGTAAACCAAGAGCAAAACTAATCACACCCACAAGTAGAGCACTGTCCTTGATCTCTAAAACCAAATAGACAACGGCTAAACGTTGACTACCGTTCACAAGCATGAAAGAAAAGGTGTTCAACCAAAGGAGGCGAAAGGCACTTTCCTTAAAAGCGGAAAAGGTCTGTAGTCGTCTCATCTCAACGATTCTAATCTACTACAGTACTTGACCTCGTCCATCTTCAAGCCCAATCAGCGCCGCAATTTCCCCTTGATGAGTAGAAATATGATAAATGCCTAACGTGGCGTAGTGGGCTAAGAGAGGCCAATTCCCAAATGGTCCAAAAAAACTCTCTTTTTCAAAGACTTCATCAGGGGCACTCCTTATATAGTTTCGGTATTCTTCTCGTACTGCTTCTGCATATTCGCGCCAAGGTTCCTTTTCAAATTTAAAATCTAAAGCCCATTCAGGGGTTATTCGTGGAGGTCCAGTCAAACTGGAGGGCATTCCTACTTTGTCCTCCCAACCGCCACTTGTAAACACTGGTTCTACACCTCTGAACATTCCCAGCAGTAATATATCTTCTGCGAAAATTGCATGGGCATAAGTTGCTCCGATTGGATTAGTTGATGAGCTATCAACATGCTTTTGAAAGAGTTCTGGAGGGCAGAGGTCCATCGAACCTTCAAGTTGTTCGTGAGCTATATCGTGCTGAATTATAATTAGTTCTCGGGCGTCCATTGTTCACTCCAATCAATCGATGGTTTTCTTTTAGCTGGTATATCCGGAAATCTACACTGTTTATGTGTGTAAATAAACTAATAACATTGAAAGGTGCGAAGAAATTTTAAAGGCGTATAACTGTAAACATATCGGGGGATATTTATATGAGTGAGAGCAGATTTTTATTTTTTTTAAGATACATAGTTATCTCAATCTTCACGTTGGGCTTATATCATGTGTACTTCAATATCACACGTGTTCAAGAACAGACCACTATATTAAGAGAAATCCGTGACGAATTAAGAAAGCCTAATGGAAACCCTTTAATTTCGTAGTTAGGTTATTAGTGTTTAACTGTAAACTTTCAGGTATGCAGGAGGGATGCTAGTGATTAGTGCTGACTCTCCAAAAACGTGACAACAGGTTGTGATACTACACCTGCAGATTTCATCCGTTCCGCTTGTTCTGGAGTGGAAAAAAATGCAAGAAATGCTTCTTTTGATGGAACTGTACCGATCACAACTCCATTGTTAGGATTATCTAAATTTTTGTAAGCCTTTGCTTCTATACCTGCTGCTTTGCGGTGTTCACTACCAGCATTAAATCCAGCACTCCAACTATCAAAATCTTCTATATCCATAGAAATAACAACTTTTACACTCATGAAACTACCTTTCTGAAGTATGTTACTGGACTTTCTTGTTTCTCGTAGCGTTATGGACGAGTTTTTAATATAGGCGTAAATTTCAGGAAATGTCACCCACCCTCTTAACTGTTCTTATAGGCGTTGTGTTGTTGGTTCTCTATATGTTTTTCTCCTCTAGCTTATGGTGGAAGCTACTGGGGCGTGAAAAACCTGGAAAAAAACCACGAGGGAAGGGTTCTAGTAATTAACACCTAGCGATACTTATTTGAGGCGAACAACCACTTCCTCGTACGGTGTTAATTACATAGTTTTTACCAGGGCGTAATATGCGACAGCTTCTAATTCTCTTCTTGCTGGTTACCGCAATGACTACGTTTGTGGGTAGCTGTTCAGGAACTAGTGATCGTGATGAAAGCTCGACACCTACTGTAATACCAGCCGGAACACCTACCCCTCCGCCGGAAGGGACGCCACCTGAGGGAGCACCTACCTCACCACCAGAAGGGA
>CAYFHW010000065.1:0-5478 GCA_964343095.1 uncultured Anaerolineaceae bacterium | reverse complement strand
CACCACCAGAGGGAGCACCTACCCCACCACCGGAAGGGACACCACCAGAGGGAGCACCTACCCCACCACCGGAAGGGACACCACCAGAGGGAGCGCCTGAGCCACCACCCGCTGGATCACCTCCTGACACGGGAGCACCACCAGATCCTGGTCTTTTTGGAGGGCCACAAGATGATGGTCCTGGAGCTATCCCGGGCATGGCTCGGCCAGTCCCACGTCTGCTTGGAAATCAACGTGTGTCCATTGTCTTATTCCATTACAGCGATTCACCGCGGCCAACCGACACAAGTGCATCTATCGCTGATTTTTTCATCAACGGAGAGACAGCCGATTGGTTTTCTAATGCGTCCGGCGGTCGCTTTAGCTGGTCTTCAGATGCAGATGATGTGTATTGGTTTGATCTTGGAGTAAGTGAGCGAGATGAAAATGGGAAATGTAGGAGATTTGCAGAACTGATGCCGGAAAATTTATCTGTTTCTAATCTCGAGTATCGATCACTTTCTTCCACTGGCGGGGTTACTCGCACTAAGGCAACACGGCCACTGACCGATGATAGTGACTCGCTATGGATGTTTCTCTACGCAGATGAATGCTCGTCCGGCTCTGACGAAGGATCAGGATGTCTGGTTTCCGGATATCAAGTCTGCAACACTGAGAATTGGTTCCTCGAAGGGGAACGGCTTGCATCCGTATTCGCTTACGACCATTCAAATGATGGTGACAACTCCGAAGTCAAAATTGTAGGTCCGTACTTTACGACTCAGTTGCTACGAACCCTTGTCCATGAGCATCTTCATCGGTACGGGCTAGGGCATGACAACGGGTATTCGTGTCCTATCGATTATCAGCGTCTCGATCAGTGTGAAATCGTGGAGTATGGAAATCAGTTTAGTCTTATGGGAAAGGGTGAGGCTTCGGATAGCCTAAGTGCTATTAACCGTTACCTGTTGGGTTGGCTCAACGCCGAAGAAATACTTGTTGTGGACAAGCCAGGGACATTTACTGTTGCTCCATTGAATAGTGAGACCTGGCCTCGTGCTGTACTTATTCAAGGTCGAGAGGCAGGACTTCCAGACTCACTAGTACCAACCAATTTTTGGGTTGAATATCGACAGCCAACTCGTCTCGACCTCGAATTGCTCAATGATAAGTTCATACGCGGGCAAAGTACCTTTCCTGAGTTTTGTTGTGACCTGTCCTCAAACACAAAAGGGTTGATGATTTCAAAGGGGACTATCCTCATCGACGCACGTCCTCAATATGACCCGCCGTCTTGGTTCAGCGCTCATTCATCCCTGCCATGGCAGAACGTGCGTCAAGAAATCGACCTCTTAGAGATGTCATTAAACGAAGGTAGTTGGACCGATTCTGAATCTGGAATTCGGTTTAGCAATGTAAATACTGATGATGGAAACGGTGCCACGTTTGACGTCGCATTCACACGTTCTATTAGTTCAATCACCTGCGAACGAGGTGCTCCTACGCTTGTTCAAGAGGGTTGGCCTGGCAGCCATTTTTCAGCTTATGCAAGACTTGATCAGTTTGGCAGCGAGGTCACCTACGAATTGAACTGGAAAGACAACGCAACAGTTGGCTGTGACTCGTCATATCTTGTGATTCCGGTCTCGTTCACCGAACCTAACGGTACTGTTCATGTAGCTGTCGAGTCATCTCAGGGAGAAGTTGAACCTTGTATCTCATCAAATGTTCAGAAGCGTTGGAAGATCGGCCCCGGAACACAGGTGCACTCTTGTCCAATGTTATACGTCGAAGAGTTAGGTGGAGGACGTGTTTGGGGGAATCCTGCCTTTGCTCTCACTATCGAAAAAAGCGCACATGACGCTCTCGATGACGGGAGACACACATTAGCTTTCCGAATCGAATCCAGTGATGGCTCTATCACGAGTGAGATCTATGAATTGACCTGGTTTAAGGGAGTGTCATTTGAATCATCTGATCCTGATCCTGATCCCGATACTGGTGAACGCGAATTTTTCTCGCAGCCGCAATATGCCAACGTGGTTGGGACGGCACCACTTGGCTGGCACAATGTCTGCACTCCAGCCTGTCCTGAGCATTAACTAATAGTTACAACATCAATGGACGAGTTTTTAACGTAAGCGTAAATTCCATGCATGGGTAACAAGTTGCTGACATATTTTCTTGATGCAATGTTTGCCATTTTGGTTTTTTTAGGAATGCAGGTTGTTGCCAGCGTGGTTTTTTTCGCGACTTCAGGTTTGAAAGACTACAACAATACCGATAGCTTTATAGCCTCAATTTTCGCGATACCTATTTCTTTAGCGGTATGGTGGAGATGGATTCGTCCCAGAATACGGAAGTGGTTGTCTTCTCAGCGTCGTCTTGGGAAAGAGACTGAAGTCATGAGAAAATTGAGTGATGCTGGTTGGGTTCTCGTAAATGACGGTGGAATGCGAACAAGCTGGACGCGTGATGGTTTAACTCTTTCGGCTGAATTGGTGGATGGTGAATTATTTCTTAGCGGAACTGGTGCAATAGGTGCAAAAGAAGATTTAGACCGTTAAAAACCGTTACAAGTTGGTGCAGATAGGTACTAATAACGTGCTAGTTGCAATATTAGAGAGCTAAAATAAACGTGCACAAATATGAATGTTAAAAAAGCTTTGAACTTTACCAGTTGGGGGCTATTTGCAGTTGGCGTTTTTTTTATAATTTCGTCAACACGTACAGCTTTTATAGTAGGCATTGGCATGGTATTGCTAGGAATAGTCCTGCAAAGTATTTCATTTCAGTATTTCAAACAAGACAACAAAGAAGATTCTGACAG
Source organism: uncultured Anaerolineaceae bacterium (assembly GCA_964343095.1). Classification (GTDB taxonomy): domain Bacteria; phylum Chloroflexota; class Dehalococcoidia; order Tepidiformales; family Tepidiformaceae; genus JAKUNN01. Next base: position 2,669 of record CAYFHW010000065.1, on the reverse strand, counting down.
TTAAAAAAAGTACTTTTGGCAAGTTGCCTGATAATTAGCCATGGGAATACAAAACGAAATTCACCCCCAGAAGCTTCCCAAACATTGTTTGCCTTAATACCGTTATCCGACGCCTCAGCGTTCCACGAGATCTTTTCGTCTAATAAAGACCAATCAAACTCTGTAAGTGGGTCTTCCCTAACTGCTACTACAAGTATTGAAATCTCTTTTTCGCCTTCATATGGCCTTTTACAGAAAACTTCGAATATCTCTTCAATAGTGACCATACCTACTACTCATTAATTATCGACTCCTGTCTTCGTCACGTAGCCATTCCTGCATATCAGCAGATACGTCTTGGAAATTAGTTGCTGTTTTTCTAACAGGGTTAACATCCGCTACATCGGTAATATTGCGACCACTTCGGTTTTTAGCTTGTCGACATCGACTGCTACATGTCTTCTGCTTGTTCCCACCGAAAGGGCTAGAGGATGGGATTTCACGATCGCAACCTCTAGGATTTGGGCATCTCGTATAGGTAACAGAATCAAATTTATCTCTGGCTATGAATGCCCAACAGAGTCCGGCCCATCCATAAGGCTCTAGAGCTAGTGAGCGTTCATTTGGCTTTTTCGTGAGAGGTGTAATGACTGTCTTTGTATATTTGTCGAGCTTGTATGCAATCAAGTCATCTGTTGCACCGTTGATTGCAGCATCAGCAATCTTGCGCCACTCAGTTCGCCAATTCTCAGCATTAGAGTCCCATGCGTGCGCTCGGTTATTAACTACATCATACGAAAAGAAATCCCCGAACATTTTCACGAATTTTTGGATCGCTGAAAAGCTTATTGGCTCCCCGAGAACCATCTCAAAGAACTTGTGTTCGAACGGTAGTAGATGCGTATCTTTATGGGGGTACCAGATTCTACCAATCCATCTATGCATGTCTAAGTAATATGGTGTTGCTGCTAAGGTAGCTTCACCAAGTCGGGCAGTATCTAACGCAAACGCTGGAGGTTGATCGCTGTACTCAATAACATTAATTTCCTGAGTCTCTCCTCGTCTAGAAGGGAGGAAATCGCTGTAGATCGACATCTCAGGGATTTGTACTAGTGGGGGTTTCACTATCCGTAGTGTCATGGAGAGTTTTAATGTAGGCTTGCTGCTTTAAAACTAGTTTCGCTTTACCCCAACATGATGCTGGCCGGTTCGTCTCTTTAGCCCGTTACGCGTACCCGCTTGCTTCTTCAGACGAGTAATGCGATTCACGAATTCCTCTGTCGTTTCTTCTTTCTGTGCCCGCTTGGGCTTAGAAGTGCCTGTCTTAGCCATAGTAGTCTTCCTTCCTTCTGTTCTTAGTTTATAAATTTACTTCAAAATTCCCGTATGTAGTTTATGGGCGAGTTCTGAACATAAGCGTAAATAAGGGGGAATGGTTGGCGATGAGGGACTCGAACCCCCGACTTCTTCGTACGGTGCAGGTACCAGTCAGTAGTCGTCCTGTTATTAGTGTTATTAGTTACCCAGGAGATTACCCCCAATATGAAGCGTCTAACTGTAAACCTTACTTTGGAGTCATACCCCCGTATTCAGGCGCTACCGCGCCCGAATACGGGGGTATGTATGAGCGCTATTGGAAAGCGCTAAAGTATTTCAACATAAGTGATACTTAGTATCAACATTTGCAGAAGTTAGTAAGCAGGTTATTAGCGATTAACAACACTCTCTAACGATGAAATAGAGGCAGGGGTATTACGCTTTCTATTGGCGACTTTTGAATTTAACTTTCTCTTTTCTGTCCCTAGGGGATAGAAACCAGAAACGCTCGGAAATTGTTGAACCTTGAGTTGGAGGAATCGGACCTCCCGAGTCACGGTTTCCATATATTATAGACATACCCACGTAGCTCTGGCACTGGGAAGCGGTGAAGATATCAACAAGCTTAGTCACAGACTGGGACATGCCAGTGCAGCTTTCACGATGGATCGATATGGTCATCTTATGCGCGCAAATCAGAAACTTTCTGCCGAGGTCATGGATAAGTTTTTACAGCAATAATCTGTACAACTACCCCTTACTTTTGCCAGTTAACGCTAGAACGCAATTCAATAAAAAGCGAGGATATAAGAAAACATCTTCCGATTGCCTTATTATATGACAATGAAAGTAACACTCATTAGTATTCCGGTTCTAAACCAGGAAAAAGCCTTAAAGTTTTATACTGAAAAATTGGGCTTTATGACAAAGAACGATGTGCCACTAGAAGATGGAAATAGATGGCTAACCCTAGTTTCACCTGAATGGCAGGACGGTCCGGAACTATTATTGGAACCTGCGCCCAAGAATTTTGAACCTTCTAAAGTATATCAAGATGCGTTAATGGAAGCTGGAATTCCATATACTCAATTTGAGGTTGATAGTGTCGATGCCGAATATGAAAGGCTCTCAAAACTGGGTGTTGACTTTAACGTAGAACCAACTGAAATGGCTACTGTAAAAATTGCCGTTTTCAATGACACCTGTGGAAATAACATTCAAATTATTGAAAGCTCATATGGATAAGTTTTTACAGCAGTAATCTGTACAACTACCTCCAAATATGACGCGTCTAACTGTAAACAGCTTTTGTATTTCAAAGTTCGGGCGTAAAAAGAGGGAACTGGTGGGCGATGAGGGACTCGAACCCCCGA
>CAYFHW010000064.1:0-7981 GCA_964343095.1 uncultured Anaerolineaceae bacterium | reverse complement strand
TAACCTACAGCAGCAGCAGCATAGCTAGCTGCTTGCTCATTACGGAATCCAAAAAAACGTATGCCTTCGCGTTGGGCAGCTGAAGCAATGCCTTGGACAGGGAAGCCAACGATTCCGAACATGTTGTCGATACCTTGTTGTTTCAGGGCCCTTGCTATTACTGTTGCCCCGTTAATTGTTCCAGTTTCCGCCATTACAAAGCTCCTTAATTTGTGCTTATGCGCATCATACTCGAAGTATTAGATTGCTCCGAATGAAATTACAAGTCTCTTAAAGTTTGCTTGAACTAGTTGTCGATACCTTTTTCGAGCAGTTCGCCAAGTTTTTCGTCAGGTGTCTCCACTAATGCTTGTACCCAGCGATGGAACAGTTGTCCGCCATTTTCATTACGACCAAACATTGAGATATCTTTTGCACCAGTATCTAATGCACGTTGAACACGTAATCCTGTGTAGTAATCCTCTTCGCCGACAACATAGCCCATGAACTTCATATGATCTTCAAGATCCTTCTCTTCCCCTTCTGGTACCGGTTCAGGCCTTGTAAAGTTTTGAATCGTATGGGATTGCATAACATCCTTCCCGGGAAACATCATTGATACCATATAGCCGGTGCTAGGTGTTCCAGCGATGGAGATGTTAGGGAAAATTGTCCACACGCCACTCGTAATATCGTTAACATCCCACTGGTCTTCCGGGATATCAGAGAGACGTTCATGGCCCTTTGGAGAGACTACACGTACGTGTGGTCCCCAAGCATAATAATCGGCTTGATAGGGTCCATCGGGTCCAAAGGTGTTGCGATGCAGGATTGGGACGTGATAAAAATCACGATACCCGTCATATGCGACTTTCCAATTCGGTCCCTCCAAAGGTTGTTTCCCGACTACTACATGATTTTCGAAATCTAAAAATTTGAGCACCTCATCATAACCACTTAGGAATTTATCGATGTCCAAAGTTGATTTCGGGTTCAATGTTACCCAGATCAAGCCCGCTCTTTCAGCTACAGGAAGAGGAGTTAGTCCGAAATCTTCCTTATCAAATTTTCCGAAGTTACTATCATCAAAAACACTTACCAGATTGCCTTCTAAGTCATAGAGCCAGGCATGGTAGGGGCAGCTAAAGTCTCTAGCCTCACCGCAGCTTTCTTCGGGAACGATCATTGCACCGCGGTGACTGCACGTATTCACAAAGGCTTTAATTTCACCTTCGAGAGTTCTGGTCATTAAAACGGGGACACCTGCAACCTCCATAGATTTATATGAACCAATTTCCCGTAACTCGTCAGTGAGCGCTAAAGCCAAAGGTACCCTTTTAAAGATTCGTTCAACTTCGACTTCAAACTGGTCTGGATCAACATATCGTTTCGTCGGTACCTCTAGCACCTCAGGTGCAAGGTCTAAATTCCCTGATAAGGCATTTTCCATTTCACGTCGGGCGATTTGGAGTAATTGTTCTTTTCCGCTTATAGCAGTTGTATTTTCCTCTACAGTTGTCATGTTCTTTCCCTAGGATCTGTGCTTTTTTTAAAACGTTTAGGATAATAACGTTATATTTAAACACTGGGTTTTGCAACCATAGGTCGTGCTGGAATATTTTTTAGTTTCCGCGTCAACACTACTCCTCTACAATGTCGATATTACTGGAGGAATATATATGCCCACAGATGCGCGTGTAGTAGTTTGTCCTGCTGGTCCTGGCCCGCTTGAAATTCAAGAAATATCTTTACCTGATCCTGGTCCTTACCAAGTGGTCGTAAAACAATTTGCTAGTGGGATTTGTCATTCCCAGCTTCACCAGATGCATGGTCCTAGACAAGCACCTACGGTATTAGGGCATGAGTCTACGGGGGTTGTGATTGCCGCTGGTCGTGAAGTAGGTCACGTTTCAGAAGGTGATCACGTCATGGTTACTTGGGTACCTCGTGATCCTAATGCCACTCGTAAGCCTGACCCCATTTCACTTCAATTGGATGATGGTTCGGTTGCGCGATCGCAAGGTGTTTTTACGTGGGCTGATACTACGATTGCGGATGAGCAATTCATCGTGGCGTTGCCGAAGAATGCCCCTGTTGATGTTACTGCGATCATAGGTTGTGCAGTTATGACAGGGTCAGGAGCGGTTTATCATACTGCGGCAGTAAATGAAGGCGAAAGTGTAGCGGTTTATGGGGTTGGGGGTGTAGGTCTTTCGGCGATAGCTGCAGCAGCAGTTATTGGTGCTGATCCGATAATTGCGGTCGATCTGAGTGAGGAAAAACTTAGATTTGCGGAAAAGTTTGGCGCGACGATTGGAATTAATGCATCTGAATGTGATCCGGTCGAGCGTATTCGTGAAATTACACAGATGCCTGAAGGAACTACCTCATTCGGTGCTCCAGCTGCAGGAGTTGATTACGCCTTTGATTGCATTGGGATTAAAACGACAATGGAGCAAATTTTGCCTTCAGTACGTCCAGGCATGTTGGGCCATAGTACTGGTGGTATGGCGGTACTCGTGGGGGTTCCTCAAACTAATGTTGAAATTGATGCGAGAGATCTTTTGGTCAATGAGAAGAAGTACATAGGTTCAATTGGTGGCTCCTGTAGGCCTGATAGAGATTTCCCAATGTTTTTGCGCTGGTTTAATGAAGGAGATCTTCTCCTCAATGATCTTGTGACTGAACGATATACGCTCGATCAAATCAACGAAGCAACTGATGCTTTGACATCGGGGGAGATTTCGGGACGTTCTATTATCGAACTATAGATGCCTCAATTGGATTGAGTTTTGATGAAAAGCGTGATTTGAGCGAGAAGATGCTATCATCTCGGAAGACCAATGGATGCTGTGGTTTCACAGGGTTCGTTATTTAAAGGATTAACATGCAAGAGATTACTTATCTCGCCCCTACATCGCTTGGTGATGTGTACACGGCGCTCGCTGATGAAAAACGAAGTGTTTTACTCGCGGGTGGCACAGACATTATTGTCCAATTGCGTGAGGGACGTTCTGATGCCGAACAGGTTATTGACCTCAAACATATTCCAGAATTGACACAATTTGCTTTCAATAGTTCTGGAGATTTAGAAATTGGCGCGGCTGTTCCGTTTGCTGAGATTTATGAAAATGCAGAAATAATAGATAGATTGCCGGCGCTTATTGATTGTGCCACCTTGGTAGGTGGTATTCAAATACAAAGTCGAGCTGGTTTCGGTGGGAATTTGTGTAACGCTAGTCCAGCTGCAGATACGACCCCAGCTCTGATTGCTTTAGGTGCAATCTTACATGTTGGATCTGCTAATCAAGTGCGTGAGTTACCGGTTGAGGATTTTTTCCTAGGCCCTGGCCAAAATGCGCTTGAAGATGGGGAAGTTCTGTTGCAAATCGTTATACCGAATCCAGGTAGCAATTCTGCTGCATATTTTCACCGTTTTATTCCACGTAATGAAATGGATATTGCAGTAGCGAATGCTGGTGTAAGCCTCTCGTTAAATGATGCACGTGATCGTATTGAAAATGCACGTGTCGCAATTGGAGCGGTAGCACCTACGCCTTTGCTTGTTAGTGAAGCAGCAGAAGCATTGATTGGAAAAGAACCAGGTGAAGTAGCATTCGCTGCTGCAGGAGATGCTGCGGCAAATGCCGCTTCACCAATAACGGATATGCGTGGGTCAGCCGCTCAACGTGTCCATCTTAGCCGTGTTTTAACAGTGCGCGCTTTAGAGCGAGCATTAAAACGCATTGAGGAGAATTAAAAATGGCAGTACGTCGTACTCAGGTACAAACAACATTAAATGGTGAAGAAACCGATTTTTTATGTGAGCCACGTCAAAGCTTGCTCGAGGTTCTTCGTGATGAACTGGGTTTAACTGGTACAAAAGAAGGCTGTAACAATGGTAATTGCGGGGCATGTAGCGTTTTACTAAATGGTAGGGTGGCTAATGCCTGTTGTGTTCTTGGAGTTGAAGCAGAAGCTGCTGAAATTACTACTATTGAGGGGATTGCTGATGGTGATAAGTTGCATCCTTTACAACAAGCATTTCTTGAAGAAGCAGCTTTGCAATGTGGTATTTGTACACCAGGATTTATCGTTTCTTCTAAAGCTTTGCTTGATAGTGAACCTGAGCTAGATGAAGAGCGGATTCGTTTCTGGTTGGCAGGGAATCTTTGTAGATGCACAGGTTATGACAAAATTGTTCGTGCAGTTTTAAAAGCTGCAGGAACTAGCGATAACGGATAAAAGTAATTTTAAGAAGGAGAGTGTAATGACAACTGTAGAAAAACCCGAGTATAAGGTGATTGGGACGCGACCTATTCGTCCTGACGGTACTGAGAAGGTTACCGGTAAGGCTTTATATGGTGCAGATATAGACCTCCCCGGTTTGGTGTATGGCAAAGTTTTACGAAGTCCACACAGTCATGCACGAATTGTTTCAATAGATACGTCTGAAGCCGAGGCTTTGCCAGGCGTACTGGCAGTTATAACACATGCAGATCTTCCTATAGCTATTGCGGGTGAGTCTGATGACACTGCTAACAATGTACTTGCAAATGAAAAAGTTCTATATCGTGGTCATGCCGTCGCAGCTGTCGCTGCAAACAATCCTCATGAGGCAGAAGCTGCACTTGCTAAAATTAAGGTTGAATACGAGGAGTTAACTCCTGTACTCGAAGTTCGTGATGCTATGTCTGATGGTGCTCCTATTCTTGATGAAGATAGGCGTACAAAAACGTTAGCAGGTTCTTCTGAGAAGCCTACGAATATTGCGTCACATAATAAGCTTGAGGGCGGTGATATTGCTGCTGCGTTTGCCGAAGCAGATATGACCGTGGAACGTGAATTTGTTACGAAAATGGTGCATCAGGGTTACATAGAACCGCATAACGGAACTGCGAATTGGAATGCTGACGGTACATTAACTGTTTGGACAAGTACGCAAGGTGCCTTTGCAGTTCGTTCTCAATTAGCTTCTATTCTGTGTACTTCTGTTTCAAAGATACGGGTAATACCGATGGAGATTGGAGGGGGTTTTGGAGGAAAAATAGGTTTGTATTTGGAGCCTCTGGCTGCTGTTTTGTCTCGTCGTATTGGTCGTCCGGTAAAATTAACAATGGAACGTGCTGCTGTATTTGAGGCAACTGGTCCAACTAGCGGAGGTTGGATAAAGGCGAAGCTGGCTTCGAAGGATGGGAAAATCACTGCTGCGGAAGTCACGATGGCTTATGAGGCTGGCGCATTTCCTGGTTCTCCTGTTATGGCTGGTGCTATGTGTATGCTCTCCCCTTATGATATTGAAAATTTTTCAATTGATGCTTACGACGTTGTCGTAAATAAGCCTAAAGTGGCTGCTTATCGTGCTCCAGGAGCCACTGCTGCAGCTTTTGCGATTGAGCAACTTATCGATGAACTTGCAGCTAATGGCACTGTTGATCCACTTAAGTTCAGGCGCGAAAATTCTGCACGTGAAGGTTCAAAACAAGTCACCGGCGTGACGGTACCTAGGATTGGACATGAAGAAACACTTGATGCTGCACTTGCCTCATCACACTATAACTCGCCAATTGAGGGGCCTAATCGTGGTCGCGGAGTTGCAAGCGGTTTTTGGTTTAATGCAGGAATGCAGTCTTCAGTAGTTGCCTCGGTCAATCCTGACGGTACAGTGAATCTTATCGAAGGTTCGACGGATATTGGTGGGTCTCGTGCTTCACTTGCAATGCAACTTGCTGAGACACTTGGTATAGGTTATGACGAAGTTAAGCCTAGCGTTGTTGATACTGATTCAATTGGTCACAACGATGTCACTGGTGGGAGCCGTACTACTCATGCGAGTGGTGAAGCTGTTTATGAAGCAGGTCTGGATATTCAACGTCAAATGGTTAGTCGTGCTGCTTCACTTTGGGCTTGTGAAGAATCTGACGTTCAATACTCTGATGGCGTGATAAATCACCTAAGTGATGATGAGAAGAAGCTTACTTTCGCTGAATTGGCAGCTAAGCAAATGGAAACAGGTGGTCCTATGCAGGGTAAAGGTACAGTGATGTCACGAACGCCTGGGGCAGCATTCGGGGTTCACATCGTTGATGTTGAAGTCGATCCAGATACTGGAAAGGTTGATATTTTACGGTACTCTGTTGCCGAAGATGTTGGTACAGCAATTCACCCATCTTATGTTGAAGGACAATTACAAGGTGGTGCCGTGCAAGGTATCGGATGGGCATTAAATGAAGAATATTACTACGGCGAAGATGGACGTATGGAGAACAGTAGTTTTCTTGATTATCGTATGCCGACTGCTTTAGATGTGCCGATGATTGAGACCATTTTGGTTGAAGTTCCTAATCCTGGGCATCCTTACGGTGTTCGTGGTGTAGGGGAATGTCCGATAGTGCCGCCGTTAGCTGCTATTGCAAATGCAGTCCATGATGCAACTGGACACCGATTTACGGAACTCCCGTTGTCACCACGTCGGGTACTAGAAGAATTGCATGATATTAGGTAGTTATTGTTGAAATAAGGGGGAAACATGAGTACGAGCCATACATTTATTGGAGCTTCTGGTGCTGAATATCCGTATGAAATTTTTTCAGTAGAGGATGCTCTCGATTCTGTTGCAGGAAATTATATCGTTTTGGGACGTTGGATGGGTGGTGATTACAGTCCTATTTATGCTGATGAATCAGCTGATATTAAAGGTGCAGTAACTGGTAATCATGAATCGTGGGGATGCTTCTTAGAGAATCGCATGACCCATGTTGCAGTTCATATTGATTCTGATGACAATATGCAGGCTCGGCAAGACGAGGTCTCCGATCTTATTGCTGGCCTACGGCCAACATGTAATTAAGGGATGTTTAATTAAGAAGTTTTTTTATTGCATGGAAGCCCAGGTAACTCCTTGTTTTAAATCTACTTTTAGTGGAACTGTTAGGCTTAGGCTAGAAGGCATGATCCTTGCCAGCATCTCCTGAATAATTTCAACTTCATTTTTGGGGCATTCGTATATGAGTTCATCGTGTACCTGAAGAACCATTTTGCTACTTAATTTCTTTTCTTGTAGTTCAGCATGTAGCTTAATCATCGCAACTTTTATAATATCGGCTGCTGTGCCTTGAATAGGCATATTTATCGCTTCACGTTCCGTGGCAGTTCTTACTTGGAAGTTGCGATGCAAAATGCCTGGTAAATAGCGTCGTCGACCAAGTAATGTTTCTGCGTAACCATTTTTTCTTGTGTTTTCAAGTGTTTGGTCTTGCCACAGCTTGATGCCGGGGTATTTTTGATAGTACGTTTCGATAAATTCACTAGCATCGGATCTTGAGAGCCCTGTTCTACTGCTTAGTCCAAATTCGCCCATGCCATAAATGATGCCAAAGTTAATCATTTTTGCTGTATCGCGCATTTCTCTAGTAACGCTTTCTTGGCCAATCGAAAAGACTTTTGCGGCTGTTGCTGTATGGATATCTTCATCGTTCAAAAATGCTTCAATTAATCCTTCGTCTTCGGATACATGTGCTAATACACGTAGTTCGATTTGGGAATAATCAGCACCGACAAGTTGTGCGCCTTGAGCAGCATTTGCTTGGAAAGCTTTTCGTATTTCTCTTCCAATTTCGGTGCGAACAGGAATATTTTGTAAATTTGGATTTGCACTGGAGAGTCGTCCTGTTGCAGTTATTGTTTGCTGAAAGTCTGAATGGATCCGTCCATCGTTTGCGACTGATGAAGGTAAAGAATCCAAATATGTCGACTTCAATTTCGTAAGTTGCCGGTATTCGAGAATACTGTCGATAATCGGGTGTACTAGACGTAAACTTTCTAAAGCTCTTTGATCGGTGCTGAAACCTTGTTTGAGTTTTCGTGTTGGTGGAAGTCCTAAATTCTCAAAAAGAATTTCACTTAATTGTTGAGGACTAGCGATGTTAAATTCCTGGTCCGCTAATTCGTAAATTAATGAGCTTAATTTTTCAATATCTTTGGTAACTTTTTGTGATAAATC
>CAYFHW010000063.1:0-8044 GCA_964343095.1 uncultured Anaerolineaceae bacterium | reverse complement strand
CACAGCAATTAGGGCAACGACACCCTGAACATGTCATTGGTGTTTATTTAACAATGGCATCGGGGGCAAGAAGAAGCCCTGAACAAAAGCCAGATTCTGCTCCTCCAAGTACCCTCGAAACACTCCTACCTCTCATAAATGGCCCTACCAGTAGGCTAAATAAGGAAGACTTTGCTCCAGAGGAAACAGATTGGTACGAGCATTTGGAAACCCGCTGGGCAAGCGCATTATCTCATGTCGCAGTACACACAAACGATCCTCAAACACTTGCCTATGCACTTCATGATTCGCCAGTAGGCTTAGCAGCATGGCTATTAGAACGTCGACGAAATTGGAGTGACAATAGCGGCAACATCGAAGAAGCTTTTTCGAGAAAATTTTTAATGGACCTAGTAAGCATTTACTGGCTTACTGACAGTTTTTTTACGAGTGCACGATGGTATTGGCATACATTTCGCGCAAAAATTGATCCTCCAAAAAACCCAATATTAGCGAGAGAAACGCCTTTGGGTATCGCGGTTTCCCCAAAAGATCTTGTTTATACTCCCAAAAAAATGGTTGAGGAAAATGCAAACCTCATACATTGGACAGAACATCCTAGGGGTGGACATTTTGGTCCTGCAGAAGAACCAGAACTTTTTATTGAAGATATACGGAAATTCTTCCAGAAATTACGATAAAAAAATTAAATGAAAAATAAGCCCTTCAAACCAGAAGCTAATGAAAACAGCCTTTTAAAAACCCTTATAACCCTTGAAGAGGAAGTGTGTGAGCTAGAAGCAAAAGTAAAGACTGCTGCTACATGGCGACATGCACTTCGACCACTCCAAGAGGCAACAGCAGCAAAAAAAGAGGAGGTTGTAAAAATACGCGAACAACTGATGAACAGAATCACACAATTGGAAACAGAAGCACAAAAACTTCTAGCGCAGCCTGAGGAACTTCATAAACGTGTACTCGAAATGTGCGATGAAAATGAACTACAAAGACAGCTTTTTGCAGAAAAAAAACTGACAGAAGCTAAACAAATTGAAGCATACCTTTCAAGAAAATAGCTTTAACAGGGGAAGCAAAATTCTAACTTGCGTTACGCACTCCACGGACTGCAAGCCAAAGCATAAGAAGACTAAAACCAGCAACAACAGCAAGCTCTTCAAGTATCGTAAAAGTATGTCCAAAAGCTTGGATATTTATCAAACTAGCAGCAACCTCAGGTTGGACCTTTTCCAACTCATTCCCAAGCCCTATTTCACGTATTGGAGCAACGGCATAAGTAATAGGATTAAATTGCACAAAAAAGTCTAGCCATTTAGCCGTGTTGTTAACCGGAAAAAAAACACCAGACAGAAACATTGCAGGAAAAATAATCGCCTGTGAAAGCATTTGAAAACTTTCAGGTGTACGTAATCTCGAACCAATAGAGACACCTATACCTGTCAACATGAAGCCAACGAGAAGTATTAATCCCATTAATTTCACAACAATCAAAAAAGAAATATCTATGCCCATTAAGGGGGCAAAGGCAAACAAAACCACCCCATTAATAAGCGCAATAGTTGCACCGCCAAATATTTTTGCTACAGCTATTGCCGTACGACTAACTGGTGCAACCAACATTTCCCGAAGAAATCCAAACTGACGATCTGTAACTATGGTGACACCAGCAAAAATTGAATTCATTAGCACGATCATGGCAACCATGCCGGGGAAAATAAACTGGCGATAACTAATTCCCGGTAGCTCTATAATGCCTCCAAGGCCTTCCCCGAAAAGAATAAGCATCACTATCGGCATCATAAACGCTGAAATTACTCGAGGACGGTCACGGAAATAAATTAAGATTTCACGCAACCACACCACTCGCACAACATTCAAGAAATGAATTCCTGCTACCTTTTTATCAGATACCCGAGCATTTTTCCCTATTAAAGGAATATCCATCAGTGTCTTCTCCCCCATCCTTGTCGCTGAACGTTACGCATCTTTTCCGTGGTACTTATATCACCATCACGTATCTGATGCCCAGTAAGAGAGACAAAAACATCATCTAAAGTAGGGTTTCGTAGTGAAACTGAATCCACAGATTGCTCCAATTTATCCAATAATGTTGGGATAAAATTAGCTCCCTGTTGGATATTAAACTCAACCGTTTCATTTTCGATTCTTGGATCAATATCAAAGGTCTGAGCAATTTCACTTGATAATACTTCAAGATCAGGACCTGTTACCGACACAACGTCACCACCGAGAGCAGATTTATGTGCAGCAGGAGTATCAAGAGCAATAATTTCACCGTAATCTATTACAGCTATCCGATCACAAGCTTCCGCTTCATCCATATAGTGTGTACTCAGAAAAATTGTAACTCCCTCGCTATCCCTTAACGATCGAGCATAATCCCACAAGTTACGCCTCGATTGAGGATCAAGCCCTATTGTAGGTTCATCGAGAAACAACACCGCAGGCTTATGCATCAAACCACGAGCAAGTTCGAGCCGCCTACGCATACCTCCGGAAAATACAGCTACAGGATCAGCTGCGCGTGCAGTAAGGCCAACACGAGCCAAGAGAGCATCGGCGCGCGCTCCAATTTCAGCACGGGGCATACCATATAATTCACCATGGAATGTAAGATTTTCACGAGCAGTAAGACGCTCATCTAATGTTGTATCTTGAAAAACAATCCCGATCTCTCTCCGAACACTCCCGGGATCCGAAATAATATCGTAGCCTCCAACAAGTGCAGTCCCTGCACTTGGTTTAAGTAGCGTGCATAGCATAGATATAGTGGTTGTTTTTCCTGCACCGTTAGGACCAAGAAAACCAAAAATTTCAGACTTATTAACGTCGAAAGAAACTTTATCAACTGCAGTAAGATCTTTAAAATTTTTACTTAGGGCATTAACTTCTATATTTTTCATTTCATCTACTGGTTCGCACTAGATCCTGTCATAGACATGCCTTTATGAGCAAAACAATCTCACTCACAAGATCTAAAAATCAATCACCTAAAGTGCCTTTTGGATAACTGCCAAAAATTTTTATCCGTGAAGCCAACTTTGAAATTTCAGTTAACGCTTTACTGCATCGTTCTTCTTGTATGTGTCCCTCAAAATCAATAAGAAACACATATTCACCTAAATTTGCACGAGTTGGCCTGCTTTCAAGCTTCATACAATTAATACCCCGACCTGAAAATTCAGTAAGCACCGCTGTAAGTAAACCAGGCTTATCATCGTCAAACCAAAGTGCAATCGAAGTACGATCATCCCCGGAAGGAGAAGTTTCCTTATCACCTAAAACAATAAACCGGGTGACATTATTACTAGTATCTTGGATCGAACTTGCTAAAACCTCGCCCCCATAACGGGCAGCAGCACGATAGTTGGCAATTGCGCCAGCTTTTAATTGGCTACCCATGACTAATTCAACTGCATGCGTCGTCGAAAGTGCTGGTTCAATAAAAGCACTTAACCCATTTTCCTCAAGAAAATGGCGGCATTGGGCTAAAGCTTGGGGGTGGCTATATACCAATTCGATTTCAGAAAGTTCTAGTCTGGTTTTAGCAATTAGGTTGTGCTCGATTCGCAACAATATTTCCTTTTGAATACTTAGACTCGTTTCATCAACAAGAATATCCAATGTTTCGGCGACCGAGCCAGTAATAAGGTTTTCAATAGCTAGGATTCCAATATCGGCCTCACCAGCATCAACTTTTGAGGCAACAGACGTGTGTGAAGGACACGGAAGCTGTACTGCATTTTTTGCTGTAAGAAGAGCAGCCTCCTCTCCAAAGGTGCCTGGAGGACCCAAATAAGCAACTGTGAACGCCTGACTGTTGGCTACCATATACCGAGTATTCTACTAAGTATCCAGATCTTGAGAACTACCAATAATTAACTGTCGCACAAGTGAACGGTTTTCAACCCGTGTAATTAAAACAAGCGAATCACCTGCAGATAATTGAACTTTTTCGGACGGGGTTTTAGGAATTCCCTCAGAATCAATAATCAAAACTATATGGGACTCGGAAGGGAGCGTTAATCCAATAGGAGAATCCCCTATGACTGGTGACGTACTATTTAACTTAAGTTCAACGAGTTCCAATCCATGATGCAATTTCATAATGGGAACAAATTGAGTATCAGGTAATTCCTGTTCTATTTGCGATAAAATCGCCTCTGTCGCAGAAATTGTGGTCTCAATACCCCTGCGCTTGAAAACTAAATCATTTTGCGGATTGTTAATTCGAGCAATAGGCCTAGCTGAACCATAGAAACGGGCAATCTCACAAACAACAAAATTGTCTTCATCATCACCCGTAACTGCTAGAATTAAATCGGCACGTCCAACACCTGCACCCTCCAAAACAGATGCTTCACAAGCATCTCCCGCAAGAACTGAACCACCAAGTACATCGTGTAATTGTTCAGCCCTAGAATTATCTTTCTCTATCACCAAAACTTCATGGTTATTTTCAATCAGCTCCTGCGCCAGAAAAAATCCTACCTTTCCGCCACCCACAATAATCAAATACACACTAAGAGCCTTCTCCACCCAGTAACATCGCTACCATAGTAGTAGCACCACTACTAGTGGGACTATAAGTTTTAACACCAAGTTGCCTAAAAATAACTTCCCGTTGAGGATCTTTGACACGACACAAAACATGTTCAACTTCATAAATCTCGCTTGCCAATTGGCTAGCAAAATAATTACGATTATCCCCTTGCGTTACCGCAACAAAAGCATCTACCTGACCGATACCAGCATTCTCTAGATCTTTTTGATCCATTCCATTTGCAACAATACGAGTCCCGCTAAATTCAGGCGCTAGTCGCCGAAATTGGCTCGCATCACGATCTATAATCGTAACGACATGATCATCTAGATCTAATGCCTCTGCAATCGCTGCACCAGTCCGTCCACAGCCCATAATTATCACACGCACTTTTTTTCAAACCTCCAAACTATTTGCGAGAGGTTGTCTGACAAGCCAGACCGCACAACCAGCATGTTCAAGTATATAACGAGTATCATCACTGATTTCGAATCCACCTAAACGCCGATCATAATCAACGCTTAACACAATTGCCTCTGCGTCCTGAGTAACAGCCTCATCGACAAGTGCTGTACCTTTTTCCCTAGCTTGCAACAATTGTGTTTCTATTAGATTTTTGCTGTAATCTGCATCACTTTTTAAACGTCGTAACAAATCTTCCGCACGTTGAACCTCAGAATCTAAATCCGCAGTGACAGGTAAGACAAGATCAACTTCAATAACATAGATAATCACTAAATTAGACTTTGTTCGCGAAGCCAACCGAGCACCAAAAATAATCGTTTCCAAGTCAGCATCTTCACCAGAAGCGAGTATTAAAATGGGACCCTTATGCATTTATGCAACTCCAACGGTAGTCATACTAACGATAGAACATTTTTGACAAAAGTAATTACTTGTTTTCGGCGTAAGTAAATTGTTCAGTTATCCATTTTTTGAAAAACTAACCTAATAATTCCATTAAAAATTAACAAAAGACCCAGTATTACCGCCTCATTCATAGATTGACCTTGAACGCCAATTACAAAAATAAGCAAGCCAATCCCAATACAGAGAGAAAGTATTGAAAAAACTTTGTTTGCAATGAACAACATTCAACACCCCTACGTAATAATCTACACTACTTGAACTCTGGATTAATTTAACGGGAGCGGTAGAAAAGGGTTTCACAAATAAATAAAAAGAGGCAAACTAGGACTGAACACGACAAGGAGCGAGAAAATGGCAGATTCTGCAGACGAAAGATACATCAACAAAGATATAACAATTTTTGCTTCACAAAGAATGCGTAAAGGAGAAATAGACACAAACAATTGGACGAGCAGCGATTTTTATATGGACCCGTTAACTATGAGTTACTTTTATTTGGAAGCACTTGAAAATGAAGGACTTGGCTTCCCGAAAGGCTGGCGAAACGTAGGTATGGATGTAGAAGCTCTAACTGAAGATGATAAAGTGGTTCGCATTGCAATGGCTCCAGGAAATAAACTGGAAGTCACTGTCCTAAATCAAGAATAAGCAAAGACCTAGAGTAATAATTGACAACTTATCACATTACCCACCAGCATTCTGCTGAAAATTGTTACGGGCCTCCTAATGAAGATGTGGAGACAGTGGCCCTATGGAAACAAATCGGGAAAAATGCAGAAGAAAATAATGTTGACATAAAATACTTTGTCCTTAATCCGTCTCTACATACCTTCTTTCTTTTGTTGGAAGCCGAAGATTATTTAGATATTGAAAAAACAATAGGTCAATGCAAGAAAACAGGACATTTATCAATAACACCCGTAGTTGACGTAGTTCACACCCCATTAAACCCTTTTTCCTAAACCTTGCTTAGAGAAATATATAGTCTTCAGTACATGTACCAACAAAGTACCAAAGAAAAGTTATTACCCTGAGTAACCCTGAGTCAAAATGAAGTTAGCCAAAAGTAAGTGTACCTAAACTTAACAATATTATTATCAAGTTTAGTAGCAACTATTACAATAGATGTTATAATGTACCCATGGCAAGTAACTACTACGAAACACTTGGGGTCACTGCTAACGCTTCGACTAAAGAAATTAGATCAGCATATCGTAAATTAGCTCGACGCTTTCATCCCGATATCAATCCTAACAATCAGGTGGCAGCGGCCCGTTTTAAAGAAATTCAACTAGCCTACGACGTTCTTGGTAACGACGAGAAAAAAAAGAAATATGATATTTACGGCGACCGTTGGAATGAAGCTGAACAATATTCACAAGCACAACAACATTCAGGATTCAACCGCGGTGATTTTGGAGACATAGGTTCAATTTTTGAGGGGTTTTTTGGAGGGGGAAGAAATACAAGAAGAGTCCCACAACGTGGTAACAATATAGATGTTACAGCAGAAATAACACTGGAAGAGGCTGCGAATGGTACCGCACGAACTATTTCCTTGAATTCACAATCTCCTTGCGAAGGCTGCTCCGGTCAGGGGTATGTAACGGCAAATATTTGCCCCTCATGTCGAGGTAGAGGACAAACAGAACGTCCAAAGAGGCTAGAAGTAAAAATTCCACCAGGCGTTGAAACTGGATCACGAATTCGTATTCAGGGTGAGGGAAGTCCAGGATATGAAAATGGACCGACAGGTGACTTATATTTGAATATTAATGTCCAGCCACATAAAACGTTCGAAAGAGCTGGCAACAATTTAATCACAGAGGTGTCGATATCATTCCTCGATGCCATTTTAGGTGGAGAGGTAGAAGCCCCAACAATTAATGGACGAGTACGCGTTACTGTCCCTGAACTAACTCAAAGTGACCAAAAAATTCGACTTCGAGGAAAGGGGATGCCTGTACTTAATGCCAATAACCAGATTGGTGATCTGTTTGTAAAAATAAAAATTGAATTGCCTAAACAAATCAGCGCTAACCAACGCCAGCTTTTCGAACAATTACGTAGTCAAAACACTGAGGTGCAACATAATGAGTAGTTTTCAAGACGATGTCAAAAATGATAATGAGCCTTGTTATGTAATTTCTATTGCTTCCCGCCTAGTTGGATTACATCAACAAACATTGCGCTACTACGAGCGAGTAGGGCTCATCCAACCACATCGAACAACCGGGAATATCCGTATGTACTCGAATGCTGATATTCGACGAATACGCCAAGCACAACGATTGATTGATGAATTAGGAGTAAACCTAGCAGGCGTTGAAGTCGTATTAAAACTTCATGAGCAAATACGTGATCTTCAGGAAGAAATGGTCAGGATACGGGCAGAATTAAATCGTCTGTCAGGAACACAGATACAATCACCCATCGTCGAAAGTGATGCCAGACATTTGAATGATAAGCAGTCATAGGAATAAGGATTTAATCATGATGCGACAAGACAGGTTCACAGAACAAGCCCAGCAAGTCCTCTCCCGCTCGCAAGAAATCGTGAGAGAGAGATACCACAGCCAATGGGGCGTACCTCATGTTTTAGTAGCTTTACTT
>CAYFHW010000062.1:0-8086 GCA_964343095.1 uncultured Anaerolineaceae bacterium | reverse complement strand
CTACAATCACAAAAATAGAACTTTATTGCGAAGCGAAGGTACCAGGGATTAACGAAGAGACCTTTCAAGAACTAGTTACACAAGCAAAAGAAAATTGTCCAGTTTCAAAAGCACTTGCTAGTGTCCCTGAAATTATCGTAACTGCCTCATTAGAAAATTAAGAAAAACCTTGATAAATCAAGGTTTTCTTAATTTATTTCGCTCTAAATACTTTATTCCTCAAAAACAATCACACTCCGGTTTACCTCACCGTTCTTTAAAGCAGCAAAGGCATCGTTAATGCCATTAAGATCATATCTTCGAGAGATAAGCTCATCAATTTTTAAACGCTTTTGTCTATACAGTTCCATTAACCAAGGCATGTCATGAGTTTGTCTGGTAGAACCATAGAAGGAACCAATCATTCCCTTTTCACCAAGAAAAGCAGCCCCTGGGAGCGTCACTGATGAAGCAGCTGGAAGCATACCAACAATAACTGCTCTTCCCCCACGTTTAATCATTTCAAAACATTGCTCTGCTGTAGCTGTCAGTCCAATTGCTTCGAACGCATAATCTACACCACCTGGGACAAGATCCTGTACAGCAGCTACAGGATCACCAGATGATGCATCAACTACATCTGTGGCACCAAACTCCTTAGCAGAAGCAAGCTTGTTCTCAAGCATATCTACCGCGATGACACGTGAAGCACCAGATGCAATTGCACCTTGAATTACATTCAAACCAACACCTCCACATCCAACAACAGCAACGGTCGAGCCGACCTCAATACGTGCCGTATTTGAAGCAGCACCAACTCCAGTCATAACACTACAACCAACAAGTGCAGCAACTTCCATTGGCACATCGTCAGGAACAGGAACACAGGCACTAGCGCTTATAAGCTGATGCTCCGCAAAAGCAGACATCCCTGCAAATTGTGTAACATTCTCCCCACCAAAAGATAAACGATCATGGCGTGCTAAAGCCTGCCCTCCTGTACATAGGTAGGGTTTTCCTTGGACACAATTATCACAAATCGCACAGGATGCAACAAAGGCAACCACGACTCTGTCACCGGGGGCCACATTCGTCACACCTTCACCAATTTTTTCAACCACACCAGCAGATTCATGCCCCAAAACGACAGGAAATCTAGTCGGATATAGTCCTTCCATAAAATGCAGATCCGAATGGCAAACACCAGTCGCGCTAGTCTTTACGAGAACCTCACCTGCTCTAGGTTCATCGATATCAATATCTTCAATCAAAAGTGGCTGATCAACGCCATGTAATACTGCAGCTTTCACAATAACCTCCTATTTAGGCAAAAGAGATTTACAGATGTTATCAATAATAGGCAGACAATGATACGCATCAAAGCTATTTCTTTAAGTTAGTTAACTATTGCAATAGTTAACTAACTTAAATCGGAAGTACACTAAACCTATTGATGTCTACTGAACGTCTGCAAAAAATTCTATCTAACGCAGGAATTGCGTCTCGTCGAGATGCCGAAAAAATGATCGTTAGTAATAGAGTTGCTGTAAATGGAAAAATTGAGAATATTTTAGGCTCTCGAGCGAATCCCGTCGTTGATCTCATCACCGTAGATAATATTCCAATTAGCTTTCAAAGATATCAGTACATAGCATTAAATAAACCACCTGGGGTATTAACCTCTGCACGCGATGATCGTGGGAGAAAAACAGTACTAGATCTTTTAGGGGAAAAAGATATAAAGATACACCCAGTCGGGAGACTTGACCTTGAGTCAGAAGGTTTGATTTTACTCACAAATGATGGGCAACTCACCAATTTGCTAACTCACCCAAAATATAAAGTGGAAAAGGAATACCTTGTTGAAATAGACCGCCCGCTAGGAAAAGTACAACGTTTACGTTTAATGCGAGGAATCTACGAAAACGGAGAACTTCTAAAAGCTACTGCTGTGGAAAGAGCGAGGGAGTCAAACGCATCAGATTCAGAAGAGGATCGCTGGCTTTTAATAACATTGCAGGAAGGCAAAAATCGAGAAATTCGTCGAATGATGGGGGTAATGCAAAGGAGAATTCAAACATTGAGAAGAGTTCGCATCGGATTCCTGAATCTTGGAAGCTTAAAAATAGGTGATTTCCGCAATTTGAGTTCAGATGAAATAACTACACTTTATGCACCATTTAAAGGAACGGAAAATATGCAATGAAGAAAAACACTCTTAATGCAAGTGTTCTACCTATAGCGATCGATGGTGCTGCAGCATCAGGCAAAACAACTTTAGGTCGTGCGCTATCTGAAATCTTTGGAATTTCCTTTTTAGATACAGGGCTTATGTATCGCGCTATTACATTTTTAGCAATCAACGAAAAGGTCCCACCAAACGATGCAGATGCCTGTACTAAATTAACTAAAACAATCGGCATTGCAATTACAACGGACCAATGGGCACGAATAACAATCGAAGATGAAGATGTGACCGAACTTTTGCATACTGCAGAAATCGAAATGTTTGTTAGCCAGTACAGTGCACTTGCAGGCATAAGAAATTATATGGTCGATCTACAGAGAAAATTTGCGGAAGATGTCCCTTCAATTTTGGCTGGTCGAGACATAGGTACAGTAGTTCTACCAAATGCACCAATAAAATTTTTTTTGCAAGCCCCCGAAACGATCCGTACAGAACGTAGGCATGCTGAAACATCCCAAACAAAAAATCAAACTGCAGAAATCATCAGGAACAGAGATGTAATAGATAGCTCACGTACTATCAGCCCCTTACGTCCTGCAACAGATGCAATAGTCATAGAAACTGGTATAAATAACGTAAAAGAGATGGTTCACATGGCAGTCATGCACATTAATAAGTTCGCAGTCTAATGCTTATCAAAATACTACGCATTGTCCATTTACCCTTACTACAATACTCCTCACGTTTTTATTGGTTATTCCTACAATTCGGCCGATTAATAGTCTTCTTATTTGCTCAATTACGAGTCGAAGGTCTAACACAAATTCCAAACGCAGGCCCACGAATTGTAGTTTCTAATCACCAAAACAATCTCGATGTCGTAGTTCTCACTATTGCTCTTCCTTTACGGATGCGATACATGGCCAAAAGTGAACTCTTTTTAATACCTTTTTGGAGACAAATTATGGCTTGGTTCGGGGCGTTTTCAATTGAACGAGGCAAAGGGGATGTAGAGGCCATGAAACAAGCTGAGGATCTGCTTCGAGAGGGTAATACATTAGTTATGTTTCCAGAAGGAACACGTAGCCGTACTGGAAGAATGGGCAGATTTCATCGTGGTACGGCCGTTTTAGCATTACGATCAGGTGCAACTATCATTCCTTGCGGCGTTTCGCTTACAGACAAAGTTAAAACACCTTTTCATTTAGTTACAAGACCTCCTCTAGCATTAAATATTGGCGCACCTATTACGGTCACAAGAGAGAATCCAAATAATGAAAATGTTGCATCGCTAACTGAAGAAATTGCAAAAGCTGTAGAGCAACTATTGCCTCTAGAATATCGACGTGAAAACACTAACGTAAGAAGCGTTGAGTCATGAACTCCTGCATACTTTTAGCTGCTGGAATATCAGCTCGCATGGGCAAACCCAAAGCAATGTTGGACTGGTTTGGCGAACCCTTGATTAATTACCAAATAAATCAACTTAAAGAAGGCGGTGCCGATGAAATTGTTATAGTGCTTGGATATCATTCTGATGAAATCCGTAGGAACCTTCGCAATCTTGATGTACGAATAGTATCAAATTCTCTTTACCACCAAGGTCGTGCTAGCTCCCTACGTGTTGGAGCTAAAGCCGTAAGTGCTACTGCAAACACAATTTTGATCCTGAATATAGATCAGCCAAGAACTAAAACACTTATTAAGAAGCTATTCGAAACACACTTAGATAAAAAAAATGAAGCAACGCGCCCGAATCATCAAGGGAAGCATGGCCATCCAGTACTACTAAATGGAAAATTTCGTCATCTTTTGATATCTGCAACTGAAAAAGAATTAGGTTTAAAAGGAGTATTACGAAAAATTAAAACAATTTCAGAAATTGAAACCGATGATTCCTGCTTGATGGATTTAAATACACCAGAAGACTACCAAGAAGCTTTAAATAAATACAGAATCTCTTAATGGTTATCCGATATGAAAATCCTAATAGTTATGATTGTGTAATTTTTGACTTAGATGAAACCCTCATCGATGATCGGACTGCTTGGAGTTACACAATTGAAGAGGCAATTCTAAGTACTCTTGGAAAAAGAATCGATTCACTTCCACTTGTAGAAGAGTACCGTACACGGCCATGGGAAGATGTAATTTCCCTGTTAATAGAAAACAAGGAAATGCAACAAGCCTGCCTAGCACTATGTCTACGAATGGAACGACGGAGCAGTTTAAAGCACCTGTTAGTTTTTGATGGCATAGGAATGGCATTAGATAAAATCCGAGAACTTGCAGAAATTGGAGTTATTTCACGATGGCCATATGGTGAAGCAACCAAAAGGATTCAATCAACAGGTCTAGACCGTTTTTTTACAGCAATCATAGGCACAGATGAAAATAAATCTTGGGATCCAAGTTTGCGATTCCATGAATGCTACAATTTAATGGGATACGAAAAATCAAGCAGTCTCTATATCGGTGGCGAAATATTTGATATAAACAGCATAATTTCACATGGTAGTGTTGCCATAAGTGCAGGTTGGGCAGGTTATAAAAGTCCTTTTATGACTCCCGCTTCATTAGCAGCACTGGTGCAAGCTGGCCCGCACCATTAATGTTTAGAGTGCGAAGTTTAAAAAAACATATATGAGGAGTATCAAGTGGTAACTAAAGTTGGGATTAACGGATTCGGCCGAATTGGACGCCAAGTTATGAAAACCATTAATGAAAGACATGCAGACAAACTGCAAGTTGTAGCGGTAAATGATTTGGTGGATAACGAAACTAGTGCAAATTTACTTAAATACGACAGCAATTATGGTCGCTGGCAAGGTGAAGTTAAACCAACTCAAGATGGTATAGAAATTGATGGTCGCCTAGTGAATGTTTTTAACGAACGCGAACCTGGAAACATCCCTTGGGAATCTGTTGGAACAGAAATAGTTATTGAATCTACTGGCTTTTTCACTGACGCAACAAAAGCCGCCGAACATAGAAGCGACAGCGTAAAAAAAGTAATCATCAGTGCGCCTGCAAAAAATGAAGATATCACTATTGTTCTAGGAGTAAATGACAAATTGTATAACTCTGACGAGCATCATGTGATTTCAAACGCGAGCTGCACAACGAATGGATTAGCACCGGTTGTGAAAGTCTTAGTAGATAATTTTGGGTTCGTTAAAGGTCAAATGACCACAGTCCACTCATATACAAGTTCACAAAAAATTCTGGACCAAGCAGGTGGAAGCAATCCGCGAGAGATGCGGTCAGGTGGCATGAATATCGTACCAACTTCGACAGGTGCTGCGCGCGCATTACGCCTAGTTATTCCAGAGGTCGAAGGCAAACTGGATGGATTAGCCTATCGAGTGCCTACACCAACTGTTTCAATTGTTGAAATAGTTGCTCTAACTGAACGTGAAACAAGCGTTGAAGAAGTGAACACTACAATTGAAAAAATTGCCACGAATGAAATGAACGGAATCCTTGGGATCACTCATGACCCTGTTGTTTCTATGGACATGAAAGCAGATGAAAGATCAAGCATAGTGGACGGACAATCAACAAATGTAATCGCAGGAAACATGGTTAAAATTGCTGCATGGTATGACAACGAATGGGGATATGCCTGTCGGTTATCAGATTTATGTGCACTCGTTGCAGAAAAAGGATTGAGCTAAGGCCTTTAAGCACCAATACCTGAACAAAGGTACCCCATGGGCTATATAAACAAAGATGTTTGACTCACTGACCAGCAACTTACAGGCAGCATTTCAGCGCTTTGGGAACCATGGCTCCGTAACGGAAAAAGATTTGGATACCGTTCTACGTGATGTGAGACTTGCACTACTTGAAGCTGATGTAAACTTTCGCGTAGTCAAAGAACTTATATCTCGCATACGGACAAAAGCATCCGGAACAGGCATCCTCAAGAGCTTGACCCCTGCTCAACAGATAATAGATATCGTAAATCAAGAAATGGTAGCTACCCTGGGTACTGACTCCAGTGAACTATTAAGATCACCAGACCCACCAACCATTGTCTTAATGGCAGGACTGCAGGGGTCAGGTAAAACAACGAGTACTGCAAAACTCGCAAACTACTTAAAGGGGCAAGGACTTAACCCTTTAGTTGCTGCCTGTGACGTCTATCGCCCAGCTGCAATAGAACAACTTGCGTCTTTAGCACAACAGGTAGATATCCCCTGCTATAAAGAACAGGACTCTCAACTTCCAGTTGAAATCGCTCGAAATGCAATAAAACGTGCAAAAGAAATCAATGCCTCACATGTTGTTATTGATACTGCAGGTCGCCTGCACATAGATACAGCACTAATGAATGAAATTAAAGAAATATATACCAAAGTCAAACCACATGAAATCTTATTTGTAGCAGATTCCATGGCTGGGCAAGATACAGTGAACGCAGCAAAAGAATTCCACGAACACACCAATATTACAGGCGTGATACTAACAAAAATTGATGGAGATGCACGTGGAGGTGCCGCATTAAGTCTTCGAGAAGTTCTTGGCGTACCAATTAAATTTATGGGGACTGGAGAAACACCAAATGCCCTTGAAATCTTTCACCCTGAAAGAATTGCTAGCCGGATCTTAGGCATGGGGGACGTTTTAAGTTTGGTAGAAAAAGCCAAGGCTTCGGTGGGTAACGATAACCCAGAAAAAATGAATGAGAAGCTAAAACAAGGGACTTTCGATCTCCAGGATTTCATCGAACAGCTAAAACAAGTTAAACAAATGGGCTCATTAACTCAAATAGCACAGATGCTACCAGGCTTTAATCAAATGAAAGCAAACACTTTAAACAGTGATTTGGACGAATCATATATTGATCATGTAGAGGCAATCGTCCTATCTATGACACCACGCGAACGACAACGTCCAGAATTAATAGATGGAAAACGTCGAAGACGTATTGCAAAAGGTTCAGGCCAAACGCCTGCGGAAGTCAATCGACTACTTAAACAATTTTTTGAAGCACGTAAGATCGCCCGACAAGTAATGCGAGGTAATATTCCTTCACTCGGAAATTTTAGATAGATAGACTGCGCACATAAGAAACTATTAAGCTAGCATCAATAGACATATATACACAGTGAGGACACATGCTTCGTATTCGTTTAAGACGAAGTGGTAAAAAAGGACAAAACTTTTACCGCGTTGTAGTAGCAGATCAACGTTCACCTAGGGACGGGGCTTTTTTGGAAATCTTAGGATCCTACAATCCCCATGCGAATCCGCCCACAACAACCATAAATAAGGATGTTATCAAGAATTGGATCGACCAAGGTGCACAACCTTCAGAGGCCGTTGCAAAAATTTTAAAAAGACTGGATTCAGGCGGAATTATTCCGGAACCCATCTCCACAGATACTTTAGATCAAGAGTCAGAAAAGACTGAAGACGCTAGTCCGAGTCTCGCAACTTCTGAAAGTGAACCTGCTGAAACTGTGGATGCTACCCCTTCTACAGAAGAACTTGCTGGGGAAATTGATTTAGAAACTAATGAAACTTCTAACGAATCAGAAACAGAAGATACCAAACCGGAGAAAACAGAATAATGAGTTCTAAGATGTCAGACATCGTTGAATATGTCGCTAAAACCCTAGTAAATGAGCCCGATGAAGTTAAAGTTAGTGAAGATCAAGGTGATGACCGTTTGATTATTCATCTTGATGTGGCTGATGGCGATATGGGACGTGTAATTGGTCGGAACGGGAGAGTTGCATCTGCCATTCGTTCACTCTTAAAAGTAGCTGCCATCAAAGAAGATGCTCGCGTCGGCTTGGAAATTGGCGACTAAAAGTACTGAACCTCGTGAAGGCTTCGCAGCTGTCGGACTAATCTTAGGACCACATGGAACAGGTGGAGCGCTAAGGGTGAAACCCTTCAACCCATCCA
>CAYFHW010000061.1:0-8102 GCA_964343095.1 uncultured Anaerolineaceae bacterium | reverse complement strand
TGGATTCTTTCCTAGATTTTTTTGGTCTTGCTAGGACACTAGCCATAATCTCGGTTAGAGCCGACATAGTGATATCAGTAAGGCCGGCAGGTGGGACAACTTTTTCAGTAGGTCCTCCTTTTGGATAAGCACGTAATCCCGCTTTTTGACGTTCCCCTAACTCGGTTGCAACCGATTGAAATCGTTGGTATTCACGTAGCATAGTGACAAGATCTAAGCCCTCATGTGCAGGATCTTCCTCAAAGTAATCTTCTTCATTAGGCTCATTTTTTTCAGGTAGCAACGCTCTCGATTTCATTTGAATAAGGCGTGCACCTATTGAAACGAATTCCGCTAATTCTTTCGGGTTGGTAATCTCACGGGCATGGACTGCTTCCAAATATTGGTCAGCAACTTGCAGGAGTGAAATTTCAGTAATATCTAGGTCCTCTCTTTGTAGCAGTCGTAACAACAAATCAAGAGGTCCTTCAAATAAAGGTAATTGAATTTGGATTGCTTCAGCATCAGGTATCAGTTGAATGTTCCTGTTACGCATTTTCTATTTGTCTCGTCCCAATTCAGGACGTAGAGATTGTGCCTTGCCTAAGTAAATATGCTGAATGTCTTCGGGGTTTTGGTCTGTATTTAAATGTAGCATTACGCGGATAACCTTTTGTAGACTTCCAGGCACGGCCATTTCGTTTCCGCACATCAGTGGTACCATTGTCCAGCCTAATTGTCGTGCAGCAACCGCTGGAAATTCTGCATCTAGGTCTGTTGTAGTTGTAAAAAAGGCTGACGCGATATCATTTTTTTGAATTTTATTAGATATGATCATTTCTTCGAGCAGTTTTTTGGTTGCACTTAAAATTGCTTCCTTGGAATTTTCCGAAGCGGTGATAGCACCGCGGACACCACGCACTGGCATCACGCCATCTCCTTATAGGTTTTTCTCATCTGACAACAGAATTGATAGGTTCAATTGGATGCTGTTATTGCCTGTCGTCATGTGCTGTTATGTGACTAACAAACTCCCTTATGTGCTGCGCAGCATTTACCTCGCCTGCAGCATCAATTACCGAGATTATAGCAGAGCCCATCACGACGGCATCTGCAATTTTTCCAACTTGTGTTACATGTGATTGTGTGGAGATGCCAAAACCGACTGCTAAAGGCAGATCTGTCTTTTCTTTAATGCGCTGGATAAATGTTTTTAAATCAGGGGGTAGAGTTTCTCTTTTTCCTGTAGTACCGGTTACACTCACGCAATACAGGAACGTGTCTGCGATTTGCGAGATGTATTCGATGCGTTCATTGGTGGTTGTAGGAGATATCAAGGGTACGAACGACATGTTTTTTTGTCTGCAAATTTCCACAAAATCCCTGGATTCTTCCGGAGGCAGATCTACTACGATAAAACCATCTGCTCCAGCATTTGCTGCATCTATGACTGCCTTTTCTTCTCCGTAGGCAACAAATGGGTTGGCGTAACCCATTAGTAGGACGGGAATTGATAATCCTTGTCTCCGGGCCTCTTCAACTAAACGGAGGCATCCGGAAAATGTAGTCCCCGCGTTTAGCGCTATTTCATTAGCTTTTTGGATAGTAGTGCCATCAGCAAGTGGGTCAGTAAAAGGGATTCCTAATTCGACCGCATCCGCACCACTTTTTTCTAGAGTTAATAACAAGTTAACAGTTTCTCTTGGATGTGGATAACCTGCGGTTAAGTATGGCATAAACAGGGTGCGTTGAGCCTTACGGGCAGATATAAATTTTTCCGTAATGCGGTCTCTCACTGACTAGCCTCCTATGACAAGTAGTGTAAAGCTTGTTGCGTTGAATAATGCGTGAAAAATAATGCTATCTATTAAATGTCCTTTTCGCCAAAAAAGCCATGCAAGCACAATCCCGATTACGAAAAAAGGAATTAAACTACCAAGATCTAAATGAACAGCGCTAAAAATTGCCCCTGAAATTATTGCTGCTGGCCAAAACCCCCATTTTGAGAGCCCTCCAAATATTAAACCTCTATAAAGTACTTCTTCGGCAATAGGCGCAAGTAAAATAAGACCAACCCCAGCTAAAGCGATCGTCCAAGTATCTCTTAATATTTCAGTTGGAACAGTTGAATTTGGTTCCAAAATTGAAATATTAAGCTTACTTATAAGACTTATGTACAGAGCTAATAAGAGGTAGCAACCGATTACTGTAATTATTGGTGTGATTAAATTGTGGATTGTGAATCTAGTTGGTTTTAATTTTGAGAGTAATAACTTCGGCTTCAAACCGATGATCAGTATTACGAGACCAATGATGGCTGTTTGTAGGATAAGCAAACGTCCAAGGTTTAAGCGTAATGTTGATGAATTAGCTTGAATTGTTGGCGGAGATAGATCTTTACTAGTTATGTTTTCATTGATGGTTGTTAGTTTTTCGCCTGCATATACCGCAACAGCTTCAGCCTTCACAAAAATATCGCCGATATCTTGAGATTCTGTTTGATAATCAAGAAGTGTAAGGAGTCCTACTAATCCTAGCTCAAGGACTAGTACTAGGGTTATTGTGCCGAATATCCCATAGATGACTTTGCGGGCTCCCCAAGGGAAATCAAGTTTAGGAGTTTTTATTTGATTCAGAGTGTTATCCCGAATGCAGTGGCAACGGTATGCATATCTTTATCTCCTCTACCGCTCAATCCAATTAATAGATCTTCATCTTTTTTCATTTCACCAGCGATTTGAGCTGCGCCATAAATTGCATGTGCTGGTTCCAATGCTGGGATAATGCCTTCTGTACGGGTTAGTAGTTGAAAACCTTCGAGTGCTTCCTCATCGGTCACTGATAGGTATTCGGCACGGGCTGTGTCTTTTAGCCATGAATGTTCAGGACCCACCCCTGGATAGTCTAGGCCAGCAGAAATACTGTGTGTTTTTTCAATTTGTCCATTTTCATCTTGTAGGAGATAAGTCTTTGTACCATGTAAAATTCCTGGTTCTCCCCTACTTAAAGTTGCTGAATGCTCCCCGGTTTGCTCACTACGCCCACCAGCTTCTACACCTATGAGCCGTATTGGATCTTCAAGCAAGGGTGAAAAAAGGCCAATAGCATTACTACCACCTCCTACACATGCAATAGCTACTTCGGGAAGTTTTCCTGCCTGATCGATCATTTGTTTACGTGCTTCAATTCCAATTACAGACTGAAAATCTCTGACGATTGTCGGAAAAGGATGCGGTCCGATTGCAGAACCGATCAGATAATGAGTTGATTCAACATTGGTTACCCAATCACGCATAGCTTCATTGATAGCATCTTTTAATGTTTTGCTACCTGATTCGACACTTACTACTGTTGCTCCAAGCATTTTCATTCGAAAAACATTTAAGGATTGTCGTGCTATATCTTCGGAACCCATATAGATTACGCATTCCAGACCCAGCATCGCGCAAACTGTCGCAGTTGCAACCCCATGTTGACCTGCTCCGGTTTCTGCAATGATTCTTGGTTTCCCAATTCGCTTTGCAAGTAAAGCCTGTCCCAGAGCGTTATTAATTTTATGAGCCCCCGTATGTGCTAGGTCCTCTCTTTTAAGCCAAATACGTGCCCCACCAATTTCACTACTTAATCTGGAAGCTAGCGTTAACGGTGTGGGCCGGCCAGCGTAATGTGTTAGTAGGGACGTGAGTTCTTTTCTGAACTCAGAATCTTGGCGTAATTTTATGTATTCTCTTTCAAGCTCGTCGTGGGCTTCAGCCAAAACTTCAGGTATATAACGACCCCCGTATTCTCCAAAACGAGCAGATATTTCATTTTCATTGCGATTCATTTGCAACTCCTTTGGCAGCTCGTATGAATTTTCTTATTGTTGAGTGGTCTTTTTTTCCGTCTTTTTCAACACCACTTGAAACGTCTACAGCCCAAGGGAGCACAGTTTTTATTGCTTGACTTACGTTTTTCTCAGTAAGACCTCCTGCGAGGAGGAGTGGAATTTGAGAGTTGATTTTTGTTGCTATTTCCCAGTCAAAAGTCTTTCCTGTTCCACCTTTTAATTTTGTTGTTGCAGTATCTAATAGTAAGCCAGCAGCTTTGTTTTGAGACATATGGTTAACGATATCTTGAGTTGTTGTTTGAGGAAAAATGTGCACCACTTCTATTGCGGGAATTTCCAGCTTTGCGAAGTAATTTTTTTGCTCATGTCCCGAAAGTTGTATGAGATCAAGGTCAACTGTTTGAGTAACTTCATTTATAAATTCAATTGATTGATCAGCAAATACGCCTACTATAAGTGGTTTAAATTTTTCTAAGTTGTCTTCCAACAATTTTTTCCATAAACCTAGTCTTTTTTCAGGCTGGTTATCATTAATCTCCGATGGACTAATTGGTACACGTCCTTGTCTACCCCCTTTGCTATGAATCACTTTGACAATTTCACTAGCTTTCTTTGGCGTAACTTGTCTGGGTGAAGGTGCAAATACTAACCCGATAAAGTCTGCACCGGCTTCAACAGCTACCTCTGCAGTTTTTGGATCGCTTATCCCACATATTTTTACTCGCGTCATTGTTGTCTCTGTGATGTTCCGACGAGATCGGATATTACTTCACTCGGATTAGTAGCAAGCATTAGTGCTTCGCCAACTAGAACTGATTTTGCACCAGCGTTTTCAAAGCGTACTACGTCTTCACGACTGGAAATTCCACTTAACGCTGCTAACAAAGCTTGTTGGGGTGCATTTTTTGCCAATTTTTGTGTTGTATTTAAATCGACTTCAAAGGTATTTAGATTTCGATTATTGATGCCAATTAAAAGTGCATTGACTTTTTTAGCTATTTCCATTTCTTGCGCTGAGTTTACTTCTACTAATGCTTCCATATCTAGTTCATGGGTGATCTTCAAGAATTTAGTTAGCTCATCTACCCTTAAACACGCAACAATTAATAGGATGGCATCTGCACCTGCAGCACGGCTTTCAATAATTTGATATTCGTCTACGATGAAATCTTTTCTAAGAATACCCGGCCGTTCTGGGGTGTGATGCTCCACTATTTGACGTGCTGCTTGGAGATCTGTGAGATTACCTTTAAACCATTTTGGTTCGGTTAGTACGGAAATCCCAGCTGCACCGCCTTTGGAATAGAGAGATGCCTGTTGTGCTGCGTCGATAGCTACAGCAATATCACCTTTACTTGGAGACGCACGCTTGATTTCTGCGATGACTGACGTATGCCCTTCATCGAGTCTTTTTCTGAAATTAATAGTCAGAGGAGCTTCCCTCAGTTTTTTTTCAAGAGCTTTTTGGGGAAGAATTAATTTTAATTCCTCTACATCTTTTCGCCTTTGGGCAACTATGCGTTCAAGTATGGATGGTTCCCGAAAGTTCGTTGAATTCGTCATAGCTGTTCCTGGGTTAGCGTTATAAAATCCGCGGCTACTTTTTGAGCTGTTCCTGAAGAGATGGCTTTTTTTGCAACAATAAGGCCATCCTCTAATTGGTCTACGATACCTGCGACGTAGCATGCAGCTGCCGAATTTAAAAGTACAAAGTCCATTACAGGACCCTCTTCTCCTGCGAGAACTGCTTGTAATGTCCGTGCATTGTCTTTCGGAGAACCTCCTGATACGGCCTCTAGTGGACAAGTTTCCATTCCGAAATCTTGTGGTCGTATTTCTTCCTCAGTAATTGTATCTTTTTCTATTTTCCATACCGTGGTTGGTGCCGAGATACTTATCTCATCTAGGCCATCGTTTGAATGGACTACCATTGCACGTTCTAAGTTCCTTAATCTAAAAGCTTCCGCCATTAAGGGTGCTATTTGTTTTGAACCAACACCTGCTAGTTGTCCCTTCGGGTTTGCTGGATTCGTTAAGGGACCCAGGAGGTTAAATATTGTTGGAATACCAAGTTCACGTCTAACACCTGCCACATGTTTCATTGCCGGATGAAATTTTTGCGCGAACAAAAATCCAAACCCACACTTTTCGATGATTGCAGCAGCCTGTTTTCCATCGAGGTCGAGATTGGCACCAAGTTCTTCCAGGATATCAGCACTTCCGCATTTTGATGACATTGCGCGATTTCCATGTTTTGCAACGCGAGCTCCTGCTCCTGCTACGACGAAGCTTGCTGCGGTGGAAACATTGAAAGTATCTGCTCCGTCTCCCCCTGTGCCGCAGATATCTATTACGTTTTTGATTGGAACTGGCTTAGCGTAATTCTGCATAATTTTCGAACACTCTGCTATTACATCAGCTTTTTCCCCATAGGTATGTAATGCGGTAAGGAACGAAGCAATTTGAGTTTTGGGAACTTCACCTGTCATGATAAGTTTCATTATTTCAGCGGCATTTTCGGCGCTGACACCTTTTTCTTCGTCGAGGGATTTAGTTACTGTTTGTATTAATTTGTTCTCGTCCAATTGCCAGTCCTTAAGTCTAGAAAATTTTGTAGCAATAATTTGCCATGTTCTGTTGCAATCGACTCGGGATGAAATTGCACACCCTCTACGGTGTACTTCTTGTGTCTCACGCCCATAATTATTCCACTTTCTGATTGAGATGTAATCGAAAGTTCATCAGGAAGGCTAATGTTTGTCCCTGCTAGTGAATGATACCTAACTGCTACAAAGTCTTGCGGGATCAGATTGTAAACTCCTTCTCCGTCATGGCTGACAATTGAAGTTTTTCCATGTTTTATTTCACCAGCCCCCTCAATATTTCCTCCGAATGCTTCATAAATGCACTGATGCCCTAGGCAAACCCCTAAAATGGGCACTTTTCCTGCAAATTCTCGAATTATTTCTACTGATATTCCAGCAGTTTTTGGACGGCCAGGTCCAGGTGAAATTACAATTTGGGAAGGGGAAAGCGTTCGGCATTCGCCTATAGAAATTTCATCATTTCGAAAAACAGTAATTTCAGCTCCCAATTCTGCAAGGAATTGATAGAGGTTATAGGTGAATGAATCATAGTTGTCGATAAGTAGCAGGCTCATTGGGTGCTTTCCTTTTTCTGTTCTTCTGTCACTTTTTTCATTTTCTCCCATCCTTCTAAGGCTGCTGGGAATCCCGCGTAAACGGCTACCATCCTCAACGTTTCAGAAATTTCCTCCTGACTGGCTCCGTGATTTAATGCACCTTTGAGGTGTGCAGATAATGCTTGTGGGCGCCCACCGAGAGCAGCAGTTATTCCGACCGTTATGAGACTGCGAGTACGTCGATCCAATCCTGGTGATGACCAAACTTCTCCGAGCGCAAAATCTATAATATCGTCAGATAAATTACCCCAAGCAGCTTTTAGTTGGGCTTCAAGTTCTTGGGGGTCGCCGTTCTGGAGAGTCCGCAGAACATCTAATCCTTTTACATGTCTCGTTTGTAATTGTTCTGATTCACCTAGGTCATCTAAAGATGTGTCGTTCGATGTAATAGGGTTTGTTGTCCTAAAGAAAGAGTTCACTGATTCATAAACGGGTAAAGGTAACTTTTTAATTACAGGGTCCGTAAAATCAAACCATTCCGCTTTGATTTTACCGGTACGTATTTCACCATCCCAATCAGAGGGGGTATATAAGTTGTATACAGTGTGTCCATCAACATCCTGGACATAGGTAGTCTCATAAAAATCTGAATCCGTAATTTTTGTTGTTATGCCGAATTTGCTCAGTATGTTGGTCATCCCATCTTCTGTGGTTAGATGTTCTTTGGTTAATGTTCCAGATGGGAGTTCCCAATCTGTATCTTTTGGTTGCCGGACAAGCACAATTTTTTGTTGTCGCATCAAAATTGCCGCAAGCACGATTTTCTGGGCCATAGTGTATTTTACGCCGTATCTGCTTCTTCTGTGAGTGTGGCTTCTGCTTGGTCTAGTGCTCTTTCCAATGCGCCTAATTTATTCATGCTTTCTTGGTACTCGGTTAGCGGTATTGAGTCATAAACAATTCCACCACCAGCTTGTAGATAGGCATTATTGTTTTTTGTCACCATAGTTCGAATAGCGATGCAAGTATCCAAACTTCCTGCGAATGATGCATAGCCTACTGCTCCTGCATAAATATCCCGTTTTTCTTCCTCTAGTTCTGCAATGATTTGCATAGCACGTACTTTTGGTGCGCCAGTAACTGTCCCAGCAG
>CAYFHW010000060.1:0-8321 GCA_964343095.1 uncultured Anaerolineaceae bacterium | reverse complement strand
CTATTATTGGGTGAGGAGGTCCCGGACTTCTCGTCCGACAAGCCCCAGAAGATCTGCTTCAACTGCTGGTCTTCTGGTAGGAGGAATTGTAAAATTCACGCAAACGTCTGCTGATAAGTCGGTGTGTGAATTGTTCCCCTTGACGATATCCTGCACCTTCAACGATTTCCATATCTCGCACATTTGAGAGCTCTTCCATCAAATCTGGTGGTCCGACATCTAATCGAGCGTTGTTTCCCGGTTCCTTCGGCTCAACAAAGATTTTTTCCTTATCACGGAAAACAGTTCCTCCGTCAGCTTCACGAATTTCATCTAGTGGAATTCGTGAATTCGCTGTTACAGCATCTAGAACATCATCGGTTGATGGTTTATTTTCCATATCTATTTCGACTCCGTTGATGTTTATAGGTGTTCCCATTCTGTGAGCTAAGCCCCAGAAAAACTCCCATTCCTCAATAACATCAAATTCCGGTTCAACCATTGCCGGTGTGTAGTGGGCGTAAGTTTCTGGATACCAGCCGTCAGTCAGTAGCGTGATATCTGGCCTCTCCAATGACACTTTTGGTGCGATTACATAGTCGGCTGTTTTGGCTGTTGCAGACATTTTAATGTCTATAGTCACATTTAAGTCGAGAGCTTCCATAGCCTGCAGTGTTTTCAACTGATCCGGCCATGCTGCAACTGGGTTTCCGCCTACACTAATTAATGCCCGAACTTGTCCATCACCTTCCATAATAATTTCGTCACTTAACGCGGCTGTTGGCATTTCTCCAAAAACCTCTCCCAGGCCTCTAATTCTAGAAGGCTCACCTTTTCCCCAAGCTGGGCTTGGTGGTACTGCTTCTGCCCGGAATGGTCGCTTTGGGCCAAATGCACCTGGGTTTGATACAAGGTCACCTTCCCGCTCATAACGACCACAGACTGTATTTAAGGCAAGAATTAAGTGTTCAGAAAGATTCGGATTTGGTCCCATATCTAATCCGGTGCCTGAGCCAACTGAACCCTTAGGGGCCGAGGCAAACATTCTTGCTGCAGCTTCTACTTGTCCTGCTGGGACACCTGTTCTTTCCTCTACATAGTCCAAATTAAAGGGCTCAACTGATGTTCTTAATTCTTCAACATGTTCCGCATTGGCAGCGAGAAAATCACCATCATAGAGACCCTCTGTAAATATGACTCGTAGTATTCCTGAGAGCAGAGTGGCATCTTCTCCAGGTTTTACAGCAAGGTGTATATCTGCCTTTTTAGCGGCGTCAGATTTCCGAGGATCGATAACTATTAATTTCATTCCTCGTTTTAGAGCATCATTTAATCGCCTTGATGGGTTAAATGGTGGAACAGGGCCAAACATTGATACAGTAGGATTGGTTCCGACCATCATAGTTACGTCTGCATCAGCGAAATTGTTTGTTCCCGCCATCCACATTCCGTGTCGTGAACCTGCAATTGCCTTTGCCGGTTGATCTATTGTCACGCTAGTAAAAAACATTGGAGATTTTACTCCAGCATGCCAAGCTCTTATGAATGTTAAGGGGATGCCGTTACAAAACGCATGACTACCATTGTAAGTCGCGACAGCACGGGTTCCTGATTCATCAATGATCGCTTTCAACTTTTCGGCTATTTCATCTAAAGCCTGTTCACTTGAGATAGGTTCATAGGTTCCATCAGGCATGCGTTTCATTGAAGAACGTAAGCGCTCTTCATGATTGTGTTCGAGCGGTAATTGGCGTCCTTTAATACATGTGTAGCCGCCATATATCGGATCGCTTGCGTCGCCTCTCACCTCAATGACTTTGTTATCTTCTACATCTACTTCTAATGCGCAAAATGCGTGGCAAAATCTACAAAACGATTTCTTAGTTTCTACAGTCATGGTTTGCTCCTATCTGTGCTGGTCAGTCTAGCATGTGTATATTCTGGTAGGTGGGACTTTTTTAATTTTCCCAAACCTTTCTTCTAATAAGCGTAATCTAATGTATTAAGGAGCGCACATGCCTGAGACTGATGCCCCAAACATTGCTGAAAAAATGGGTGAAGCTGCACTTGATTTTCTCAATAGCCTTTCGTTACAACAACGAGAAAAGGCTGTTGTAAGTTTCGATGACGTTGTGGAACGGAAAAATTGGCACTATACCCCTATTGCACGTCAGGGTTTACCACTGGATGAAATGAACGGTGAGCAAAGGCGTCTTGCTCATAGGCTGACAGGAACAGGATTAAGCTTATCTGCTTCTGTAGCTGTCAGTACCATTGTTGGTTTGGAGAATACTCTTGATGCTGTCGAGGGATGGAGACCCGGAGCTTATCCTGGCCAGGAGGGTCCTTCTCGGTGGCGTGACCCTGCGATGTATTTCTTAACTGTTTTCGGTGAACCTAATTCTAAAGATCTTTGGGGTTGGCGTTTTGAAGGACATCATATTTCGTTGAACTATACTATTGCGAAAAATCAAATTATTTCACCAACCCCATCATTTTTTGGTGCAAATCCTGCTGAGTCTCCATTGCCAGGAGGTCGTGTTTTGCGCCCACTTGCAGGTGAGGAGGATCTTGCGCGTGAACTACTTCACTCACTTGACCAAGTTCAACAAAAAAGCGCAATAATTTCTTCTGCAGCTCCTCCGGATCTTGTGCAGTCCAATCGTTCGCAAGTTGAGGATGGTGTTTTGCCACTGCCAACACCTGCATTACTAGGTTGGGAAATTGATGAAGTTTGGCAGGAACGCCTGCAAGCCGAGAGAGATTATTTAGGTTATGACGAGGTTGCAGAAGAAGCAGTCAGGTACAGTGAGGTTCCTAAGGGCATTTCCGCTTCTGAGTTTAATCAAGGTCAACTTGATCTACTTGAGGCAGTTGTTTCCCAATATATCAATCGATTACCTGAGGAGTTGGCTTCAGAGGAGTTCGCCAGGCTTACAGATGAGGTAGTTAATGAAGTTTATTTTGCTTGGGCAGGTGGTTCTGAAAGATACGATCCACATTATTACCGATTACAAGCGCCTCGTTTTTTAGTTGAATATGATTGCACTCAAGGGGAAGCAAATCATATTCATTCTGTTTGGCGTGATCCAAGAGGTGATTTTGGTTCGGATCTTTTGGCAGCACATTATGCTGAAAGTCACAGCGATTCCTAAATGCGGTATTTCATTTATGGGTCAGGTGCAGTAGGAGGAACGATTGGGGCTCGTCTGCATCTTGCTGGCCGAGAAGTGACACTTATCGCTAGGGGTGCACACCTTGAAGCGATACGCAAAAAGGGCCTTTCGTTTATAGATCCAGAAGGGGAACACAACCTGAAAATTCCTGTTATTGAGATTCCGAAGAAAGACGAAATTTCTGAGGGTGATATTTTTATACTGTGCATGAAGTCTCAGGACACACAAGAGGTTCTTGATGTCCTCTCTTCTGTGGCAGGACCAGAGACTCCGATTGTTTGTGCCCAGAATGGTGTTAACAATGAACGATTAGCGATCCGGTATTTTCAAAATGTTTATGGCATGTTGGTTGTCCTCCCTGTTAGCCATCTTGAACCAGGAGAAGTGGTAGCAAGTAGTGCCCCAATTACTGGGATTCTTGATCTTGGTCGTTTTCCAAATGGAGTCGATGATATCTGTGAGGGGATTGCTTCTGACCTTAGAGATGCTTCGTTCCGTTCCGAAGCGCGCGAAGAGATTATGCCTTGGAAGTATACAAAACTGATACGAAATTTATTTAACGCTGTAGATGCAATTCTTGGACTTGAAGGTGATGTAGATGCTGAGATACGGCAAGATTTCAGTGCACTTCTTAAAAAAGCGCGTGAAGAAGGTGATGCTTGTCTTGCTGCAGCCGGAATTGATCGTGTTAGTGATGAGGCATTTTTAGAAAGATTTAAAACTTTTAGTGCTGTTAGCCGTGAAGGAGCTGCTGCGCGGCAAGGTTCCTCATCATGGCAAAGCTTGCAGCGCGGGACAGGAAGTGTCGAGGCTAGTTATCTCAATGGGGAAATTGTAATGTTGGGACGATTATTTGATATTCCTACACCTGTAAATCTTGCTCTTCAAGAGACGGTTGAGCGTTTGGCTCGCGAGGGTATGTCGCCTGGTTCACTAACTTTGGCAGACATTGATTTTAGCTAGTTTGGTGACGCTTGTGCTTGTTCTGTAACAAATCCCAGGATCAGGGGCCACACTTTGTGTCTTGGTGATGTTGCTAGTCTTGACCTATCCCAAAGGTCGTCAGCTTCGTCTCCTTGCGTCATGAAAACAATGACATAACCTCTCTCTGAATTATTTTGTTCAATCAAATATCCCGCGCCTATTAATCGTTCGTCACCTTCATCATTGATCCAATAGCCAGCTTTTTGTCCATAGTTAAAACCTTCGATCTTATCGGTTGGAAAGGTAACAAAGGCTTCAGGAATAATTGCTTGTGTTGTCAGGTTTAGCAGGTAGTTTGTTAGCGTTTCATCCAAAAGTTCTCCTGCAATTAAGGCTTTCCATATGCGTGCTAAGTCTTTTGCAGTCATTGCTGTTTCACGCCAGCTATGAAAGAACCTTGTCAAGGGTGATACGTTTGATTTTTTAAGAATTTCTTGAACTTGTTCGGGGGTGATTAAATTATTCAGGATATCTGAGTTTAGATCCAAAGATTTACGCATCATAATTTCAAGATCTGGTTGAATTTCTTCAAAGGTTAACTCTCCCTTTTCGACAGCATGTAAAACGGCTATGGCAATTACGATTTTTGCGGCCGAGGCAGGATATTGTAATCGTTCTTTGTTGATGGTCAGGGTCTGAGAACAGTACGTATCGATAAGCGCAAAACTATAACTTCCACTATATGGGTCGCCATCATAAGTAGACATTGCAGTTTCAATTGATTTGCCTAATTTCCAGAGTTTCAGTTCTGAAACTGAACATAGTTGTTTTTTCTTGGAGGCTTCCAGTTGCTGTGTAGTAGGGGTCGAAGTAGGGGTTGAGGTAGGAGCCGAAGTAGGGGTTGAGGTAGGAGCCGAAGTAGGCGTAGGTTCTGAATCAGAATTCACTGAACGCGCAGGGCACGCCATCTCGGTACAGGCAAGATCTCCATTCGTACAGGAGCAACTATTGCAGGAGTTGTCTCCTGTATCTTTCCCAGTCCAACCACTTTCGACTGTTTCTCCACCTGTGAGTTCACATGCCGTTTCTGTCGTATTCGGGGTCGAAGTAGGAGAGGAAGCAGGAGTTACTGTTTTCCTAACACATGCGAGTAGCCCAGTAGAAGTAATTAGGATGATGGAAAAAATTGCAATTGTGATAGTTGT
Source organism: uncultured Anaerolineaceae bacterium (assembly GCA_964343095.1). Lineage (GTDB taxonomy): Bacteria > Chloroflexota > Dehalococcoidia > Tepidiformales > Tepidiformaceae > JAKUNN01. Next base: position 3,037 of record CAYFHW010000060.1, on the reverse strand, counting down.
CCATCTCAAGCGCTCACTATGCACTTTTTATAGTCCTAAAAAAAGCGCGCAAGTCTTCGACCACAAGTTCTGGTTCTTCGGCTGGAGCAAAATGTCCGCCAGAAGGCATCAATGTCCATCGTTGCAGATTGGTTCGTTCTTCTGCCAATTTTCGTGGTACCAAAATTAATTCTCGTGGGAAAACTGCGATCGCTGTAGGTGTCTCAATTGTTGGTTTTCTGTCATGAGATGCGCTCCAGGGAGCTCTAGCGTTTTCCCAATAGTAGCGGACAGTAGTTGAAAAACTTTCTGTTAGCCAGTAAATCATTACAGTGTTGATCAAGTGTTCCTTAGTAAAGCTTTTTTCTACATCACCCTCACAATCGCTCCAATTTCTTCGTCTTTCAATTAGCCATGCTGCCAAACCAACAGGAGAATCATGCATTGCATAGGCTAACGTCTGGGGATCGTTAGAGTGCACTGCAACGTGCGAAGCTGCCGATTGCATGCGTGTATTCATTTGTTCAAACCAGTCTTCTTCACCTGGGCCATAGTCATCTGCGCTCGCTGGCATAAACCCCCCTTCACCGAGTAGCCATGGTAGGGTCATGTGTATTCCTATCAAGTGTTCCGGGTACTTATGACCGAGCTGTGCTGTGACAAATGCTCCCCAGTCGCCCCCTTGAGCACCGAAACGATCATATCCAAGTACATCCCGCATTAATTTCACCCATAAGTCAGCAGTTTCTATCGGCTGTACTCCCGTTTTCCTTAGAGGGGTTGAAAAACCGAAGCCAGGGAGTGAAGGAACAATTACGTCAAAAGCGTCTTCAGCATCTCCACCAAATGAAGCAGGATCTGTCAGAGGGCGTATTACTTCATTAAGGTCCCAGAAAGTCCAAGGCCAGCCGTGTGTCAAAATTAATGGTGTGGGGTTAGGGCCTTTGCCCTTTTCATGAATAAAGTGAACCGGTACCTCGTCAATTTCAGTTTTAAAATTAGCAAAGCTGTTCATTTTCTGTTCTTGCTCGCGCCAGTCATAATTATTTAGCCAATAATCAACAAATTCACGGAGATATTCCTCATTTGCGCCATAACGCCAGTCGTCGTTGCCAAAATCTGTAGCCCATCGTGTTTGGCGTAGTCTTGTTCTAAGGTCTTCCAATGCTTCTTCTGGAATTTCTATTGTGAATGGTTCAGCTTTCATTTTGTACTCCTTAGGATGTTTGACAAACTTAGACTAATGGATCTATTTGAAAATTGGGAAGGACTTGAGAGTCGAACGATAGAAGTGCATAGTCTCCATACATCAAAAAAATTTATGAGGAAAAATTTATATGTCTACTCTTGAACTTACTGGACTTGAAGGAAAAGTTGCTGTTGTCACTGGGGCTGGTCGAATGCGTTCGATTGGGCGATCGATTGCTCTGGAAATGGCGAAAGCTGGTTGTAATGTTGTAATTACTGGAACTGGCCGTTCTCCCGATCGATATCCCGATGCTGAAAAGGCAGCAGGATGGAAGGACATTGAGTCTGTTGCCGAAGAAATTCGTGCTGTAGGAAAAAAAGCACTTCCCCTAGTTAGCAATGTGGCAGATGAGGGGTCTGTCCAAGATCTTTTGAAAGCGACAATTGCTGAATTTGGTGGTTGTGACTTCATTATCAATAATGCGGGTGCTGCTAGAGGTGAGGATCGAGTTCCGGTTGTAGATATGCCAATCGAGCAATGGGATACCGTTCTTAATGTTAATTTGCGGGGTACCTTTTTAATGTCCCGTATTTTTGGAAAGCATTTGATTGAGGCTGACAATGGGGGTGCTATTGTGAATATTTCTTCTATCGCAGGAAAAATTCTTGGTCCGAACATGTCTGCTTATGTAGCTAGTAAAGCTGCGGTGCAAGGTTTAACAGCTTCAATGGCACAAGAAATTGGTCGATATGGAGTGAGAGTAAACACTATTTGTCCTGGCCTGGTCGATACTTCACGGATGGATGATGTGTTCGATGATCCTAATTTTGATGAGCGTGCTGCACGTATCCCTATAGGTCGTGCTGGTACAGGTGAAGATATTGGGTATCAGGCAGTGTATTTGTGCAGTGACCAAGGTTCATGGATTACTGGTCAATCTATCAACGTATGTGGAGGCAATGCTGTTCAGCATTAGCATTCATTGCATCATAATTAAGAAAGGATCAGGATATGCCACTTAATCCACAAGCGAAAATGATTCTTGATCAAATGGCAAGTCTCAATCTCCCTCCGCTATGGGAGCAATCAGCTGAGGATGCTCGGGCTGCGTCTGCAGCTCGTCGTTTACCTCCATCAAACCCAGATCCTGTTGCAGAAAGCATAGATCGCACAATTCCTGGTCTGGGAGGTGATGTGCCTGTGCGCATATATAAGCCAAATTATGAATCTGATTTGCCAATTTTAGTATGGTTTCATGGTGGTGGATGGGTACTTGGCGATCTTGAAATGGCAGATCCAACGGCTCGTGCCTTGGCACATAGATCTGGTGTCATTGTTGTATCTGTTGATTATCGATTGGCTCCGGAATACCGTTATCCAGCAGCAATGGATGATTGTTATGCCGCTACCTTATGGGTTGCTCAGAATGCTTCTGAGGTCGGGGGGGATGCTAGGCGAATTGCAGTTGGAGGTGATTCGGCCGGTGGAAATCTTGCAGCTGCAGTTGCTTTGCGTGCGCGTGATGAAGGTACGGTAGAGATTAGTCATCAGCTTCTTGTATATCCTGTTACTTCAATGGATTTTACAAGTGATTCGTATCGGGATAATGCTGAAGGCTATCTTTTAACAACTAAGTCAATGCGATGGTTTTGGGATCACTATATTGGACCCAATGGAAACCCGAACGATCCGTATGCTTCACCTCTTGCAGCGGACGACTTAAGTGGATTGCCCAATGCGCATGTTATAACTGCGGAATACGATCCGTTGAGAGATGAAGGAAATGCTTATGCTGCAAGGCTGATGGATGCAGGTGTTCCTACTGTTTCAAAATGTTATGACGGGATGATCCATGGTTTCTTTGGTATG
>CAYFHW010000059.1:0-8377 GCA_964343095.1 uncultured Anaerolineaceae bacterium | reverse complement strand
GAAGGTGCCTGTTTTTGCTTCTGGTCTTGGTAGCCCTGATCAGTGGATGGATCGCCTACATGCGAATGGAATTTTTGTTTTGTCACTTGTTGGAAATGTCCGTAATGCGTTGCGTGTTGCAGATAGTGGTGTTGATGCAATTGTGGCTCAAGGAACTGAGGCTGGTGGACATACTGGACATATTGGAACACTAGCTTTGCTCACTCAGGTTATTGATGCAGTATCACCCATACCAGTAGTAGCAGCGGGTGGTATTGCTAGTGGTCGAGGTTTAGCAGCTGTCCTTGCTGCAGGTGCACAAGCTGCTTGGTGCGGAACTGCTTTTTTAGTAGCTGAAGAAGCTAATCAGCCAACAGCACAACAGCAAAGAGTGCTTGAAGCGAATGCTGAAGACACGCGGATTACGAGGCTTTACAGTGGAAAAACTATGCGTAATATCACTAATCCGCTTATTGAGGCTTTTGAAAAAAGTGGATTACCAACACTTCCTATGGGAGTGCAAGATATTGCTATCAGAGATGTTGTACATTCGCTTCGAGAAGCAGGTCGAGATGACTTACTTATGAATGCTGCTGGGCAAATCGCTGGCTCTTTACGCGAAGTACGTCCTGCATCAGTGATCGTTGAAGAAATTATTATGGAAGCAGCAACAATTTTAACAAAAACTCTACCTGATGCTGTTCAGGTAGAGTTTGATTGAAGGAATTGATATGTCGTCTAGCGGACCCTTAGCAGGTCTTGTAGTTGTTGAGCTTACTGATGAAATTGGTTCTTACTGTGGCAAATTGCTAGCGGATCTTGGTGCAGATGTTATTAAAGTGGAAGAACCTGGAGGGAGTCAGCAGCGTCATACCCCTCCTTTTTTTGGTGAAGATAGAGATGTTGAAAGTGCGATTCCTTTTTGGGCGCAAAATACTTCAAAACGATCCCTAGAATTAGATTTCACAAAGGAAAATGATTGTACACGCGTGCGTGATCTTATGTTGGCTGCTGATGTGGTTATAGAGGACTATCCTCCGGGTTACTTGGCAGAATACAAACTTTCCTATACAGATCTAAAACAGGAACGACCTGACTTGGTCTACGCTTCAATTACGTCCTTTGGTCAAACCGGACCACATGCTAACTTTGAAGCGACTGATCTTGTTGTTCAAGCAATGGCTGGGGTTCTTATACTTGCCGGTGAGACATCTGATCCCCCGAATTTTCTTTACGGCAATCAGGGCGCTATATGTGCAAGTATTCAAGCAGCGCAAGGGATTTTGTTAGCTTTACGTCTTGCTGAATCTCATGGTTTTGGACAGCATGTTGATGTTTCGGCACAAGAAGCGCTTTCGGTTGCCCAGGAGACTGCAATGATGCAATGGGATTTTCAAGGTACAAACCGTGGGCGTACTGGTGAATTTGGTATTTTTCAAATAGCGGTACCAGGTTCACATGTGTATCAAACAAGCGATGGGTATGTAACTACATATATTTCTGCCCCAGGTGGGGCAGATTTGCCAGTTTTGATAGATTGGATGCGCGAAAGTGATGCCCATAGCGATTTGGATTCAGAACCTTTTCAAGAAATTATTAGTGGTTTAAATTCAGCTTTCCTAACAAAAATACTTTCCAATCCGACTGGCTTCCCTGGTGTACTTGATTCATTAGCCCATATTGATAAGGTGATCGCTCAGTTTTTCCTTGGCCTAACTGCCTCTGAGGCCTATGAGGAAGGGCAATCACGGCGTCTTTTAATTGGTATCGTTTCGACTCCTCGTGATCTTGCAGAAAATTCGCAATTAAGAGCGCGAGATTGGTATCAGGTTCTGGAATTTCAAGGTAAAAAAATTGAGTTTCCCGGAGTACCTTATAGATTGAGTAAAACTTCTGCAGAATTGTCTCCGCCTCCAAGTTTAAACAGTGCAGCAGATATTGTTCTTCCAGATCGCCCGCCTCGGACTTTTTCGAGTACACGTCCACGCCTTCCACTTGAAGGAGTACGTGTTGCTGATTTTTCTTGGTTTGGTGCTGGTCCAATAGCAGCACAAACTCTGGCAACTTTTGGTGCTGAGGTTATTCGAATCGAATCGGAAACTAAAATAGATTCCTTACGGCTTGTTCAGCCCTATGCAACCAATGAAGATGGTTCTTTTAAAACTGGATATAACATTAGTGGATATTTCAATAACTTTAATGCAGGTAAAAATAGTTTGTTGTTAAACCTTAATGATGAACGTGGGCAGGAGCTTGCATATCAGTTGATAGAAAAATCTGATCTATTTTTAACAAATTTCACACCTAGGGTTATTGAAAAATGGAATCTTGGATATGAGCAAATTTCAAAAGTTAATCCAAAAATCATTGCACTTTATGCACCTATGCAGGGATTAACTGGCCCACACCGAGATTTTCTAGGTTTTGGTGCTGTTCTGACTCCTATAACAGGTATTAGTCACCTGTCTGGCTTCCCGAATAGACCACCAATTGGTATCGGTACAAATTATCCTGATTACGTAATTAATCCAGGCCATTCGGTAACAGCTTTATTAGCTGCGTTGCGCCATCGTGTTCGTACGGGAGAAGGACAATTGATTGAAATGCCACAAATTGAGTCCGTTGTAAATGTTCTCGCGACTGCAGTTTTGAATTATACAGCTAACGGTGTGAATGGGATTAGAACTGGGAATTGGCACCCAACAATTGCTCCACATGGTGTTTTTCAATGTCTCGATGACGATACGGTTATTCCTAATGAACGATGGGTAGCTGTTGCTTGTCGTGATGATGGTCAATGGCAAGCCCTGTGTGAAGAATTAGGTCATCCTGATATTGCCAAAGATCCTAAATTTCAAACCTTTTCTGGTCGTAGTCAGAATTCAGGTGAACTGGAAATTATCTTAGCCTCCTGGTTCAAGGAACTTTTTGCAGAAGAGGTTATGCGGCGATTGCAAAGTGTTGGTGTTCCCTGTGGTGTCGTCCAAACGGCCCAAGATATATTGGAACGAGATCTGCATGTTCGCGAACGAGAGTATTACCAATATCTGGAGCATCCAGAAACTGGATTATCTTGTTATGATGGGCCGTGCGCTAGGCTCAGTGAAACACCAGGAGAACATCGTTCAGCTGCCCCTCTTTTTGGTGAACAAACCTTCGAAGTTGCAAGCCAGATACTTGGTTTAAGTGCCGATGAAATCGCAGATTTTGTCTCGCAGGACATTCTTGCCTAAATAAACATATTTCAAATCCGGGAAAAGATACTTTTTAAGTGACCCGAGACTCTTTCCTCTACTATGATGTGAAGGGCTTGCCCAAAATTACATGTATTAGAGGAAAGATCTATGTCCTTAAAAACCCCTCAGGAATATCTTGATTCCTTACACGATGATCGAACTGTTTATTATCGCGGTGAGCGCGTGGATGACGTTACAACTCACCCCGTGATTTCAAAGGCAGCTAAACATGCCTGTGTTGATTATGAGATGGCTGAAGATCCTGAAACGAGAGAACTTGCTGTTGTAGAAGGCGATGAATTAGAAGGTAATGAACCATATAGTCGGTACTTTAAAATTCCTCGTTCGAATGAAGACTTGTTAAAGCGTTCGAGCTTAATTGAAGCGTCGACAGCACGAGGAAAAACTTTGGTTCCTTTGGTCAAGGAAATAGGTACAGATGCACTGTTTGCCCTGCATCGAATTTCTAGGGACGTAGATAAGCAATATGGTACGAGTTATCGCTCAAGAGTTGAGTCGTTTTACCAGCACTGCAAGGACAATGATTTGACGATGTCTGTTGCTCAAACTGATGTTAAGGGTGATCGTTCTGGAGGGCCATCAAACCAACCTCATCCCGATTATTACCTTCGGATTGTTAAGAGAACCGACGATGGCATTGTTGTGAGAGGTGCGAAAGTACACACTTCTTGTACTACAAATGTAAATGAAGTCATTGTTTTGCCTACTCGTGCGATGTCTGAGGCAGATGCGGACTATGCGGTTGCCTTTGCAGTTCCACCGGATACAAAAGGGTTGTCTCTCATCGCAAGTCCATATGGAGGTTCACCAAAGAATAATTTCGAAGCTCCTTTGAGTGCCGATCGGAAAATGATGGAAACCACTACTGTTTTTGATGATGTATTTGTTCCTTGGGAGCGAGTTTTTCTTGCTGGTGAATATGATTTTGCTGGTCCATTAGCCTTAGGTTTTGTTGAATATCACCGTTTTACTGCTGTTTCCTACAAGCTTCCTTTGGTCGATGCCTTGGTTGGGTCGGCTCAGTTGATGGCGGACATGAATGGAATTGCACGTGCGGGCCATGTTCGAGATAAGTTTGTTGCATTAATTTCATATGCAGAAACCGTACGCGGTTTAATTCATCTGGCTGCATCTCGTGGCCAAGCAGATGAAGAAGGGATTTACGCTCCTGATGCCATGACAACCAATATTGCAAAATATCACTTTGCACATCATTACCATGAGGCACTGGAATATGTGCAGGATATCGCGGGCGGAATGTTAGTTACAGCTCCTAGTGTTGAAGATTTTGCAAATCCAGAAATTGGTGATCTCCTCCGTTATTATCTGGGAGGACGAGAGGGTGTAGACGGAGAAGATCGCGTGCGCGCGCTCAATATGGTGAGCGATTTAACAACAGGAGAGTTTGGTGGTTACCATGCAGTGTTGGCAATCCATGCCGAAGGATCGCTTGAGGCTGAAAAGTTAATGATTGCACGGTCTTATGACGGCCAGCGTACGTTTGATTTTGCAAAACTTCTTGCAGGGCTTGAATAATTTGTAAGGGTATGACTAATTTAATCAACATTCCGATTTTTCCTTTGTCCACAGTCTTATTTCCAACCGGTGACATGGCATTGAATATTTTTGAAGAGCGTTATCGCATCATGGTTGAAGAATTGTTGGAATCAGGAGGTGTTTTTGGTGTGGTCTTAATTCTTCGTGGTGAGGAAGTTGGTGGTTCTGCAGTTCCTCATTCGATTGGAACGACTGCAAACATAGTTGAGCATAGTCAAAACCCTGATGGTGGATACACATTGAGAGTGCAAGGTAGAAGTAGATTTAAATTGGTGCGTATGCTTGAAGAGCACCCTTATCCTTACGGAGAGATTGAATTTTTGCCAGAGTTAGGACATCAGGAAGCAGATATTCTTGGAAAAGCTATTGATCGTGTTCGTCATGTTTTTTCAGATTATGTCCGATTATCTTTGGCACTTACTGACCAGTGGGCTGCAGGAGTTGATTTACCTGCAGACTCAGCTTGGCTTATCAATAAAATAACGCCAAATCTTGGTATTCCTGAGATTGCAAAGCAGCGTGTCCTTGAACATGACCTGTCAACTGAGGGCTTACGAGCTCTTGAAGAATTGTTAAATGATCTAGTTTCTCGTGCGGAGGAGCAGGTTAAGAATCACTATCGTGAAAGATATACAGGGATTGTTGCTGCTGGTTAGGCTGGTTAGGTCATATATCTAATGGAAATCGAATCAATTTTAAAAGCAGCTGGTTTTATCGCTATAGCAGCAGCTTTCGCAAATATCTTAGGTCCTAGACTGAAAATCCCAATTCCTCTTCTGTTGCTTGGGTTTGGTTTGTTAATTGGACTTGATGATACATGGGGGCTGGATGTTCACAAGCTAGGACATGTATTCGAAGTAATTATTGTCCTAGCTGTTGGACTTATTGTTTTTGAGGGTGGTTTTGCTATCCGATTCTCATCTTTACGAAATGTAGGTCCTATTGTACGAAACCTCGTTTTGCTTGGTTTATTAGTTACTACGATATTCGCAATGTTTGTTGCCAATGTTGTGCTTGGCTGGGAGATTCGATTAGCTATTATCTTCGGTGCACTCATTACAGTGACAGGTCCCAGTGTTATTACACCTTTATTGAGGTCTATTAAGGTTAATGATCGTATACGCACGGTGCTTTCTTCAGAAGGCGTCATCATTGACCCATTTGGTGCGTTATTAGTCCTTGTTCTCATTCAAGTGGTAGTAACTGATGCAGTAGACGCGGATCAGGGGATACGTAACTTATGGCCGGTGGGATTCATTGCATCTCGAATTATCATAGGCCTTGTTGTAGGCCTTCTTGTAGGTGCCTTAACATATCTTGTCACCCGTATTGTTCCCAATATCAAAGGTCTTGAGGTTCTCCTTTTAGTTATAGGTGCTGCTGTAGGTGCTTTTGCGATTTCTGAAAATTTGGCTTCTGAATCTGGCCTGGTTGCAATGGTTGCTATGTCTCTCGCAGTGGGGAATGCTGCTATTCCACATCGTGAAGCATTTAATGAGGGCCAAGAGTCGATTAGCGCTTGGTTGGTAGCTATTGTTTATGTTCTTCTAGCAGCAAGCATTGATATAGACAGCATTGCTGGCTTATGGCCAAAAGGTTTTATTGTTGTTGCTATCGTTGTTTTTGTTGGTCGACCTTTGTTAGTGGGCCTCGCTACTCTACGTAGTGATTTAGGTTTTCGCGAGCGTTTTTTTCTAGCTTTTGTTGCTCCCAGGGGAATTGTTTCAGCTTCATTGGCCACAGTTGCGGCCTCTCAACTTTCTGGAAGACTTGAAAACGCAGATCAGCTCGCAGCACTTGTGTTTTTAGTTGTAGCACTAACTATTGGGATACAATCTGTTTACGCGGGTTTTCTTGCCCGCGTTTTAAAGGTGCAGCCTATGAGTATCGTAATTGCAGGTGCAGGTGAAGTTGGATTACGTGCGGCGTCAATATTGAAAGCTGCAGGTGAACCAATAGTTTTGATTGAATCTGATGAAAAGGTTGCTGCCACTGTAGAAGAGGCTGGATATACAGTTGTTGTCGGGGATGCGAGCGAAGCGCGCATATTGAGGTCTGCGGGTGTGGAAGATGCAAAAGCACTGCTTATAGCTACTCCACATGACCCGGTTAATTTACTGGCTGCACAAGTTGCTCGCTCACAGTTGGATTGTGCGAATGTTTATGTTCGTGTGAATGAGCCTAAGAATGTTGAGGTATTTCAAGAGGTCGGTGCAATTCCTATTAGTCAGACTGAAGCTGTTGCCACTGAACTTGCTTACATGGTGACCGATCCTGGAATTTTTGATGTGCTAGCACAGGTGGAGGAGGACGTAACGGTTATTAGAGTCGCTGTAACAGATATCAACGCACAGCGCCCAATTTCTTCGAACCAGGCACTATTAGGCACGCTTATCGTTTTGGTTACTCGTGGTCCATCATCCTTTATCCCCAATGGCAGTACAGAATTACGGGTAGGGGACGTGGTTACAATTTTTGGGAAGCATAACGAGTTAGCTTCAGCCCGCGCTGCATTATCGGCCGGCGCAGGCTAAATCTTATTTTTTATAAAAACTAGATAGGTCGAAACACTGGAATTGGGTATTCTCCTTCATCTTGTTTTTCAAACTCTACGCGTACACGTTGGCCTATAGAAATATCCTCTGTTGGATTATCAACACCAACTATAGTACTCATTATTCTGAAGCCTTCATCAAGGTCTATATATGCGACTGAATAGGCTCCTAAATCTATAAAATTAGGCATTCGATTCTGCCTCACTACAGAGAATGTGTAGATTGTTCCCTCGCCTTTAGATACTTTCCATGAAAGGTCACGTGATCCGGTTTTCGGGTCATGCATGCGTGGATAGAAAACCACTTCTCCAGTTGCATTGTTCACCTGATAACGTAGTTCTCCTTCTTTACAGCCTTCCCAGAAGTATTCCGTATTTGGTTCGGGAAATCTTGGTTGTGGTCGATTAGGCATAATAGTTACTCCTCTTTCTAATCTTTAGCCAAAATTATGGTTCCGCCGGTGTGTGTCCCGCCAAGCAGGCCACCATTCCCATGCGCAACAGCTAGTTTTGCACCCTCTACCTGAGAGGTTGATTCTCCTCTTAATTGTCGTGCTGCCTCAAACAGTAGAAAGATACCTCGCATTCCGGGATGATTTGAGGATAACCCTCCTCCATCCGTGTTAAGTGCCGGGGTACCTTTGACATCAAAGGCTAGTCTTCCATTAGCGACATAGTCACCAACTTCTCCTTTGGCACAGAAGCCCAGATCTTCTAAGCAGACGGCAACAGTGATTGAAAAAGAATCGTAGATCATTGCTATATCGATTTCACTCGGGTTAATTCCTGCCTCTCTGAAAGCAATAGGCCCACTCTGTGCAGCAGCACTTGTAGTAATGTCTCCATTATTTTCAAGATATTTGGTTGCTTCACCAGATCCAATGATCCAAACAGGAGGTTTTTTACAGTTTCTAGCAATTTCCGCGGATGCAATTATTACTGCTCCACCACCATCGCTAATCATGCAGCATTCTAATAAATGGAGTGGATCTGCGACTATGCGTGATTCGAGCACGTCTTCCACTGTAAT
>CAYFHW010000058.1:0-8506 GCA_964343095.1 uncultured Anaerolineaceae bacterium | reverse complement strand
TCTGTGCTGGCGACAATCTTGCCACCACTAATAATGGCAAGCGTACCTGAACCACCACCGGCTGGAGCGATAACTGTTACCGTTCCACCAGTAATCGGGTTAACACTTACTGTCGTAGCAGCAGTCGAAACTGTCTTACCACTTGTACCTAGGTTTGTCACAATGAAGGTTGGAGTTGTAACCGCAGTAGCGCCCTGAACTGAAGGCGTATTGCCATTCACGTCAGTTGCAGTAACGGTGTAAACACCAATTCCATTTGGTTCAATCGAAGCTGGACCTGAAACTGCGTAGTTCGCTGCAGCACCACGGACCGTAATGGTCTTGCTTGCAGTGAGTGTTCCAAGTTTAGCCTTAATTGTCATCGTTCCAGCGTTGGTAGCAGATGCTGTCCTCGCTATGGTGATAACTTTAAGGGTTTGAGTTGTTGCAACAGTTGTAACGTTTGTATTACCAAGACCGGATGTACCTGTCACTGTAATACCACCGAGGGAGCCATCAAGACCGTATAAGGTATCTGTAGCGCCATCATTGTCATTGCCGTCGCCGTCATCATCATCACTGAGATTAACAACTTGACCACTGACAACGTTGCCAGCAGAGTCGGTTACTTTAACTGAAACTGCATAAACCGCACTAGCCAGTGGAAGCGTATTCGCACCAGTGTTACCACCTGCAAGCACAGGGATTATGGAAACTGAGGTTGTATCAAGAGCTGCTGAACATGACGCACCGCAGGAAATAACATCCAGGGCGAGGTTTGCAGCAGCACCAACTCGAACAAACGCTGATGGCAAGGTTATGTTACCCGATGCGCCTGTAAAGACAGCAGTAATCGTAACTTTGGCAGGTGTAACACCTGTTGGTAAACCTGTAACAGCGATATTTGGGTTAGCAATATCCTGATCAGCAGCTGCATCAGCAACTACGAGCTGTGTATATGTGTTTGTACCTGTAAGAGTGAAAATACCACTACCTAATGTATAGGTAATCGAACCGCCTAAGCGGGTGTGGTTTGCATCCTCAATATGTACAACATCGATAGAAGCTGCTCCGAGAGCAGATATCGATGATGGGGTGATTTTTGAACGTTGATTTGCATATGCAAGGTTCGTCGCACCAGTTGTCACATTCGTGTCGGTGTCAGCATTGTCATAGTCGTAGTTGTCTCCGACTTCGTTCAATGTTGTTGCTGGAGCACCCTGCCACTTAATTGTAACTGTACCGGTTGTATTAATTGTACCGTCGTTGTCGGTATCTGTGCCCATTTTTACTTCGGATGTACGTCGTAAACCTGTATTCGTTACTGTCTCGGTCCTACCATAAGAGGCAACACCAGCAGCTGAATAAACAGTTGTTACCGGAACGATGTACTTAGCAGCAGTAAAGTTTGCTGCCCCATTAGAAAAAGTCACAGGGACAAAGCCAGGATTTGTACCAGCTGGTGAGTTGTACCAGTGCTGGACATGCGTAGCTGCACCTGCCGCTGTCACCACTATAGATAGTGAGTTACCGGTGGTACCGCAGGAAGCTGTCTGGCCGTTTGCATGTGTCATAGTACAAACTGCCAAGAATGCTGCCGCATCTGCTTTATTCTGAGCTCCCGCATAAGCAAAAGCGGCTACAAGCATGGCCAAAAGACCAACCATGAGCGCAATTCGCTTACCGTTGAGAGCAGAACTGAATTCGTTAACCATATTCTCTCCTTCAGAGGTTTCGTGGATATCGTGTTGTTTCGTTTACACAAAACATCACAACGTTAGACACCATGCGCAAGCGCATAGAATCTACGAATGTACGTAGGCTACTTCCCTTCTCAGTGAAGGTCAAATAGGAATACGCACAAATCGTTACAGTGAGGGTAACGTAGAAGCGGTCAAGAGGTTAACGCAATTTTCTAAGAAATCTGGTTTTTTTGTGAATTTACCTGAAATTTCCCCAAATTCATGGAATTTCACTAGTCCTGAGCCCGATAATCTCGATATGGGCCATCTCGCCAATCAAGTGCTTCCTTCAGGCCCCCGCCAGATGTCATCGCTTCACGTACCTTATCTTGCCACGCGTAAGACTGACGTGTGAATTGGGCTGCGGCATCAAGATCTGTCGAAGTCCGCATCGATGAATAAATCCCCATATTCTCGTAAAACCTGTTCATCGATGTTTTAAGGATCGCGAGATGGTCAGCTGAAAGGTTAGCAATACGATCAGCAAAAGCAATCGCACGTTCCTCAAGTTCGGCTGCTGGCCATGCATAATTAACCATGCCAACTTCCTGAGCCTCAGCACCAGTGATGTTATCTCCAGTGTAATAAAGCTCTTTCGCCTTACGCATACCGATAACTAAGGGCCAAATGGCTCCGTTTCGAGCAACACCCAGGCCACGACCACCCGGATGTCCTATTCGGACATCATCAGCAGCAACAATAAGATCGGACATCATGGCAAGTTCACAACCACCAGCAAGTGCATAACCATGAAGCTGAGCAATTGTTACCTTTGCCATATTCCAGTAGTACATCTGGATATCCGTAATCTGCTGCATCCCCGTACGAATATTCCAAAGCAATCTGCGGCCTTCTTCATCAGCAGGCGTGTACGAACGGTGGACAGCATCCGCCCCACGCCCTTGCGGAGGTGTGAGGTCATAACCTGCGGAAAAGGTTCGCCCTGCGCCTTTTAAAATAATGACTCGAGCAGATTCATCAGCCTCAAGTTCGTGAAGCGCATCGTTTAACTCAAATAGCAGCTCTTGCGAAAGTGCATTTAATTTCTCAGGACGATTCAAAGTTATGCGCGCAACCCTGTCGTCAGTTCCAACACGATCAATAAGGAGAGTTTCATAGTTACTCATAGTCAACACCATTCCAATTTTCAGCTATCGCTGTTCATATAGTGTAACGACATAGAGCTACGACTTAAATAAAAACAATTGTCCTTATGCCTGATCTACATCCGGTGAACACAGATCAGACATAAGAACATTTATAAATTTCTGAATAATTGGAAAGACATGCCGGATTTGAGCTTCAGAAAGAAAACCTTCATAAAAATTAACCCCGAGAGCATTTACAGCAACTAGATTTTCTTGCAACTGTTCATCCCCGGTCTCTTGAACAAGTTCTTCAAGGTTACGTACATGGTGCTGATATGTAGTGTTTGGAAGATTCTTCAATGCTGCATATCGATCCAATGCAACATTTGTTGCTGACCAGAGCTTCTGTGAAGCTAGGCGCAAATGGCCGTCACGCAGATATGCATCGGCTGCATCAAGTAATTCGTAAGGATTTAAAGCGGCTTTTTCAGTCATTCGCTTCTAATTTAGAAGAAGGACGCTAGTTAGCCTTCATTGCAAGAGTTTGGTTAACGTCTAAAGGAATAGCTGGTCCCATAGTAGAAGTAAGAGCAGCGGACTTAATAAAAACACCTTTCGTTCCTTCTGGACGCTGTGCCTGAAGAGCTTCAATAAAAGTAGCCAAATTATCTGCCAGACTATCTTCAGGAAATGAAGCTTTCCCTAACGGCACATGAAGATTAGCAAGTTTGTCCAAGCGAAATTCAATCCGCCCTCGCTTAGCCTCGCCAACGCTGCGAGCAACATCTTCCGGAGCAACAACGGTACCGGCACGAGGGTTAGGCATAAGACCACGTGGCCCCAACACACGACCCAGACGGCCAACCTTACCCATCAGGTCACGGGTAGCTATTACTGCATCAAAATCAACAAAACCACCCTCAACCTTTTTGATCAAATCATCGCCACCCACAATTTCAGCACCATTCTCTGTCGCATCTCGTGCAGCTTCGCCTTCAGCAAAAACAGCGACACGTACTTCTTTCCCAAGACCATGAGGCAAAACGGCCGAGCCTCGGACCTGCTCCTCTGCATGTCTAGGATCAAGACCAGTTTGCATATGTATCTCAATTGTCTCATCGAATTTCGCAGTTGAATTTTCCTTCACCAACGCTATTGCAGCCTGTGGATTATAAAAATTTTCACGATCGATTCGATCACTAGCTTCAACGTATCGTTTTCCTTTAGAAGTCATTACCCTTCAACCTCAAGACCCATTGAACGCGCCGTACCCTCAATAATTTTCATAGCAGCTTCAACATCATTTGCATTTAGGTCTGGCATCTTGATTTCTGCAATACGTCGAATCTCAGCTTCCGGCACCGAGCCCGCCTTTTCTAGCTTTTGGAGACCACTGCCTTTTTCAATGCCTGCAGCCTTACGCAATAAATCAGCCGCTGGTGGTGTCTTCAATATGAAAGAAAAAGAACGATCTTCATAAATTGTGATTTGTGCAGGAATAATATTCCCAGCTTGGTTCTGAGTCCGAGCATTGTAATCCTTACAAAACTCCATAATATTTGCACCGTGCTGGCCCAATGCCGGACCAATTGGAGGTGCAGGGTTAGCCTTACCAGCATCAATCTGGAGAGTTAAGACCGCACGTACCGACTTCGCCATATCACTTGCTCTTACTCGTTATTATCTGCAAACAACCTAAAGTTTGCGCGAAAGATCAGTATCAAACAGCCGAATGCTTTGGGCAAGTGCCAAAACTAAATAATGTCATTCTTACCCCCTCTACTAGTACTTAGAAACATCCCGCGAAGCTTCTGACATGCTTCCTGTAACGATAAAGATAATTCGCTCACAGATATTTGTGCATCGATCAGCAATACGCTCCAAATTATGTGCAGTCCATAAACGATAGGTATTGTCCTGAATAGTTGAGTTATCATCGATCATACTTTTAAATGCTTCGGCATATACAGCATCTTGCAAGCGATCAACTTCATCATCGGCTTCACAAATACGTCGCGCTTCATCAATATCACTGTCGATATAAGCTTTCAAACTATCGCGCAACATCGTCGTACTTAACTCTCCCATTGTTGGGATATACCCTAGTTGTCTAGGCAACTCTGAATCGTTGCCCAGCATAATATTAATTCGCGCAATTCCTTCGGCATGATCAGCAATCCTCTCAAGATCAGTAATGATATAAAGCGCGCTAATCAACGTTCTGAGGTCTGTTGCCATAGGCTGCTGTGAGGCAACAACGAAAATTGTTTTCTCCTCAATCTCATACCGCTTCTGATCGATAATCGAATCTTCTTCTACGATCCGTTGCGCCCATTCAAGATCACCTGTCCGCAGTGATTCCAGCGCATCCAGAGTGGCCTTTTCGGCCATTGAACCCATCACAAGAATTTCTTTTTGAATTTCAGCTAATTCCTGATGAAACAATTCACGTGCCACTCTTTGCCTCCACTATTAACCAAATCTTCCACTTATGTAGTCTTCGGTACGTGAGTCTTGTGGTTGGGTAAAAATTGCTTCTGTTGAATCATATTCAACCAAACGACCAGGCACACTTTCATCCGTAAGCATAAAAGCTGTGTAATGAGAGACACGAGCAGCTTGCTGCATATTGTGCGTCACGACGACTATCGTGTAATCATCTGCCAGTTCACGCATTAGATCTTCAATCTTGAGAGTTGCAATTGGATCAAGGGCAGAACAGGGCTCATCCATGAGAATCACATCTGGATTTGTAGCTACAGCACGTGCAATACATAAGCGCTGCTGCTGTCCACCTGAAAGTTCAAGCCCTGACTTTTTGAGATTATCTTTTACCTCATCCCAAAGGGCAGCACGCTTAAGCGAGCTCTCAACAAGTTCATCGTAATCACCTTTAAAGCCATTCACACGAGCACCGAACACAACATTGTCATAGATTGATTTCGGAAAAGGATTCGGTTTCTGAAAAACCATTCCTACCCTTCGACGAATTTCAACTGGATCTACTTTTGAATCGTAAATATCAACACCGTGATAGCTCACACGACCTTCTATTCGAACATCAGGAATAAGATCATTCATTCGATTCAAACAACGTAAAAGCGTACTTTTTCCGCAACCGGAAGGACCAATCAAAGCAGTAACCCGATTAATTGGGATCTGAAAGGACACATTAGATAAAGCCTGTTTTTGTGAATACCACAAAGAAAGATCATCGATTTGTATGACCCGATCTTCATCAGGCACAACAATATTTGCCTCTTTAATAGCACCATCTTCTGGGTTGATAGCAGCAGGATCTGCTACTGTCTCGCCGACGGAACCCTGCTTTTTAAACAAAACCATTGAGTGATCTTCCTTCTTCTATACTATCAATGCTTAACAAAAACTTCTTGATTATCATGAACGCCGAAATCTTTCTCGTACGAACAAAGCAATAATATTAAAAACTATGACTGCAGCTACAAGAACAATAATTCCTGCTGACGCATTATGTTGAAATCCCTGATTTACAGGGCGAATAGTCCAGTTGTAAATCTGAATAGGAACAGTTGTGAATGAATCCATTGGATTAATGGAATCAAAAGCGATAAATGTAAACGCTCCGATCATTATAAGCGCAGCAGTCTCACCAGCAGCACGCGCAATAGCAAGAATTGTTCCGGTCATCACACCTGGAATTGAAGCAGGAAGAATGTGATACCAAACGGCCTGCCAGCGCGTAGCGCCTAGGGCTAAAGCACCATCTCGAATAGATGGTGGTACCTGTCTTATCGCCTCAACTGAAGCAATAACAATCATAGGCAAAATCATAAGTACCAATGTAAACGCTCCGGCTAACATTGAAGGACCTAAGCCAAAAATGCGAACAAAAAGAGTAAGTCCAAGAATTCCATAAATAATGCTGGGCACACCTGCAAGATTAGAAATATTGAGACGAAGTAGCGTAATAAACCGGCTTCGTGGGGCAAATTCCTCAAGCCAAACTGCTGTTCCAACAGCAATGGGAACAGATAATACGACCGTATAAATCACCACCCAGATCCAGCCAAATAAAGATGACCTTAGACCTGCTTCCGCCGCCTTGCGGGAAGGATAATTAATAAAAAAGTCCCAATCTAGACGTGGAATTGCCTCACGGATATTTTCAATTGCGAGAATGACTAAAACAACTAGCCCTAAAAGAGTTGCGACCAACAAAACCCAACGAGAAAGTCGAGAGAGTTTCTGTCGTCTCGCAACAGAACCAGTAGCTTGTAACACAGTGGGGCTAACTTCAGAAGACATTACTCATATGCCTCCCGTACACGCCGAACAATAAGTTCAGCGACAACATTTACAACCAAAGTCATCAAGAATAAAAGGGCGCCAACTGCAAATATCGATGAGTACTGAATTGTCCCTCGGGCAGCATCGCCAGTACCAATCTGAAGAATATAACCGGTCATAGTTTGAATGGTTTCAAGTGGTGACAACGTTAAGTTAGGCGTAGAACCAGCGGCTATGGCAACAATCATTGTTTCACCAATAACTCGTGCTATAGCGAGCAGTATTGAAGCCATAATGCCACCGATAGCAGCAGGAAAAACGACACGGAAAGCAACTTCTAAACGAGTAGATCCCAAAGCATATGCACCTTCTCGCAAATCACGAGGAACATTAGACATCGCATCTTCCGAAACGGATGCAATTGTTGGAAGAATCATGACGGCAAGCATCAAACTCGCAGAAAGAGAATTGAAGATGCTAATCGTGTCTTTTCCCAGTGTTGGAAACAAAATATCCTGGGTAATGAAAGTAAGCGCGAAATATGCGTACACAACTGTCGGTACGCCAGCGAGCAACTCAAGCATAGGTTTTAAGAATTTACGTGTCCGCGGATGAGCATATTCACTTAAGTAAACCGCAGCAGCCAAACCTAGTGGTACAGCGATAACAAGGGACCACAAAGTTACATTGACCGTACCAGCAACAAGTTCCCAAATACCATAGCTACGCGGTTCAAAATCCGGTTGCCATTCACTCGTCCAATCAAAGAATCGAGCAAGAGAAATATCTTGAAAAAATGTGAAAGCTTCTCCAAATAAGACAACTACTATTGCCACTGTTGTAGCAATGGAGATAGCCGCACAAGCCACCAAAAAGGCTACAATGCCCACTTCTCCTGGCTTTTTGAAACGTCTTTTCTTAAGAACTTGTTCTATTTCAGAACTGGAATTGGCTTCGAAAGCTGCCACTAAAATCCCCTCGACTAGCAACCTTCCACTAGTGAAACAAAGATACAACCTATCTGTTGAACCTGTTTGTTAACAGTGTTAACAAACAGAAATTACTACCCGT
This sequence comes from uncultured Anaerolineaceae bacterium, assembly GCA_964343095.1. GTDB lineage: Bacteria > Chloroflexota > Dehalococcoidia > Tepidiformales > Tepidiformaceae > JAKUNN01. The sequence goes on along the minus strand of CAYFHW010000058.1, from coordinate 357 downwards.
CTGCTTCACCAGGTCCGTCGGAGCCAGCCTTAGCGCTCAAGCCCCCATTGTCATATCCATCACTAATCGGATTATCTACTCGCTGACCAGAACTTCCCCCGGGAGAAAAATCATCCACAACATTTCGTAAAGTATCACGGTCAAGATCAGCCGGTGGTGCAAAGGGATTTTCCGGCGTTCCTGCCAAATGTAAGGTCTGTGTAGGGAACGCGAACTCTACTTGAAGTTCTTTAGCTAACCGTACGATGTCCAAATTAAGAACATGCCGTACACGAAGTTCTGCCCTCCAACTAGGAGCATCAATAAAACAGTACAAAAGCATATTTAGACTGGCAGCACCAAATGTATGGAACTCCA
>CAYFHW010000057.1:0-8848 GCA_964343095.1 uncultured Anaerolineaceae bacterium | reverse complement strand
ATACGTTGGAAACTTGGTTGAATGGCTATTCGAGGCACGCTGCCATTGCCGTTTGGGTTGGTAATGCTAATAACCAGCTTGTTAATGATGGAGCAGATGCGGGTTATGCATCTGCTCATACCACACTATATATTTTCAAAAATTGGATGGCTTCATATCACGAATATTTACTGGAAAAAGGTGCAATTGAAGAGATTAAAAGTTTTGATGAATTACAGCCACCAAATGTTGTATTTGTAAAGGATTTCCTGACTCCAGCTACAGATCGTGTGCTATCTGGTGGTGGTTGTGAACAAGTTGTAGAAGCTTGGATCAGGACTGATATTGAGTATGAAGACCCCTGTGAAGAACAGGTTATAGATACAAGGAATGGATTACTAGCTTCATCAAAAACCCCAAATAGATTTCGCGAAATAAGGCGTTATCCAAAGTTACCTACTTACAACCCTGACTCAGTTATAGATCTGGTTTCTGATCCACCTGCTTCAATAACTCTTTCGGTTGCACCTAGAGAGGAAAGTGATGGTTCTAAATCGCTGATGATTTTTTCCCCGGTAAGTTATCAGATAATTCATAGTGATGTGACGATACTTGGGTCTGTTCAAATAAAAGATGTTACGCAGTGGAAACTCGAGTATGGAAGGGGTACGTTTCCTGACGATGACGAGTGGTTCGAGATTACTACAAGAACTGGCAATGTAAGCTCATCTTCACTAGGTCGTTTTGTGGTTAAAGATTTGCCTAGCGGTGTCTATACGCTTCGCTTAAGTGGTATGGGACGTAGCGCACAAAACCTTGAACTTCGCATTTATGTAAATTTGGATAAGAGAAGAATGCCCGAAAAGCCTCCCGAAAGTACACAGCCCGAAAGTACACAGCGACCAATCCGTTCTATAGAGATAATTGTACCTGAGACAAATCAAGGGGTAGTTGACGTATACATCCCACTTATTCCCCGAGCTGTACCACCTAACCCTGTGTCCACACCCGTTCCTAGCTCACCTTAGGAGTTTGCATCAAAGTGAAAGTTGCTGACTACTGTTAAAGGGTTCAACGAAACCTGTCACCCAGCTTTATGTTTTCTTGATGAGCCCAGTCGCTTGCAGAAATTTTTCGCTCACCTTCTGGTTGCACACGTTTAATTTTTATGCTTCCTCCATTGAGTCTAACTAATATCCCATCTTCGTCTATTCTTACTAATCGGCCGGGCATTCCTGATTCCAGTGTTTCCACATAGTCACAATCAAATATCCCCAGTTTGTTTCCTTTAAAGGTGGTCCAAGCTCCTGGCTGGGGATTGCAGCCACGAATTTGGTTATAAACTTGTGGTGCAGGATTGTACCACTGGATTCTTGCGTGACTTTCTCCACATGGAGGTTCATAGGTTGAGCGGTTATGATCCTGTTCTAGCCGTTGTGCTGTTCCATTTTCAACTAGTGAAACAGCCTCTGACATAGCATCTATTCCCATGGGAAATAGTTGATCAAAGTACAAAGAACCAAGAGTTTCATCCGGTTTAATTGGACAGGTTTTCTGCAAAAGTATTGGTCCTGTATCCATACCTTTATCAGGCCAAAACACCGTCAAGCCTGTTTCGTTTTCTCCGAAGATTATTGGCCAGTTCATAGCCGAAGAGCCTCGATGCAAGGGAAGTAAGCTAGGATGATATTGGATCGTGCCTTTGTCAGGTGTTGTGAGTATTTCATCTGGGAGAAGTTCAGTTACAAAGGCCATCACTCCAAGGTCGGAATTTAGTGCTTGCCACTGTCCAATACCTTCAGTTTCTTTTAAAAATTTTGTGTCAATTGGTGTTAGTCCTGCTTCTTCGGCGGCAGTCCACAATGGGTCCGGTCTTTGTTCTGATGCCGGTGCAGATACCCCAACTATTTCAATACCGTCCTCAGTTAAGCGCTTAAATACAGCTTCTCCAAAGGCAGCTTGACCAATTAATGAAACTCTCATGCTTCACTCCAAAGTTTTTTCTATGTATACACTACTCTTGTGTATAGACGGCGCAATACCTAAGACAGTAATAAACTTGAAAATGATGAATTTCTCGATACAGCCAGCTAAGCTTGAACATGTTGATCAAATTGTTGGTCTCATTAAATACTGGGCCGAACTTGGGCAACTCCTTGATCGTTCCCAAGCGGAAGTAGTCGATTCTATAAGGGATTTTAAAATAGCTATTTCTGAAAATGGTGATTTTGTCGGGTGCTCTTCGTTACATGTGTTGGGAAGTGATGTTGCAGAGGTGCGTTCTTTAGCTGTTGATCCTAATTGGCAGGAAAAGGGCTTAGGTGCTGCATTGGTTGAAGCCTGTGTTAAGGACGCGTATACCTATGATATAGATCGTGTTTTTGCATTGACCTATCAACCAGGTTTTTTTGAAAAGCAAGGCTTTATTTTAGCTAATGTTATGGATTTTCCAGAGAAAGTTTGGAATGAGTGTGTACGATGTCCGTTTTTTTCAAATTGTCGTGAAATTGCCGTGGTCTTGGAATTAGAGAGTTAATGAGTGTTTATCTAAAATGTTGTTGGATCACCGATGACAGGCATTTTCTTTACTTCTAGGTGTGAACGGTACCAGAAGAATAAACCGCTCAGTACTATTCCTCCGATCCAAATGGAACCTATTATCAGAGTTATACGTATGTCTTTTCCTATACTATCTCCGGCAACCACGGCTATAACTGTTGGTAAAAGCATCCCTAAAGCGCTATAGATAAAGAAACGACGAAAATTGATTGGTGTTAACCCTGCTAGATAGGATATCCAATCGAAGTTGATTACCGGGAGCATTCGGGACCAAAATATAAGGCTTCCACCCATTCGATCGGTCAATCCATCAAGTCTTTGTGCAGTCCTACGACCTACCAAGGTGGGAAGGTGTTTCCTGCCGAGCCGACGTGCCAGAAAAAATGCTAGTGATGAACCGAGCAATAGGCCAAGCATGCAATAAATGCTTCCTAAGGCAGATCCCCAAGCTAGACCTGCTGCAAGGAAAATTGGGGAATTGGGAATTGGTGCGAACAATACCGAAAAAGCCATGACAAAAATAAAAACTATAGGTGCCCAAACTCCCCTGTCTGCTACCCAGTCTTGGAAGGGCCCCGCTTCAAATGTCCAGGGTATGTCATATAGTTGAGATGTAACTATATAGGCGGCAATAATTGCGGCCAAAACTAGCGCAATAATCGCGAGGACTCGTCTTTGAAGAAGTAACGGCGTGCCTTCAGATTCGAACATCGCGCCTAGAGAAGAGTGTGTTGAAGTTTTGTTGCTTTTAGAACCTGTGCTCACGAAATACGATCCTTTTTATTTTGCAAGATGTTCTAGCAGGAGTTCGTTAACTTTTTCTGGTGCTTCTTGTTGTACAAAGTGACCAACATTTGGCAAGTACGAAATAGTAAGATCGGGTACGTATTGGTCTGTATCAAAAGTCAATTCTTTTCCTAGTGCAAAATCTTTTTCTCCCCAAATCATTGTTGTTCGTGCTGCAACCTGCATAGACCTATTCATTTTTTCTGTAGTTGGCGGACGAAGTTTTATCATTCCCTTAATAGCTTCGAAGAATACGTTTTTACCCATAGCACGATACCAATTGATTCCGCCACTAAGCCCATATTTCCTCCAACTGTTCACATAGAATTTAATATCTTCATCAGTGTTAGGTCCTATTCGATACATTGAACGTGCGAATCCATGGTAATTATTACGCGCCAAAAATTTTTCAGGGAGAAACGGTATCTGGAAGAAAAAGATGTACCAACTACGTTTGAGTTGGGCAAAAGTTCGGAGACCTTTAAAAAAATTTGCCGGGTGTGGAATATTACATATTCCCAAAGTTTGTACCACTTTAGGGTGAGAAATAGCAAGACTCCATGCAATTGCACCTCCCCAGTCATGGCCAATGATATGAGCTTGCTTACTGCCGAGATGGTTTATTAGTTGAATAACATCTTCTCTTAGAGTTTCTATACCAAAGGGGCCGGTGTTATCTGTTTCGTTGTACCCGCGCATATCAGGTACGACAACGTGGTATTTTTTTGACAAGGCATTTATTTGATGTCTCCACGTATACCAGCAATCTGGAAATCCATGCAGGAGGATTACTAATTCCCCACTCCCAGCTTCTGCATAGTGCATACGGATGCCATTAATCGTTGCGTAGTTGTGTTCTATATGAGTTATTTCTTCCGTAGTCATTTTTGGCCCGTCTAAATATATTGGGACTAAAGTGCTACCAAGTAAACAAGTACAGAAACAAAGACGATTGAATCCAACCGGTCTAGGAGGCCTCCATGGCCAGGTAGAAGGCCTGAGGAATCTTTTAGGTTCATGCGGCGTTTCATCCAGCTTTCTGTTAAATCACCGAGTTGAGCTGTAAGCGGTAACAATAACGTAAGTGTTATCAGTTGCCATGTTCTGAATTCTAAATCGAGTATTACGTTCAGTACCAAGACTGCAACTACACCACCCAAAATCCCTCCTAAGACACCCTCCCAAGTTTTGTTAGGACTAATTTTGGGAGCAAGTTTATGTTTTCCCCAGCGTGAACCTGCCAGATATGCTCCGGTATCAACAGTAAAAGTGGCAAGAATAATTAGAAGCACGAGCCACTTTCCATCAGTTAGTCCTCGTGTAAGAACAAATGTTGAGAAAAACATTGCTGGATAGATGATCGATGAAGCGATTATGAGGTATGGCTTATTTATCTTTGTCGGAAAACCAATTAATCCAGCCACTAGGAAAAGTACAGCTAAGATCGCACCAGCGATTAAGAACCGAATTTCAAAATAAACTCCAGCTACCATGACGGCGGGTAATATGAGGAGTGGCCAAATACGTAAGGTTTCTTTCAATGAGGCTTCAGGAAATAACCATCCGCGTACAAATTCAATGGTTCCTCCGAAGGTCACTAGACCTGAAACAACAGCGAATGGCCAATTTCCGACCCAGATTAAAAAAAGCAGGATGGGCATTCCTATTGCCGCAGTTAACAAGCGGAGCTGTAAGCTACGGGACACGCTTTTCATCAGATGGCAGTAATCGCCCGAATTTTCTTTTGCGTCTACCGTATTCAGCTAAGGCTAAATCTATATCTTCTCGACCGAAATCTGGCCAGTACGTATCCGTGAAATATAGTTCTGAATATGCGCATTGCCAAATTAAAAAATTTGATAATCTTTGGTCACCCGCGGTTCTAATAACCAAATCTGGATCTGGAAGTCCTGCAGTGAAAAGATGATTATGGATAGTTTCTTCAGAAACTGCATGAGCAGGTATCTCTGATTTAATAATTTGTTGCAATGCGGTAACTAAGTCATCCCTTCCTCCGTATGAGAAGCAAATACTGAGGACGAGCCCATCGTTTTCTTTGGTTGCATCAATTGCAGCTTCAACACGATTTTGCAACCATAGTGGTAATTGTTCCAAATGCCCAAGATGCTTAAGTTGAACATTATTTTTTTGAAACGTGTCCATTTCTTTTTTAATAAATCTATCTAATAGCCTAATCAGTGAACGTACTTCTGTTTGTGGCCGATTCCAATTTTCAGTGCTAAACGCATATAGCGTTACATAACCAATGCCATGTTCCCAAAACCTTTCAAGGATTCTCCAGATATTCTCTGCCCCTGCTCTGTGTCCTGCAGCGCGTGGCAGGTTGCGCTCTTGGGCCCATCTACCATTGCCATCCATGATAATGGCCACGTGGCCGGGGACTCTTCCTCCAGTTAATTTCGAAAAGATCTCCTCTTTTTCTAGAGCCTCAGGTTTTGTATTCGGTATATTTGTCCGTTGTTTAGGTTTCAAGGAGGTCTTTCTCCTTCACTACTCCAAGTTCATCAATTGACGTGATGTGTTTGTCTGTCAATTCTTGCAGCTCTTGCTCATTGCCTCGTAATTCATCCTGGGTTAATTCTTTTTGTTGTTCTGCTTTGCGTAAAGTGTCATGTGCATTTCTACGTACATTACGCACAGAAACGCGAGCATCCTCAACTTTTTGATGAACAACACGTACCAAATCCTTTCTTCTTTCTTCTGTAAGTGCAGGTATTGGAAGGCGTATTAGTTGTCCATCTACGGAAGGATTCAAGCCAAGTTCTGAAAGCTGAATTGCTTTGACTATAGATTGGACAGCTCCTGCATCCCACACTTGGATTGAAATAAGTCGAGCTTCTGGTGTTCCAATCGTTGCGAGTTGATTTAATGGTTGTTGCTGCCCATAGTGTTCTACCTGTAGAAGCTCGACAAGACTTGGATGGGCCCGACCAGTTCGTATACCACCTAATTCTCGTTGTAGAGCTGCAATGGACTGGTCCATTCGATCTTCTGCCTCTAATAAGATTTCTTCCGGTTCCATCTCCATTGTTTATCTCCTACCTAATATTGGTTTGCGATGTAACAAGGGTACCAATATTCCCGCCAGATATTGCTTTGTGAATATTGTCTTTTTTGCGCACATCAAAAACAGATATTGGTAAATCATGTTCCATGCAGAGGCTTAAGGCGGTACTGTCCATAACTTCTAATCGTTGTTGTAATGCGTCCATGTGTGTGATTTTATTATAGAGCTTCGCATCTTTGTTCTTTGCTGGATCTGCAGAATAAATACCATCGACCCCTTGTTTGGCCATTAACAAAACATTACATTCCACCTCAATTGCACGAAGTGCTGCAGCAGTATCGGTGGTCATAAATGGATTGCCAGTCCCTGCTGCAAAAATAACAGCACGGTTTTTTTCTAAATGCCGAATTGCGCGTCTACGGATATATGGTTCAGCAATCTGTGCCATTGGTAGTGCTGTTTGTGTTCGTACTTCACAGCCAACTTTTTCTAATGAATCTTGCAATGCTAGTGCATTTATCACAGTTCCCAGCATTCCCGCGTAATCAGCAGTGGCTCTATCCATCCCGGTTTCAGCAGCTGATTGACCACGCCAAAAATTTCCGCCACCTACTACAACCGCAATCTGAACATCTTTTTGAGATGCCTTTGATATTTGCTGTGCTACTTGACTGATTGTATCGGGATCTATGCCGAAATCACGGTCACCCATTAGCGCTTCACCACTAATCTTAAGCATTACTCGGCGGTAATTAACCAAGTGAACCTCCTTTTAATCAGCCCCCTAATTCAAACCGTGCGATTCGACGAACACGTATGTTTTCCCCTGTTTTTAAAATAGCTTCTTTTACCAAGTCATCTACTTTTAGTGAAGCATCTTTTATGAAAGGTTGTTCTAGAAGAACGATTTCCTCGTCAGCTCCTTCAATTTCTGGCTTGTTTACACGTTCGTCTGTTGTAATCAGCAGTGGGTTCATGGCAGCAACCTGCATAGCTATATCTCGTGCTAACGAACGAAATTCGTCGGTATTTGCAACGAAATCTGTTTCGCATGAGAGCTCTATAAGAGTACCTATACGGCCGCCACCGTGTATATACGACTCGATTACACCTTGACTGGTTTCCCTATCTGCGCGTTTTTCAGCCGCTGCAAGTCCTTGTTCACGTAATATTAAGGTAGCTTTTTCGATATCTCCGTTAGCTTCATCAAGTGCCCTTTTTGCATCCATTACACCAGCACCTGTTGCTTGACGAAGGTTTTTAACCATTTCTGTTGTGACGTTACTCAGTGTGCTTTTCTCCCTCTGTTATCTCTGGTGCCGATTGTTCATCGGCTTCAGAAGTTGTTGTTACTATTTGGCCTAAGTCAGTTGCTGTAGGTTCTTTTTTCTCTGGAACGGAATCTTCCACGTTTGCAGTCGGTTCCTCCGAGATGTCGGAATCGATAACTTCAGCATTGGATATCCCTTCCTCTAGTCCTGCTTCAAATGAAGCTTTTCCTTCCAGTGCAGCATCCGTTATTTGGGTTAGGATTAACTTAATTGCTCTAATTGCATCATCGTTACTTGGTATTGGGTACGTAATTGGTTTTGGATTGCAGTTTGTATCCACAAGCGCAACGATTGGAATGTTCAATCTATCACATTCCGCTACTGCTATAGATTCCTTAACTGTATCAATGATAAATACGGCTCCGGGAAGGCGATCCATGGATTTTATGCCTCCGAAGTATCTATTCATTCGTATAATTTCGTTTGTTATATCTAACTGTTCTTTTTTGCTTCTGCGACTATAGTCACCTTGTTCCATTCGATCTTCCAGATCTCGAAGGTGCTGAGTTCGTGATTGCATGGTTCTGAAGTTTGTTAAAGTTCCTCCAAGCCACCTGTTGCTGACATAAGGAAGTCCTGCTCGCTGAGCTTCTTCTTCTACGGTTTCCTTAGCTTGTTTCTTGGTACCAACAATTAAAACATCCTTACCTGTAGTAACAACGTTGCGGACGAATGTTATAGCAGCGTCTAAGCAACCGACAGTTTGTTGTAAATCTAGGATATGAATGCCATTTCGTTCAGTGAAAATAAACGGTGCCATTTTGGGATCCCAGCGCCTTGTTTGGTGGCCGAAATGTACCCCTGCTTCTAAAAGTTGTTTCATTGTGACAGATGTAACCAGGCTGTCCTCCGGGTGACGCAGGATTTGACTAACAAGTGAATGTTGTCAACGCCACACAGAGTCACAATACCTCCCTTGAACCTATTGAGAAAGGGAAGATTGAATGTTTCTTATTCACATTTGTTAGTTCTGGCGTTGAAGTAGTAATCCTAGTATGGTTGTTGTAACACAGGAGGTGATGCATATGGATGACAGTAGTTGTAGTACAAAGCAAGAAATGATGCAGGAGGTTTTGAAGCACTAACTGCTATTTCTTGCTTTTCTGCATAAAGGGTCTGGTAGTTTTCTGCCAGACCCTAAATAATTTCCAAGACTTGTTAAAAC
>CAYFHW010000056.1:0-9118 GCA_964343095.1 uncultured Anaerolineaceae bacterium | reverse complement strand
GTGAGGAAAAATCAAGTCGGCTCCACCACCATGGATATCAATACGGTTGCCTAGTGCACCTATGGCCATTGCTGAACACTCAATATGCCAACCTGGTCTACCTTTTCCCCAAGGGCTTTCCCAATATGGTTCTCCAGGCTTGGCTTTTTTCCAGAGGGCGAAATCAAGAGGATCTTTTTTTGTTTCCCCTTGAGGTATTCGAGCCCCACTCCTTAAATCGTTGATATCGTGGCCGGAAAGTTTTCCATAGTCGTGCTTGTTCCGAACATGATAGTAAACGTCTCCATTCGAAGGGTAGGCGTAGTTTTTTTCAATTAGCCCTTCAATAACTTGGATAATATTGGGCATTTCAGATGTTGCACGTGGGTATTCCGTTGCGGGCAAAATATTTAATAATCTTAGCGATTGTAGATAATCTGCTGTATTAGAAGTTGCTAGTTCATTAGCTGGGATGTTGAGTTCGTTTGCACGATCGATAATTTTGTCATCAATATCGGTAAAATTTTGAATATGCCGGACTCTTAGCCCTGACCATTCCAAATGTCTCCTCAACATATCAAAAATCAACGCATGTAAAGCATGTCCAAGGTGCGCCTTGCTATACGGAGTAATGCCACAGACATAAAGGCTCACCTCTTCTCCCAGAAGGGGCTCTAAAGGCTCTTTTTTTCTTCGTAGAGTGTCATAAAGCTTGATCATTGGAAGCTCTTATTTAGTCTCATGTTGTTCTATATGGAGTTCTTCGATGTGTTTTTGCAGATGCGCTATAGATTCGTTCAGCTCGTCCATTTTGCTATCTAATAAATTCAACCTTTCCCATTCAGGATCAGGCATGCGTTGAATAACGCCATTGGAATCATCTTTCACATGTGTGATATGTCCCGGGACACCGATAACAGTTGCGTTTTCCGGAACATTTGTGAGTACTACTGACCCTGCTCCTATACGTGCTCCCTGGCCGATTTCGACAGCTCCTATAATTTTTGCTCCGGCACCGACAACATTATCTCCAACAAGTGTTGGGTGCCTTTTAATTCTTTTCGTGCTAGTTCCGCCTAAAGTTACACCTTGATAAAGAGTAACATTAGGACCGATTTCGGTTGTTTCGCCAATAACTATTCCTGCACCATGATCTATTACAAAGCGAGGACCAATTTTAGCTCCTGGATGGATTTCAATATGTGTGGTTAATCGGACTAAGTACATTAATCCCTTGGCTATGAGTAAGAATCGTTTTTTATAGATGAAATGAGCAAATCTATGTATTAGGCGCGCATGAAATCCAGGGTAAAACAGTAGCACTTCTAGTTTTCTAGTTGCTGCAGGATCTTGTTCTACAGTCGCATTAATATCACCGAGGATGTCTGAAAAAAATGACACTTAGACTTCCGAATCTATTAATCGCGCAATACGATCGAGGATCTTGTGCGCAACTGTATATTTGCTTAGTAGTGGGATTTGTTCTGCATCCCCATTTTTACTGAAAATTGTAACTTCATTTGTTTCTGTATTGAAACCACTTCCATCTGCAGAAACATCATTTGCGACTATAAAATGTAATTTTTTTGCTTTCAGTTTTTCTTTTGCATATTTGTCGATGTGTTCAGTTTCTGCAGCAAAACCGACTCTGATACCTGGCCCATTTAAATTAGCAAGGATATCGGTTGTTGGTTCTAATGTTAGGATGAGCCCTTTTTCGCTAAGGTCTGTTTTCTTAAGTTTTTGTTTAGCAGATTTAGATGGGGAAAAATCAGCTGGTGCAGCTGCCATAATTAGAACGTCTGCAGTCGAGTTAATTTCTTGTAGTTCAGAAAACATTTCAGATGCTGTAGTGACATTTGTCCGGTTTGCTCCAATCGGTGTTTGTAAATTGGAAGGTGCGCTTACGAGTGTAACTTTAGCACCTCTATCTATCCCTGCTTGAGCAAGTGCAAAGCCCATTTTCCCACTAGAACGATTGCCAATATACCGAACAGGATCAAGAGCTTCTTCTGTCCCACCTGCCGTCACAACAAGGCTTGTTCCTCTTAGGTCTCCGTCTAATGCTCCTAGTATTTTTCTTACCTCACCGATTATAGATTCTGTAGCAGATAATCGTCCCAGTCCTATACGACCACTCGCTAGGCGACCTTCTTCCGGACCTATAAATTTAATGTCTCGTTCGGTTAAAGTCTGAATATTTGTTTGTGTCGCTGAGTGCAACCACATTTGATTATCCATTGCAGGAGCAATTAAAATTGGCGCTGTGGTAGCAAGGGCAGTTAGGGTGACAGCATCATTAGTTTGGCCATGTGCGAGATTAGCTATGCAATTTGCCGTAGCTGGCGCGATTATCATCGCATCGATTCTCCGTGCAACTTCGACATGTGCCTCTGCTTCCGAGGCATTTGCCATTTCAATGATTGGTTCAATTCCAGTTAGTGCATGGAGTGTCAACGGAGTGATAAAACGTGTAGCTTCCTTGGTGAGAAGTACTTCTACAATTGCGCCCAGAGCTCGTAGTTGACTTGCGATGTCAGCAGCCTTATAGGAGGCTATGCTGCCTGTAATACCAAGGGCAATTCGACGACCTTTGAGAGCAAGTCGTTCTTCGTTATCACTTATTTTTGAAATTTCCATAGAGTTTCTAAGAGTTCCTCTTTATTAGGATCCGCTATTAAGCCCATAAAGGATATAGAGCCCTGTCAGTGTGAGTTCTGTATTAACAATATCTATGACTTTTGTTTCATTAGCAATTTGTCCAGCCCACCCTCCAGTCGCAATTACTTTTGCCCCAGGACCAATCTCTTCTTGGAAGCGTTCGACCATACCTTCTACTAGCCCAACATAACCTAGGAGGATGCCAGACTGTAGCGCGTGAGTTGTATTGCGTCCGATAGCATTTGGGGGACGTTCTAACTGTGCCCTGTGAAGCATTGCTGCTCTGCTAAAAAGAGCTTCACTTGCAATACCAATACCCGGTGAAATTGCACCACCTAAATAGTCGCCATTGTTATCAACAGCATCAAAGACGGTCGCTGTTCCAAAATCCACGATTATCGCAGGTGGACCGTATAGATGTATTGCTGCTACAGCATCGATTATTCGATCTGCACCTAACTGTTTTGGGTTTTCATAAAGAATACGGACACCAGTCCGTATTCCATGACCGACTACTAGTGGTTCAATCCCAAAGTAGTTCAGTGAAACTTCTTGAAAAGTGGGCAGAAGTGGTGGTACATCACAACCGATGATGCATGCACCTACGTCATTAGGTGATAGATTATGTGTTCGTAACAAATTTAAAAGGGAAACTCCGTATTCATCTGCGGTTCGTTCTGCTTCAACTCCAATCCGCCAAGTTGCCGCGAGGTGGTTGTCGACAAACAATCCGGTGTGTATGGATGTATTGCCAATATCAAGAGCAAGTAGCATGTTTCGGTTAGAATCGTTTTCAGGCATAGATTTCCTCTTCAAACAATTCTAATCTTTGATTTATGGGGTAGGAAGTATGGCTACAACAGGAAATATTGATATCCGTGAGCAGGCTAGGCGTGCCAAAGAGGCTTCGACAGCTCTTGCGCAAGCTACCACTGAAGAAAAAAATACTGTTTTGGACAGCATTGCGAAAGCATTGGGAGAACATCATGATGAGATCTTGCATGCAAATGCTCAAGATGTCACGGAAGCCAAAAAAGCTGGACTAGAGTCATTCTTTATTGAGCGCTTAAGTTTAACTACTGCCAGAATCGATTCGATTGTGCAGGATACGCGTAATATTATCGCTCTTTCTGATCCGGTTGGTGAAGTTTTTGATGAAAGAACTTTGCAAAATGGCCTTCAAATTTCTCGTCGCCGTGTACCGCTTGGATTAATTGCATGTATCTATGAATCTCGCCCCAACGTAACTGTAGATGTGGCTACTTTGTGCTTAAAGAGTGGTAATGCATCGCTTTTAAGAGGTGGGAAAGAATCTGTTCGATCAAATCGTGCATTTGGAAATGCAATACATGATGGTATTGCTAATGCGGAGACATCTATTGCAGCTGAAGCAGTTCAAGTTGTTACTGAGCCTGATCGAGCACATGTTGATCAAATCTTAAAGATGCACGACTTGATCGATTTGGTGGTTCCACGTGGAGGTGCTGATCTAATTGCTCATGTTAGAGATACCGCAACGATGGCTGTTGTAGCTGGAGGGATAGGTGTTGTACACGTTTATGTGGATGCTACTGCTGATCTTGAAATGGCATTAGAAGTTGTTGATAATTCCAAAACGCGTCGTTATAGCATTTGTAATGCTCTTGATACATTACTTGTACACCAATCAGTGGCGACTGATTTTTGTAAACGTCTAGCCGATCGTTGGAAAAACAGGGTGACTGTTTTAGCGTCCGAAGATGCCTACGAACTTTTCCAGAGAATTAACGAGACTTCTGAACTTAGTATTGAGAAGGCTGTTGCTGAAGATTGGGATACTGAACATTTGGCAATGTGTGCTGGTGTACATATCGTTACTGATTTGGATGCTGCAATAGAGCATATTGCTAAGCACGGTAGTGGGCATAGTGAGTCAATTCTTACAACGAGTAATTCTTCCGCAGAACGTTTTTTAAATGAAGTAGATGCAGCTGCAGTTTATGTAAATGCAAGTACTCAATTCACAGACGGTGGACAATTTGGTCTTGGAGCAGAACTTGGCATATCAACGCAAAAAATGCACGCACGTGGTCCGGTAGGATTGCGCGAACTTACTTCTTACAAGTGGGTTGTGTATGGTGATGGCCAGGTGAGACCAATATGATTCGTTTTGAGAGAGAGTTACGATCAGCTTTTTCTGAGGTTTTTACGGTTTTTGAGAATGATGATTTGGTAGGCAGGATTGATATTCACTATCGCGATGAAGATGTACATGCAACTTTATGTACAACTGAAAATGCAAATGATGAACAAATACGTGAGCTGATTGATGCTGCTGATGAGCAGTTAATTATGAATGCTTCACCGTTTCGAGAAGATTTTGTTGTTACTGTCTGGAAAGGCGTTCCAGGTGGCGTTTATAGTGATCCCGAAGGCGAATCCGAAACCATAGCTTTAGAGGATGTTGAGTAGTAAAGCTTGGCTACCTTTTTTGTTCAAATTCCTTACTTGCTGCAAGTATTTTTATCGAACATTATCGGGATCGTATGTTTTACTAGAATTTAATATAAAGAGGCGATCGCATTAGTTGCGGCTTCAAATGTAGGGCCGGGGAAAATGCCGATAAAGAGCATAGCGAGAAGTAAAAGGCCTGCGGTAATTGCAAGGATAGGTGTTGGGTTAAAACGTTTAATGTCCGTAGGTGGATCAAAGAGATACATCTCACGCATTACTCTCAAGTAGTAGTAAAGGCTTATAAAACTATTTAAAACAGCAAGGCCTATAAGCCAAATTAAACCATCTCTCATACTGGCTTGGAACATTAATAGTTTAGTTGAAAATCCTGCAAAAAATGGCAATCCAGCAAATGAGAAGAGTGATGCGGCTATGATCAGTGCCAAGAATGGTTGAGCTTTTGCCATCCCACGCATTCCCCGAATAGAGTCGTCTCCCGTACGATTTACCCATATGGTTAAGGCGGTAAAGAGGGCTAGTGTCGAAGCGATATAACCCGTTAAATGTAGCAGTAGTGCACTTGATCCATTTGCAGCTTGTTCAGAATCACCAAAACCCATTGCAGCAATTACAACAAGCATGTAACCAACTTGCCCTATTGACGAATATGCTACCAAGCGAGTCATGCTGACTTGTTGAATAGCTATTAAATTCCCGACAGTCATAGTTAATGCGGCTAATATAGCTATAAGTGCTCGCCATTCAGCACCATCTACAAATAGAGCTTCACCAAAAATCCTAATTATTAGCGCGAACCCAGCAGCTTTTGAAGCAGTAGATAAAAACGCAGTTATTGGTAAAGGTGCTCCTTCATATGCATCAGGTGCCCACATGTGAAATGGCACTGCAGATACCTTGAATCCCACTCCTGCGATTATGAGTACTATAGCCATAATCATTCCAGGGTCGGTTCCTGCCTCGCGTAATTCTAGTGCCCCTGCGATACCTTCATAACTCGTAGTTCCAGTAATTCCGTAAAGCAAGCTGATTCCATAAAGCAGCATGGCACTTGAAAATGCGCCGAGGAGAATATATTTCAGGCTTGCTTCATTAGTACGTCTTTCATGTTTAAAGTAGCCAACTAGTATATAAAGAGTGAAACTCAGTAGTTCTAGGGAGATATAGGCTGTGAGTAATTCACGAGATGATGCCATAAGTGTCATCCCTACACCAGCAATTAGGAGAAGACTGTAATATTCTCCTCCTGAATAAGTGCGTTTTTGTATGTAATGAGCCGATAGAAGTGAGATGACTAATACGATCCCTGAAGCAAGGAATCTAAAGTATGTTGTGAAGTCGCCAGTATTTAAAACACCCTCAAAAATAGCAGGTGTGTGATTAAGGTATGGTACGGCTGCTATGCCATATGCGATTGCAGCTATCCCAGTCATATAGGCAAGAAGATCCTTTCGAATTTTCGGCCAAATTAACTCGGTTGTTAAAATGATTAACGCAAGCGAAACAGCGATATATTCTGGAATGAAAAGTGTAAAATCATGCATATTAGCTAGTCACTCCTGGTAGATTCATTACTGTATGACCTACACGGTCTGTGAATGGTGACCATAGCACTCCCATAATGATGATACTTGCTATTAGTAAGGCTGCTGAGACTCCCTCAAGAGGCGTGATATCCTTCAGTTCACGCCAACGGGGATTGAGTGGTCCCCAGAAAACTTGAGCAAACATGCGGAGCATATAGGCAGCTGCTATCGCGGCAGCTAGGATCGCCAGCCCCCCGACAATTGGATACGTTTTAAACGCTCCAACAAAAATGTGAAATTCAGCTGTGAATCCTGAAAGTCCTGGTAGCCCGACGTTGGCCAATCCGGCAATTACATAACCTACTACCCAAAGAGGCATTACTCGTGCAATCCCTCCAAACTGTCCAATATCACGTATATGTGCTTGGTCATAAATCGCGCCAATCAAAAGGAAGACCAGTGCTGTCATCACACCATGGCTAAACATTTGAAGAACTGAACCTGTGACACCTATTTCGTTTAGTGTAGCTAAGCCAATCAGCACAAATCCCATATGACTAACAGAGGAATACCCAGATATTAATTTCAAGTCCCGTTGTGTTAATGCTGCAATAGCACCATATAAGGCTCCTACCGTTCCAAGTATGATAAGTGCAGGCATCCAGAACTCGGCACCCTCAGGCAAAATTTGGATACCTAGTCTGATTATGCCAAAGGCTCCCAATTTCATTAAAACGCCAGCATGCACCATTGATACCGCGGTAGGTGCACTCATGTGTCCATCTGGTGACCAAGTATGAAATGGCCATAAGCCAGCTAATACACCACAGCCAATTGCGATGAAGGGAAAGATAGCTTTTTGGAAATTAGGGCTTAGCGCCCCACTTCTGCCAGCTTCCCATAAGGTAGGGAGGTCAAATGTTCCTAAGCCCGCCTCATGAACAATTGCAAAAATTCCTATCCATATGCCTACAGAGCCTCCAACCAGCATCATGGTCAGCTTCATTGCTCCATATTCTTTGCGAGTACCTCCCCATACGCCGATCAAGAGATAAAGAGGAACTACAGCAAGTTCATAAAAGAAGAAGAAGAAGAAGAGATCAAGAGCAAGGAATGTTCCAAGTACGCCTGAAAGGAGAACCCAATACAAAACGAAGAAATCTTTTGCTCGATAATCTAATTTCCAACTAACTAAAGTCCCCGCAAATGCAACCACACCTGTGAGAAGAACCATTAAAGCTGAGATTCCATCAATCCCAAGATGGAGGGCTATTCCGTTTGTCTTTAAGAAGCCCACATTTTCAATCCATGCCCATGAAAGCTCCATTTGAATCACTGATGCGCCTGTCTGGTAGGCGACAAATATATAAATTGATAATGCGAGAAGGATTCCACTCGCAAACAAAGAGATATAACGGACAGTCATTTTTTGGGTGCTAGGGGTTAGTAACGTAGCAACTGTGGCCATAAAAGGAACACCTAGTGCAGCTAAAAGAATATACCCTTGAGCTTGATCAAAACTCATTCATCATCCTCGCAAAACCAGTGTGATTAGAGATAACATGACAATTCCAACAACGATCGCTAATGCATAATTAGGTACCTTGCCGGTTTGAAGGTGTTTAAGTACAAATCCCGAATACTTAGTTAATTCACCTGAACCATCCACACCAGTATCGTTAACGACATAGCGGTCGAACCAACTAACTACGTAACTGCCACCAAGGATGATTCGATTAATTATGAATTGATAAAGCTCATCGAAGAAAAATTTTCGTTGAATCATGTGATAAATAGTCGGTTGCCATTCAGCAAGTTTTGTTGAGCGTTCGGTGCTTCCACGCCAATAAAACCAGACACCAAAGAATGTTCCAATTACTACTAGTGCCATAGAGTATCCGACTAAGTCCCAGTGGACTGAAAAATGTTTTGGATAATGTAAATAAATCAGTTCAGAAATCCCACCGGGTAAACCGAAAGCTTTGCTGAAGTCAGTGAAGATGAAAAACCCAGCAAAAACTGAAAAAATTGCGAGTACGATAAGGGGGCCTGTCATTATTAGACTAGATTCATGTGTTTTTTCTGCAACTGCAGCATCTTGAGGTTCTCCCATAAAGGTACGAAGGAATAATCGCACGGTATAGAAGGCAGTCATAATTGATGCGATTGAAATTAGGATAAATGCCCAACTACCTGGTCCATAATCTACCGCGCTTAAAATTGTTTCTTTACTCCAGAAGCCTGCTAATGGGAATAATCCCATTAGGGCCAGAGATCCTATGGCGAACGTGATGCCAGTGATAGGCATTTTTCGTAAAAGACCGCCCAAGTTACGCATCTCCTGGTGGTGGTGAGTGCCAAGAATGACGGAACCTGCTCCAAGAAATAGCAGGGCTTTAAAGAATGCATGTGTAAATAGATGGAACATTCCTGCCCCGATACCGCCGACACCAAGTGCCACAAACATAAAACCTAACTGACTAACTGTTGAGTAAGCTAAT
>CAYFHW010000055.1:0-9132 GCA_964343095.1 uncultured Anaerolineaceae bacterium | reverse complement strand
ACCTTCTCAGACATTCTTTTGCAACACATTTGATTGATGGGGGAGCTGATATACGAACAGTTCAGGAGTTGCTTGGGCATGATTCGGCCAACACTACTCAAATTTATACTCATGTGAGTCAATCACGCCAGGCTGGGCAATCTGATGAAACGTGGGGAAATTTTGGCAAGCAGGCAGTTGAGCGGTCTCGACGTATTGTGCAGGTCCAAAAATGATTGAATCTACCTATCTAATTTTGCTAGTTCATGGACCGAATCTTAATTTACTTGGTGAACGAAATCCGGAAGTTTACGGTAATACTTCGCTTGCTGAAATTGAGTCGAATGTTTTGAATGAAGCAAAAAAGCGAGGTGCAGAAATTAAAACTTTTCAAAGTAATCATGAAGGAGGATTGATTGATTTTTTGCATGAAAACAGAACGCTTGCTAACGGAGTCTTGATTAACCCAGGAGGACTAACTCACACATCTGTTGCATTGCGAGACGCGATAGAGGCAATCAACATTCCAACTATCGAAGTGCATCTTTCTGATATAACTGCACGTGAAGATTTTCGAAAGGTTTCATTAATTGCTGATGTTTGTATTGATCAGGTAGCTGGCCAGGGGCCTGAAGGATATACCAAGGCTGTTAATTTGTTGATTGATAGTCTTGAGAGGTAACTATCATTTCTGATAGTTTTGGAGAGATGACTGAAAATTTTCCTGAACGATTAAAACGCTTAAGGGCTTTGTTAGATAAAGAAGGCTTTGATGGGATATATATCTCTAGTCCTGTCGAGGATGTTACCCATCGCTATTCTTCGAATCGTCGCTATTTAACTGGATTTACAGGTTCTTCAGGAATACTTTTAGTAGGTAGTAATAATGCTTATTTAGCAGTGGATGGGCGTTACGGAGAACAAGCGAAGGCGCAAATCAGCCAGAGCGATTTTACTTTGTATGAAACAGTTGGCCCTAAGGAGCAATGGTTTCCTGAATTTTTGAATTTAGCCGGGCTTGATGGTAAACAAATTGCAATTTCTGCTAAAGATGTTGCTGTGAGTGAGTATATTGAGCTGCAAAGCATTATTTCTAATTTGAAAGGTATTAAACCAGATCTTATTCCGAAATTTTCGATTGTTGAAACAGTACGTTCTGTCAAGGACCAAGGAGAGGTTGAAAAAATTAAAAGGGCGATTGTGATAGCTGAGGAGGCCTTTTCATTTGCCTGTAGTTCTATTCCCTTTGGTGTTACAGAATCTGATTTTGCAGAGTCCTTAAAAAAGGCTGTCATTGCTTTTGGCGGAGATGACTTTTCTTTCGAGCCTATTGTTGCATCTGGTCCTAACGCTGCGATGCCGCATGCACCCCTGAGTGATCGTATTTTCCAAATTGACGATTCTGTTACTGTTGACTGGGGTGTTTTAAAAGACGGCTACTGTAGTGATCTTACGAGGAGTTTCATTCTTGATTCGACGAGTGGCAGAGCTGACAAATTTCATGAGGTATATGACATTGTGCAGGCTGCCCAGGCAGTTGCGCTGAATTCTATCGAAGTGGGTATGACAGGCGCACAGCTTCATCAATTTGCTGCTCTGCATATTGATGAAGCTGGCTACGGTGAATATTTTACGCATGGTTTAGGTCATGGTGTTGGACTTGATGTTCATGATTATCCTCCCTATTTAGGACCTTCATCAGAGGATGTTCTAGGGGAGGGGATGGTTTTTACCATAGAGCCAGGTATCTATATAAAGGGATGGGGTGGTGTTCGCATTGAGGATATCGTTCATATTAAAGATGGTCGTGCTCAGCGCTTAAGTAATTTAGCATCCACAATCTCGCCCAATTTTGGAGGTTTATAAATGATTACAACTGGAGATATCCGTAAAGGGACAGCAATTGAGCTTGATGGGAAACCTTACTCTGTACTTGATTTTTCGCATATAAAAATGGGCCGAGGTTCTGCGCAGTTACGTATGAAACTGCGTGATATTCGCTCAGGGGCAACAATCGAACATACGGTTCAAGCCGGGACAAAATTTGAAAAGGCACAAGTTGAGCGTCGGGAAATGGAATATCTCTATCCTGATGGTGACTTTTTCTATTTCATGAACACTGAGACCTATGATCAGATTCCTGTGGATGGTGATAAGGTTGGTAATGTGGCGAGCTATTTACGGGAAAATATAAAATGTAATGTTGTTTTGTATGGAGAAGAAGTAATAGCAATTGAATTGCCAAATGTTGTCACGCTCACAGTTAATCAAACAGATCCAGGTCATAAAGGCGATACTGCTCAAGGTGCACTAAAACCTGCCACACTAGAAACCGGTATTGTCGTGAACGTACCACTTTTTATTAATGAGGGTGATGATATTCGTGTTAACACTGATTCTGGTGAGTATGTAGAAAGGGCCTAAATAACGTTTAGCTATGGAACCTCTGTCAGTAGATGCATTGAATTCGATTATTCGGCGTATTGTTAGGTCAGAAGAGTTACTTGCCAATATTTGGGTGTTGGGTGAGATTACAAATTTCCGTCCTCATAATTCAGGCCACCGCTTCTTTTCTTTAACTGATGGGGAGGCAACTATAAGAAGTGTTATTTGGCGTGGTGATGTGCAGGATTTTCCTTTTGATAACGGAGAACGCGTTCTTGCTCACGGATATGTAGATTTCTATCCTGTCCGAGGTGATTTGCAGTTTGTTTGTGATTTTATTCGTCCAGAAGGTGTTGGTCTTGAAGCTGCGCGTTTTGAGCAGTTACGAGCTCGTTTAGAAGATGAGGGTTTATTTGATCCCTCTCGGAAACGAAAAGTACCAGTTTACCCCGAACATATTGGGTTAGTTACTTCGGAATCAGGGGCTGCGTTGCATGACGTGAAGAATGTATTGAGTTATCGGTGGCCACTTGCAACTGTTATTTTGGCACCTGCTACTGTTCAGGGGGAAGCTGCTCCATCAAGTATAGTTCGTGCCTTGGCTCAACTGGATCAAGAAAAGGTTGATGTGGTGATTATTGCCCGTGGAGGGGGCTCAAGCGAGGATCTTGCCGCGTTCAACGATGAAACAGTTGTACGGGCTATTTTTTCGTCAAAGGTGCCAATTGTTAGTGGTATTGGACATGATACAGATCTGACTCTTACAGATCTCGTTGCCGATGTTAGTGCTCCTACACCTACTGCAGCTGCACAGCGCGCAACTCCAGACAAGCATGATATCTTGGAGAATATCAGTGATTATGGCCGAATGATGCGCTCAAACCTCAATAATATTCTAAGACATGAACTCTTAAATGTTGAAAACTTGGTTCACCGTTTTAAGCTGAAAGCCCCAGTGGTTTCTGAATATTTGACCTCTACAGATGCTTTGCTTCTACGTTTAAATAACAATATTGCTGAGCAAATGCACGAAATGGAGATTAATTGTGATAAGCAAGATGTACGTTTAAATGTTTTGGATCCTGAGGCTACAATTGCTCGTGGTTTTTCTGTTATTGAGAAAAGCTCTAAGGGGGAAAAAATTGTTGTTACCCGTATTAAGGATGTTAACCCTGACGAAGTTTTGGATGTTTCTGTTAAAGACGGAACCTTCCCAGTAAAGGTTGTTTAACTAATGGCAGAAAATCGGAAGATTGAAGAGATATTAGAAGATATTGAGAATCAGGTCGCTAGATTAGAGAAGGGAAATTTGCCTTTAGAGGAAGCTATTGAGTCCTATAAGGCAGGTGTAGAAACGGTAGCTGAATTGCGTTCAAGGCTAGCTGAGGCAAAATTGCAAATTTCTGAAATCCAATCACATTTAGATGATTTAGAATCCGTTGATAATGAAGAATTTGAATCCTGAAGTTCCTCTTAAGATTGCTTGGCTAACTACTGGACGCGGTTCTGGCTCTTACGATGCATTGGCTCATCTAATCGAAGAGATCGAAAAGGGGCTACCTGTTCAAATAGCAGTAGTGTTTTGTAATCGTGAGCGTGGCGAGTCGGTAGCCACTGATCGTTTGTTGGATCTTGTACAGGAGAAAGGGATACCACTTGAAACAATTTCCTCAGTGCAATTTCGTCGATCTTCAGGTGGACATCGTTCAGTAGCAGGAGGACCCTTACCAGAGTGGCGTCAAGACTTTGATAAACAAGTAGCTGATCACTTGGAAGAATACAATTTTTCGTTAGCTGTACTTTTCGGGTACATGTTAATCGTTACTGATTCATTGTTTTCCCGATTTCCTCTTCTAAATGATCATCCGGCTTTGCCTGACGGCCCAACAGGGACCTATCAGCAAGTCATAACGGAATTGATTCTAAAGAATGCAAAAGAATCGGGTTGTATGTATCACTTTGTAACAGAACAAGTGGATCGTGGTCCTGTGGTAACATTTTGTCGCTTCGAAATACCGACAGATTCATCTGTGCCTCTACTAGAAAAACCGACTCAAGAACAAATTGAGGCGCACCCTTTATATAGACAAATTCGAGAACTTGGTCTGGTTCGTGAGCGAGCCCTGCTAACTGAAACACTACGCGCATTTGGTAGTGGTCAACTGTCTGTTAAGTCAATAAATGCTCTTGATTTAACTAATGAGATTGATCGCTTGATCGGCTTATAACAGTTAGTATTGGGGAAAATATATTTCTATCCTGATGATCACGAGAGGGATCTACAATGTCAAATTACTTGAATAGTGAACAGTTAGAATCGCTTGCCGCATGGCCTTCCCCCGCAATTTCCAATGCCATAGAAACCTTTAATGTACGTTCTCGCAATAGCGGTTTTATGAGTAGTGATATTGTATGTCGGTTCCCTGATTTGAAACCCATAGTGGGGTATGCAGTGACCTGTACTATACGTTCGTCAATTCCCCCCAAAGATGATCTTGAAGTGAAAGCAACACGTAACCAATGGTGGGAACATATTCAATCTATTCCTGCGCCACGGATTGTGGTTATCCAGGATCTTGATGACCCTCCTCGAGGCTCTTTTTGGGGTGAGGTAAATGGTAACGTGCATCACGCTATGGAGTGTTTAGGGGTTATTACCAATGGTGGTGTACGTGACCTAGATGAAGTTAGAGAGATAGGGTTTCAATTTTTAGCAAAAGAAATACTTGTTTCACATGCTTATGTGCATCAAGTTGAAGTTGGCATTCCTGTTACAGTAGGTGGCCTTACCGTTAGTCCAGGTGATCTTTTGCACGCCGATCAACATGGTTGTGTGCGCATCCCTGGGGATATTGCTGGTCAAGTTGCTGATGCTGCACAAATTGTTGAGGATCGTGAAAAGGTTATTATTGATTATTGTAAGTCATCCGATTTTTCATTTGATGGCTTGCGATCCCTATATGATTCAGGGACTGCTTTTACGGCTCCTCGTGAGGAGCCGTAGTCGCTTTTTTAAATCGATACGGTTTTCTAGTGGGGTTTTTCAATTCTACTGCTCGTAAGATAATTTTTTCACCATAGCGTTGTCGTAGTTTGTTGATGTTTGGTTGTAGCGTTGATAATTCCTCACCAAATTGAAGTTGTTGTGCTAAGGGTGAAAGGTTTGCTACTCCTATGCCGAGTAGTCTTAAGGGTGGATAGCCATATTCTGACCAGATATTCTCAAATAGCGTGACTGTACGGGCAAAGAGTTCATCGGAATTGGTGATTTGTGTACTGCTTGTTGCTGAGCGTGAAAATGTTTCAAATGGTGTAAATCGAATTTTCACTATTATTGTACGTGCGCCTTGGCGGCTCTTAGACATATCTCGAGCAATTTTTTCTGCCTGTGAACGTAGTACACCTCGTAAGCGTATCTTGGATGGCTCATCCATAGTGAATGTAGTTTCCCGACTAAAAGATTTTGATTTTATAGTTCGTGGGTGCAGTGGATTTAAGTCGACTCCTTGTGCTCTGTTATGAAGTACAGCTCCTATTTTTCCAAGTCGTTCAATTAATATTTCACGAGGGAAACTAGCAAGATCACCTATCGTTTGTAAGCCTAACCGTTTTAGTACGTACTCTGTTTTTGGGCCAATCATTGGTAAATTACGTAACGCTAAGGGAGACAAGAATTCAGCTTCAGCACCTGCTCGTATCGATAGCATTCCATCAGGCTTGGCCGTCTCGCTAGCAACCTTTGCAACAACATGATTTGATGCGATTCCTATTGATGCAGTGATACCAATTTCGTTTTGGATTTGGGTACGAATTAACTTCCCTGCTGTTTCAACTGTGCCGAATAGACGTTGCGTTCCTTCCATATTTAAGAATGCTTCATCATACCCATAAGGTTCATGTGCCGGGGTATAGCGCAAGAGTATATTGTTGAACTGTTCTGATGCCGCTTCATAATAGTTCATGTCTGGAGGAATAAATATTGCTTGTGGACATAACTTATAGGCTTGAATCGTTGATATTCCTGAGTGGATGCCGTAGGCCCGCGCCTCGTAGCTACATGTACTAACTATCCCACGTTTTTCTAATGTTCCAACTATTACAGGTATTCCCCGTAGGTGTGGTTTTCGTCGTATTTCCATAGATACAAAGAAAGCATCTAAATCAACATGCAGGATTATTTTATTCATTAATTAGAAAATATAGAACATATGTTCTATATTTTCTAATAGAAATACAATATTCTAAAAAATTGCGTTGAATTTAACCCCTAGGGGGTAATGTTGCCCTTGGAGTAACATTTGGATTGGCCACATATTCTGGCCATCGTCCTTCCATTATTCCAACGATAGTTTCACCTACTCGACGTTGCATGCTGGCGAAAGAATTATCTGAGTAGGATGCTGAGTGAGGCATTAGAACTACATTGTTCATTTGGGTCAATGGTGAACTATTAGGTAGAGGTTCTACCTCAAATACATCTAATCCAGCTCCCGCTATTTCTTCATTCTGTAAGGCATTGATTAAAGCTGTTTCATCTATAACTGGTCCACGTGCTGTGTTGATAATATATGCAGTGGATTTCATTGCCTGAAATTCTTTTTTGCTTATAAGCCCTCGTGTTGATTCTGATAATGGTGCATGTACAGACACATAATCTGATCGGTTTAAGAGCTCTTCTATTCTTGTTACGCGTTCTACACCAAATGAACGAAAAACTCCTTCGCCTACATAAGGATCCCAGGCAATCACATTTAAACCTAAAGCTTTTGCTCGGGGTACTACTGTTCGCGCAATATTACCAAAAGCTATCAATCCTAGAGTTTCCCCTTCAATGGCCCCCATTGGCCCTAGTGGCCCTGGTCTCCAAGTGCCGGACCGAACGGCCTGATCAAGTAGGGTTAACTTTTTCGCGCATGCAAGAAGGAGTAGTATTGCCTGATTAGCTACTTCTGGCTGACAGAAATCTGGGAAGTGGGCTACTACAATTCCATGCTCTGTTGCAGCAGGAATATCTAAGGTGTCTAAACCTACTCCATAGCGCACCATTACCTGACATTTTGGCATGGCTTCAATAACCTGGCGTGTAATTTGCGCACCTAAGACCAATAGTCCGTTCGCGTCCTTAACATTAGAAATCAATTCTTCTTCGGTAGATGCTTGAGTTAGTTTTAAAATCCCACCACCACCTTCAATGAGTTCACGCTCTCGCGTGAAGTCCATCGTGGGGCGTGCGTCGGTATGTACTGCTAAAAATTTTGTTTCATCCATATTTGGGGAGCATGCAATTGTGGTTGCGTTCTGTCAATTTTAAGAAAAGTGCTCACTTTTTTGTTTTGCCTGTTATATTCCCCTTCATACGAGTAAGGAGTATGAGTGTGACTGCTAAATCTGAAACTACGTCTTATACCGATAACACTGTCGAAGTGACAGGCTTAAGTGTCCGTTATTTACAAGGCGGTGACGGTCCTACGATTGTCGTTTTGCATCATTCAACAGGAAGCTTAGGCTGGTTGCCTTTTTATGATTTACTTGCGGAAAATTATACAGTTTTAGTTCCAGATTTACCTGGGTATGGACAATCAGAACGTCCATCATGGGCACGTGAGCCAAGAGACATCGCCTTAATTCTTTCTGCGCTTATCCAAAAAATGGACCTTAGCAACATTCACCTCCTTGGATTTGGTCTAGGTGGATTTCTTGCTGCCGAAATAGCTACTTTTGGGGATGAAAGATTAGATCGTCTCACTCTTGTAGGTGCGGCTGGTGTTAAGCCAAGAGAAGGTGAGATTGTAGACCAGATGTTAATAGACTTCTATGAATATGTGCAGGCAGGTTTTTCTGATTTAAACAAATATACTGAGATATTTGGCGAAGAACTTGATCAAGCAACTAAGGAGCTTTGGGATTATAGCCGTGAGATGACGGCTCGCATTAGCTGGTCTCCTTATATGTTTAGTCGCCGATTGTTGCCGCTTCTTAGTGAAGTCAATATACCAACCTTGTTACTTTGGGGTGAACATGATCAGATTATTCCAGTGGATTGTGGAGAGCAGTATGAGCAAGCTATTCCTAATAGCACACTTAAAGTTTTGAAAAACGTTGGTCACCTAATTGAGTTGGAAGACCCTCAACTACTTCTAGAAGCGATCGGCTGATTTTTTCAATTACAGGGGAGATTTGAAGATTTTGCTATTAACTCTCCCAAGCTTTTCTTTTACCCCCTATAATCCGTGAGTATATGGAGGCATTCCTATGTTCGTAGGCTACTTTACTGAACGTCCTTATCAGGATCGAAACTCGGGTTATTTTGGTGCAGCTGGTCGGGATATTACCGATCTATCCATGTCTAATGGCAGTTATGATTCGAGGTTAGGTGCAGATCTTTACAATCGTTATTTGGATGAAAAGGTTTATGCCGAAGAAATGGGGTTTGATGGCCTCATGCTTAACGAACATCATTCCACTCCGTTTTGTATGGGTGGAGTGGTTAATGTTGAAGCAGCTATTTTGGCACGGATTACGAAGCGCGCAAAAATAGTAATTCTTGGTAATGTATTACCAATTTGGGATGATCCACTTTGGCTTGCTGAGGAATTGGCAGAAATCGATATGATTTCTCGTGGTAGGTTGGTAACTGGTTGGGTCCGTGGAACTGGTCGGGAATCTGTGGCTCATAATGCACAGTCGCCATTCAACTGGGAGCGATTCCAGGAAGCACATGATTTTGTTCTTGAGGCTTGGACTCGTCCTGGTCCTTTTCGTTGGGAG
>CAYFHW010000054.1:5394-9232 GCA_964343095.1 uncultured Anaerolineaceae bacterium | reverse complement strand
TTATGACCAAAACCACCCGACGCAATAATAACTGCACCTGCACGCACTTCTTGATCCCCAGCAGTTACACCTACTACTTCACCATTCTCCTCAATCAACCCAGTCGCACGCGTCATTAGTGCGAGATCGATGTCACGTTCAATTCTCTCTGCGTCAAGGATCTTAACAACTGCGAGACCCTCACCTTCTGGAGGATGCCCACGCGGTACTGTATCGATACCAGAAATATAAACACGCTCAGGAAGGTACTGGACCCCAAGAGAACGCATCCATTCAAAGGTAGGAGCAGCGTTATCACAATAAGCACGCGCTACTGCTGGCTCAACGAGCCATTGATTAAGAGTCATATAGTAACTAAACATATCCTCAGCACTATCGTCAGTGATTCCAGCTTCACGCTGAATACTGGTCCCTGCAGCATAAAAATGGCCACCAGAGAGTCGAGAAGACCCACCAACAATATTGTCTGCTTCCAAAACAATGACACTAGCACCTGCATCATGAGCGGTCACCGCAGCTGCAAGACCAGCGGCACCTGAACCAATAACTATCACATCATAATCACGAGACATAAAAGCTCCTTCGTATTCTATTAATCACATCGTTGCACGATCGTTGGTCAAATTACAGATCAAGTCAAGAGTTTTAGTTCTATCAGCAATACCCTACACTGCACAAATGGATATTTTCGAGGCAATGGAAACTTGTAGAGCTATGCGCAAACTGAAAGCGGATCCTGTTCCACAAGAACTATTAGAGAAGCTAATTTGGGCCGCAACCAGAGCGCCAAATGCTGGGAATGCACAACTTTGGAACTTTCTTGTAGTGACCGAGGATGAGGGGCGGCAATTTCTAGGTGATCTACTAAGAAATAAACTTGGTACAGGACTTGCACAACCTAAAGATGATACAACCCCCCAAGCCAGACAAGCACATGCCTTTTGGCAGCTTGTCACGGCTTTTGAAAAAGTACCTGCAATTATTTTTACATGTGTAAAAAACGAATATCCCCCGGTTGAACCAAATCCTCTTTTTATGTCTTCTACAATCTACCCAGCCACTCAAAACCTCTTACTCGCCGCGCGATCGTTAGGACTTGGAACCGTTATGACAACATTTCATATCGTCGACACAGAAGCAATTAAAGCACGCTTTGGAATACCCTCAGATGTTTTTATTGGTGCAACAATCCCAATTGGATATCCTGAAGGCTCTTTCGGCCCAGTAACTCGAAAACCTATAGAGGAAGTAACTCACTGGGAACACTGGGAATCAAGTAAAAAAACATGAGATCTCATCATAATCACTTGTAAAGCAAACCCAATTAATACGGAAACAACACCGAATAGGGCATGTCGAATTTTCATAGACTAATTAATCTTACGGGTGTACAATTCTGCCACTTAATTTAGGGGGTCATAGTGGCTAGATATGACAAAATTATAAAAAACGGCACCATAATTGATGGGCTTAGAACACCACGATTTACGGGTGATATCGGTATTAAAGATGGCAGAGTAGAAGTAATAGGTAACATTGACTCAAGTGAGGGCGATGAAATTCTTGATGCAACAGGTTTAATTGTTGCACCTGGCTTTATTGATCTTCATACGCATTATGACTCTCAAGTTTTCTGGGATCCCTACTGCACAATTTCAGGCTGGCATGGCGTCACGTCTGTAGCGATAGGAAACTGTGGTTTTGGATTCGCACCCGTTAAAGGAACGCAAGAAGAGCGTGATCGAGCAATGCTAACTATGTCAAGAAACGAAGCTGTCCCGCTCGAATCGATGCAAGAGGGGATGCCTTGGGACTGGGAAACTTATCCCGAGTTTTTGGACAGTCTTGAGCGAACACCTAAAGGCGTGAACTTGCTGACCTACATGGCATTAAATCCTCTTATGGCATACGTAATGGGAATTGAAGCTGCAAAAAGCCGACCAGCCACTGAAGAGGAAATGGCTGAAATGGCACGCTTGATGGAAGAAGGTATGGCAGCCGGAGCCTGTGGTTGGTCAGCCCAATTGGGCGGTGAAAATGACGTTCAACGCGACTACGATGGGACATCTATGATTACGAACGTAATGAGTGAAGATGACCTTGTCTCATTCGCAAAAGTTCTCCGAAAAGTAGGCCGTGGATTCATTCAGTGCATCGGTGCAGGAAAAGAGCTTACTGAAACTTTGGCGTCTGAAAGTGGGAGACCAGTAATTTGGAACGTTCTTGCAGTTGCAACCGACCAGCACGGAATTGCAATGCCTGGTTATAAAGAAACTATGGCTTGGCTGGATGATGCAAACTCTCGGGGGATACGGATTTTCGCGCAGGCATTGACTGCAGAGAATAATTTCCAATTTACGTTCGAAAATTGGAACCTCTTCGATAGTAGCCCTGTTTGGCGTGAAATGACTCTTGGAACGGCCGAAGAGCGCAAAGAAAAACTAGCTGACCCTGAAAGAAGAGCAGCTGCAAAAGAAGAATATGATAACGCCCCATATGGAGGTGCAGGTGTCGTATTTTCATTTGAAGATCTGATCGTTGGCGAAATTGAAGATGAAGAACTTCGAAAAGAAAATGAAGGCTTAACGGTAGGTGAGATTGCTGAAAAAGAAGGTAAGCATGTCATTGATGCAATGCTCGATCTTGCAGTTGCGGACAACCTACAGGCCCTGTTTGTTACAGCACCACGACCAAACGATATGGCTGCAATGAAAGAAATGGCTAATTCTGCTTTCGCTTTGCCAGGCGTATCTGATGGTGGTGCTCACACGAAATTTATCACCCTAGGTCGATATCCAACAGAATTTCTTGCACTACTCGTAAGAGATAATGAAGTTATGGATCTGGAAGCTGCACACTGGCGTCTAAGTGCTTATCCTGCACTTGCAGCCGGTTTCAAAGATCGTGGAGTAATCAAAGAAGGTTCCCCTGCTGACATCGTTATTTATGACTTAGATGCGCTCGATATGGGAGAGACAGAAAAAGCTTATGACTTCCCTGCTGGTGCATGGCGTCTTATCCGTAAACCAAAAGGTTATCGCTGGATTATGGTTAATGGTGGAGTCACCTTCGAAGACGGCGAGTGTACAGGTTCTACACCTGGATCACTTCTCCGCCATGGTACAGCTTAGTTAAATACCCCTCTTGGTTTTTAAAAAACCAAGAGCATAAGCAGAGAACGGGCCTTGCCCGTTCTCTGCTTATGTAAAAAGATCTAAACAAGGAGTGTTGATGGCAAAGAAAGAAGCAATTGAAGTTGAAGGTATGGTGCAGCAAGCATTGCCCAATGCGAATTTCCGAGTTGAACTGGCAAACGGACATGAAGTACTGGCACATATAAGTGGCCGAATTCGTAGAAATTACATTCGAGTACTGCCAGGCGATAGAGTTTTAGTAGAATTATCACCTTACGATCTCACACGCGGTCGAATTACTTACAGGTTTAAATAAAAACCTTTACCACAAAACTTAATTTTTTTTTATAATCAGGAACACTGACAGGAGTTCAATATGACATCAGTAGCCGACTTTCAACCACTTGCGCCAGAAACCTTAGAATGCCCCTTCCCATTTTATGAAGCACTTCATAAAGAAGCTCCTGTTTATGAGGTACCGGGCCTACCGTTTGTAATCGTAAGTAATTACGAACTCTTATCAGAAGTTGTCCATGATCCACATACGTACTCCTCAAAAATGGCAAGCACTGGTTTTGGCATGGAACCACCACCGACTGACGATCCGGAAATACAGGAACTTCGTGAGTGGGCTAGAAAAGCAACCGTGGACACACTTCTTAGTGCAGATCCCCCACATCATGCACGATATCGAGCACTTGTGA
>CAYFHW010000054.1:0-5294 GCA_964343095.1 uncultured Anaerolineaceae bacterium | reverse complement strand
ATCTGTTATTTGATAAGGCCTAAAACTTTACACTTTGAGCTTTCGATCAAAAAGGTCGAAAACAATATCCCATACTTTTTCAGCTGCGTGCTCTACATAGGCCGGTCGCTCTGGAAAACAAAAACCGTGCTCTGTATCAGGATGAACATCCACTACATATGACACACTATGTTGATCGAACGTCTTTTCAATCTCAGGAATAACTTCTGGACCGACAAAAGGATCTTCAGATGCAAAACCTAAATATAATTCGCCTTTTATTTTTTCAGCAAGCAAATGAGGGGAATCTGACTGATCAGTAACAATTCCCACTCCATATAAAGAAGCGATCGCAGCAAACTGGTCAGGAAAAGTTCCTGCAGCACCAACTACATAACGGCCACTCATACAATAGCCAATACACCCAACAGGGCCTCCTACTTTCCGTTGATTATCAAAGTAATCCAACATCCCCTCTGTATCTCGCATAACCTTTTCATGATTTAAGGTCGCTCCAACAACAAACATTTTGTCAATTTCTTCTCGCCCCTTTGCAAGATCGAAACGAATACGGCCTTCGCGATAGAACATATCCGGCAAAAGACAAAAATAACCTTGCTTAGCGATTTTTCGAGTAAACTCATAAAGCTCTTCGCGAATTCCAGGCATGTCCATATATAAAATTACCGCAGGAAAAGGCCCGTCTTCTTCAGGGTGGACAGCGAAACATTCCATTGCACCATCAGGAGTCTTTACATTCACAAAAAATTCATTCATTGTCATCTCCATTTTCAAGGTTATTCATGGGTTAAAAATAATATTAACCCCATTACAAAGCCCTACCTCTAAGAAACGTCTAGTATTGACTTACCACTGGACAAACATCGGCATTACAACATGAAGATAACTGCTATCTTTTACCGAACGGAAAACACCTTGACTAGAAGGACTACTAGTCTCTAACGCAATATCCCCAGAAAGAGCATCCAGGACATCCTTTAAATAGCGACTATTAAACGCTATTTTGGAAGATTCCCCCTCAACCTGTGCCTCAATTTCATTTTGGTTATCACCAACTTCATCGGCACGAGCGCTAATTACCAACTTCCCAGAACTGTCTCCTTGAGGTGTAATTTGAATACGTACAATTCCACTACCATCACGAGCCAAGACTGCAGCAATCCTAGCTGAACGATTAAATTGATCAGCATCTACAATAGTGCGTGTTTCCCATTCACTCGGTATTAATTGTTGATAATTTGGAAAAGTCCCTTGAACTAATTGGGCAACAATTTCAAAATCTGTACGACCAAAAAGAATCTTTGTTTTTTCACTATTTACACGAATAGTAAAAGCATCGTCTGAGTCACCCATTAGCCTAGAAAGCTCACGTAACGCACGAGCAGGAACAATAATATCTAGTGGCTCTGTTGGTGCTGTTGCTAAAGCTACATCTGCCACTGCGAGTCTAAAGCCATCAGCAGCAGCTAAAGTAAGTGTGTCGCCATTAGTTTTAAAACTTACCCCAGTCAGAACTGGACGCGTATCATCACTGGCTGCAGCAAACTCAACACGATCAATAGCATGCTTTAAAGCACTTGCAGCTGGATCGATACTAACACCCTCATCTAATGATTCGATCACTGGGAAATCATCTGCATTCATGATGTTTATAGTTGCCTCATGCTGTGCACACTCGAGACGAACCTGACGTTCCCCACCAGGCAATTCGATATTTGTAGTTTCTGCCGGCAGTTGAGCAACAAAATCATTCAACAAACGTGCTGGTATTGTTGTCGCTCCTTCACTATCAACACGCGCACCAATCCATGCACTAATCGAAATATCCAAATCAGTTGCTGATAATTTTAGTCGCCCTCCATCAGTACCAATAAGAACATTTGCAGCAATAGGTAGAGAAGTCTGTGAAGGAACCGCCCTACTCACTGTCGCAAGACCACGCTGGAGATTTTCTTGCAGTACTTGAACCTTCATCTGCTAACCCACATTACTATTTTTTTAGATTATAACGATAACGGACTGATTGCGAAATCATCACAGTATTTACTCATCATTAAAACCACTTTTGACTGCTGAGATATACTTACCAACAACAGTATGCACATAACATCATTAACCTTGGCTAATTTCCGCAATTACAAAAACGCCTCTATTGAACTTGAACAAGGGTTAACACTTGTTGTAGGGAAAAATGCCCAAGGAAAAAGTAATCTGCTAGAAGGCATTTATTTGCTCTCAACAATGCGTTCAAGTCGTGCAAGTAGTGATACTGATTTGGTAAATCATGAAATTCTAGACAGTGATACACCCGTAGCTAGACTCGCGGGTACAGTTGAAAGGTCAGCGGGCCATCTCCTTGTTGAACTTGCAATTGTAGGACAAGGAAAAGGGGGGAAAAGATCTGGTAAACGTGCTCGTATCAATGGACTTGAAAAGCGGGTTAGTGATGCAGTAGGTCAGCTATCATCAGTACTTTTCACAACTTTAGATATAGATATTCTTGCTGGTCCACCAATTATTCGTCGCAGATACCTAGATATGATGATTTCACAGGTAGACCGAGGTTACTTACGTGCCATGCAACGTTATCAAATGGTATTACAAAGAAGGAACAGACTCCTCAAACAAGTCCAAATCGGCAAAAGTGACAAAACTGAATTAGGATTTTGGGATCATGAACTTGCACATGTAGGGGGCATACTGTTCGATGCCCGGAAAAATGCCCTCATAGGAATTCAGGCATCCGTCAATGAGTATATGCGTCAATTAAGCGATCAGTATGAAGAGGTATCAGTTAAATATCGTCCTGCAATTGGAACAATCCCCATACCAAAAGGAACAACAAACCCTGATCAATGGGCAAATTGCTTACTAGAAGCAAAAGAGATTTTGCAAAAAAAAGAAATCGAAACTGGTACGACTCAAGTCGGCCCGCATCGCGACGACGTGGAAATAAGAATTGGTAACCTTCCAGCAGGGGCATTTGCATCACGTGCACAATTAAGGACTGCGGCACTTTCCCTAAGACTGGCAGAATCCAACTATCTACGTCAAAACACAGGAGATGAACCGGTTATTTTGCTTGATGATGTTTTAAGTGAACTAGATCCACAGAGGCGAGAAAGCGTAATTGAACATTTGAAAAATTTCCCACAGACAATAGTCACCACAACAAATGAAGAGCATCTAGAGACCTTAAGAACTTTTGCCAACAAAGAATTTAAAGTGTCAAAAGGAAAAATCAGTTAACTTGTTTTCGGACGATGGCTGGGAGCTTTCCTCCTGGAACACTCACCAGTAATGCACTTCGTTCAATTTCAATCGTTGCAGGTGTTCGTCCTATTACGTCACCATCAACCTGAATCCAATGTCCAGCACTATGAATTTGTATCCGGCTTGCATTGCCTCGCACAACACGCTCATCTTTTGGTAGCTTACTTCTAAGCAGAGCTGCACTAAGACTTACAACATCTTTCAAGCCTCGCGGATTCAGAGCACAAATATCAAAAAGACCATCAACTGCATTAGCTTTAGGCGTAAAAGAAACTACCCCTCCGTAGGAACGGGTATTCGAAACAATAAGAATCGCGGTTTGTTCAGAAAAATTTTCTTCAGCAGTTGACCACTCAATTTGAGAAGTTCTAAGACTAGGAAGTAGCGGTATTCCATAAAGTACATAAGCAACAACTCCAAGCCGTCTTTTTAATCCTACTGAAACACGAGATGCGATTTCAGCATCCCACCCAATTCCAACCATTAGCATGAATGGTTCACCATTAACACGACCCAAATCGATTTTTACCTGTTGCCCATCTAAATGCTTTTGTATTGCCTTATGGCCATCAAAAGGAATGTTTGTCTCTCTTACCCAAACATTTGTGGTACCACCAGCTAAAGCAGCTAGAGCAGTTTCTGAACCAACAATCGCACCAGCTGCTAAACGCAGCGTACCGTCACCGCCAAACACAAAAAGTATTTCTTCTCCCCGATCAGCAACTTGTTTTGCACTTTTTGTTAAAGCCTCTACTCCTGTGGGCGCTTCATAGCTAGCTTCATATCCCTGCTCTCTCAGATATTTAAGTGCCGATTCTGGATCAAAATGACGAGCACGACGAGCGTGTGGATTTGCAAGAATAGTTGCTCGCTTCGAAGGCATAGACGATCCTAGGCAAGACAAACCCAATATGTAAACCCATCGAATAGCGAGTCTGCTAACTTAATATAGAAATGAAAAAAAACAAGGCCGGAAAATGATTGTTATTAAACATGTCGACCACATCAGCATGGCCGTCCCTGACTGGAAAACTCAATCAGCTTTAATGGAACAATTGTTTAATTTCAAATTTATTCGTGAATTCTCTGCTACACCCACAACCCCTTTCAGTGGCTGTGTTTTAAAAATCCCCAATTCTTCTCTTCAATGGGAAATTCTTCAACCTAGTTCACCTCAAAGTTTTGTAGCCAAATTTTTGAACGAACGTGGCTCAGGATTACACCATATAACAATCGAAGTCCCATCAATAAATAAAGCTGTCGAAGAAATGCAACAACTAGGACTCCAACCCTTTGGTGGCATTTCAGAAGATGGTGTTTGGAAAATGACATATATCCATCCACGTGATAGCGGCGGTGTACTCTGGCAACTTTTTGAACCGCTAAGTCAATCTAGAAAACAAGAGGAGGCCACCACTTCTAAAAATTCAAGAAGTGGGCAAAGTATCGATCATGTCTGTTTATTATCGAAAGATCTGAATAAACAAATTGATTGGCATAAAAAAATTTTTGGATTTACGGAAACAGAAAGCTGGGAAGAAACAGCTTTAAACATTAAAGGATGCAGACTAAAAATGCCCAATAGTGAATTACATTTTGAAATAATTTCGCCCATGGGGGAAAAAGGCGATGTATATAATTTCATACAATTAAATGGTGAGGGACTCCACCATATTGGTCTAAAAAACATCGCTGAAGCAGATCTAGGCAAGCATTTAAAGAAAAAACTCAACTCTGACAATAAGGACGAATTTAAAAAACTAGCGGGGCATAATGTTTTTGTTTCACCTCAAAAGGCCGGGGGGGTTACTTTTTATTTACCTAGCTAATAACTTTTCTAGAGAAAAGGTTAACGGTTATAGTATGAAAAAATGGATGGAGATTAGTTATGTTGCTGGAAAACAAAGTAGGTATTGTTACTGGAGGCGGTATGGGGATGGGTGAAGCCGTTGCAAAAAGATGGGCAGCTGAGGGTGCCCGTGTTGTCCTGACAGATATAAATTCTGAGGCCGGACAAGCTG
>CAYFHW010000053.1:0-9881 GCA_964343095.1 uncultured Anaerolineaceae bacterium | reverse complement strand
ATAAAACAAAAAGCGCAAGAGTAAAAACGAGTGCAGAAATAAATTCTACAAATACTAAATCCGGCCAAACAAGCACCTCTTCATCGCGTGCCCGCGTTTGGGGCCGTGATATAGGTCGTGCAGTAACCAGTGTTGCCATTAGTTCGCTCCTACTCCTTGGACTACTGACCTAAAGGGGCCTTGCGAGTCCACCATCGCGTCTAATACGCCAGAAGTGAACTGCCATGAATATTGCTGCCAACAAAGGAAGCCCGATGACGTGCAGTGTATAGAATCGGATAAGCGCATCTGGTCCAACCTCAAAGCCTCCTAGGAGCCAGTAGCGTGTTTTTGGACCAAGGACTGGCGCAGATCCTGCGATATTAGTACCTACTGTGATAGCCCAGAAAGCTAATTGATCCCAAGGGAGTAGGTAGCCGGTAAAGCTGAGAAGGAATGTCAGCACTAGAAGTATGACTCCTACAACCCAGTTAAATTCTCTTGGTGGCTTGTAGGCACCTGTATAAAAGACACGCAGCATATGAAGGAATACAAGAATGACCATGGCATGTGCCATCCAACGGTGCATATTGCGCATTAACTGTCCAAACTGAACGTTTGTTTGAATATTTTGAATGTCTAGATATGCCCTATCTACACTCGGTACGTAGTAAAACATCAGGAGCATTCCTGTCACAGTCAGTCCGAGGAACATAAAGAATGTAAGACCACCAAGGCAGTAAGTATGAGTAATTTTTACATGTGTACGATGAATTCGTGTTGGGTGTAGATGTAGAAAAAGATTGGTAGCTACGACCAGCATCTGGTTTCGGGGTGTATTAGGGTAGCCTGTCCTAAAAATTGAACGCCAAATATAATTGTGGAAAAGCTTGTCATAAATCTGATCGCCTAAACTAGGCGGTGTTGGTTGTTCTACAGCCATATTTTAACGCTCCCACCATTTTCCAAATATAACCATTATTGCCAAACCGGCAGCTATAGTTAGGCCGACAAAAACTAGTTCGAGAAACTCGCCAACTTCCAAGGAAATCTCCTAGCACACAGTGATACGCGATACGGTATCCAGCATGTTTGATTTCTGTACAAAAGATTTATACACCCCACCCCTTCGCGGGGTCAAACCGAGCTGCTCAAAAGCGCATTCTAATTAATCCACGAATATCCTCAATTACGGTTTTAAGGATATTCACTTTGCTGTCTGGATCTTCTGTCCATTCAACGGGTAATTCACAGATATTGCTCTTTTCTTTATGTGCAATTATTAGTAATTCCGTATCAAAAAACCACTCACGATTTTTTATTTTAGGTATTATTCGCTCTGCAGTTGTACGTTTTAGTGCTTTAAATCCACATTGGGCATCAGTTATGGAGAGTGATGGGAAAAACAGGCGTATCAAGAAAACGTAACCCCGGGACGTAATTTCTCTTTTTAGTGAACGTTTAGTTTTGGACTGTCTGGAAAGTCGTGTTCCTATTGCTACTTCACAATTTGAACTATCGATTAGCTTAACGAGTTCTAGTAGATGCTCTATACGGGTACTTAGATCGACGTCCATGTATGTGACAATGTCAGCTGAACTTGTCGTCCAAGCCTGATGTAATGCATGGCCGCGACCTTTTTCAGGGATGGAAATTACGGAGACTTGGTTGTTTTCCACTGCGAGTGTTTTTGCTAACTCATCAGTTCTATCAGTTGATCCGTTGTCAGCGATAACGATATGCCACTTGTATTGTGGGGCACTATCAAAAAATTGAAGTGTACGCTCTACACTCGATCTGAGTATAGATATTTCATTGTAGCAAGGGAGAACTACGTCAACACTTACCAGATCAGACATAAAGTAACCTGTTTTTAGTACTCAGCTGTGTTTAACCGATCATTAATTTTTTGGTGGGAGTTGAGTTGTGGTTTCGGAATTTTCTGCAAGTGCAGCCAGTCGACGTTTCAGACGGTTGGCTTTCCCTTCAACTATGGCTCCTTTGCGAACTGCTCTGTCCAGAACTGAATAAGCTTTGCTTAACGTTGATTGATACTCCGTCAAATTGCCGCTTTCAGCAGCTTCACGAGCGGCTCGAATTACTGAGCGGGTCTGCGTACGCGTTTGACGGTGCCTATCACGTCTAGTTAATGATTGACGCCAGCGTTTGATTGCTGATTGAGTTGTTGCCATGACTCGATACTATGCCTTGTTTCACTCTTGAGCAAAGTTCTTTTTTGAAATGTACTGAGCTATGACTTGCTTTTGAGCAGAAGCGATCATACATTAATTAGGCGCCGAGACGTTTGCGTAAGCGCCGGAGTCCTTCGAACTCTCTACACTGAGGACCATATCTTTGTAGCGGCCTATCGGAATA
The DNA here is from genome assembly GCA_964343095.1 of uncultured Anaerolineaceae bacterium. Taxonomy (GTDB): domain Bacteria; phylum Chloroflexota; class Dehalococcoidia; order Tepidiformales; family Tepidiformaceae; genus JAKUNN01. Next base: position 7,526 of record CAYFHW010000053.1, on the reverse strand, counting down.
AGTCATTAAACAATAATTGGTGTTACCGGATACGGATCTGAGGTAAGTCTATGACGACTACTACAAAAGCAATGAACATTAGTGAACTTGAAAGTTCGACTCGTGAGCAACTGTTGGAGGTTGCGAAAGAAGTTGGTCTTGAAGATGCGGATTCATTTCGGAAGCGTGATCTGATCTACCGACTCCTGCAAATACAGGCAGAGAACAGTGGAAATATTTTTTCAGGAGGTTTCCTGGAAATTAGTGATGATGGTAATTATGGATTTTTGCGTAGTGAAACGTATTTGCCAGGTCCACATGATATTTATGTTGCCCAATCTCAATTGAGGCGGTTTTCGTTGCGTCCAGGTGATTATGTTACTGGACAAGTCAGGGCACCCGCAGATAGTAAAAAATATTATGGTCTGATGGAAGTGGAAACCATAAATGGAATGAGCCCAGACGATGCGAAACAGCGTCCGTATTTTGAGAATCTAACAGCTGTTTTCCCGGATGAGCAGCTTAGGTTGGAGACAACGCCTGAGAATCTTACACACAGGGTGATAGATTTAATTGCCCCTATTGGACGTGGTCAACGTGCGCTGATTGTCTCTCCCCCTAAAGCGGGGAAGACAATGTTGTTGAAAAACATTGCGAATGGCATTACCACTAACCATCCAGAAATTCACCTTATGGTCGTTCTTATAGGTGAAAGGCCTGAGGAAGTAACTGATATACGCCGCAGCGTTCGTGGCGAAGTAGCTAGCAGTACATTTGATGAGCCCGTTGAAGATCACGCTAGGGTTGCGGAGATGGCATTTGAACGTGCAAGACGTTTGGTCGAAGGTGGTCAAGACGTGGTTGTATTAATGGATTCAATCACGCGTGCTACTCGTGCTTACAACCTTGCATTACCACCGAGTGGGCGTACCCTTTCGGGTGGAGTGGATCCTGTTGCTCTATATCCTCCTAAGAGATTGTTTGGTGCTGCTCGTAAATGTGAGGAAGGTGGCTCTCTTACAGTTATCGCGACATGTTTAGTGGATACCGGTAGCCGTATGGATGAGGTTATTTTTGAAGAATTTAAGGGTACAGGAAATATGGAGATACGCCTTGATCGCAAATTGGCTGATCGGCGCCAATATCCAGCCATTGATCTTCAAGCTTCTTCGACTCGTCGTGAAGAACTCTTACTTGATGAAGCAACGCTTAAAGGCGTCTATCTCCTTCGTCGTATGAGTGCAATGGTTGCACAGAATTCACCTAATGCTCTTGAAGCAACTGAGAGCGTACTTGATCGTCTTGGCAATACTTTAAGCAATGAAGAGTTCCTTGCTAATTTACGGACTGGTGCCTAATTATTTTTCTTTTTCTATGATTTTGTTCTGATTTGAACATGATCTCTAATTATGCATTAGCTTTTAGTTTCGTTACTATTTTGTTCAACTGTGGACAGTAACTCCAAAAGTCATTTTCTTCCATCAATTGGTGCCCGCATTCTTTTGCATATTGCGTTAGTGGTGGTTGTTTTCGGTTCGACTTATTTAATTCCACGGATAGCTACTTCGAACAATCCGGTACAGGCTAGGGAGCTAGCCCCAGAATCACAATTTTCAGGTGTTCGTGGGGTGCTGATGCGCAGCAGCCCACGAAATATTGTTACATACAGTGGGGGGCATCTGACAGAGGAGTCCTTGGTATTAATTTCTTTAAAAAATGATTTTTTGCTTAACCGGGACGAGTTAGGTTCAAATTCATCATTTTCAGCCAGCCTAGGTGCATATACTGTTTCGACCCGCTCAGGTTTTGTTCCACTCGCTGATCGCATTGACCCGCTTCGACCATATCAGTTATATACGGTCAGACCGGGTGATACGATTGCTTTGATCGCAAGATCTCATGGTGTTAGTCAAAGCACTTTACTAGATAACAACAGTGAGGTTCATGTCGATGAATTTTTGCCAGTTGATTTTGTTCTCGTAATTCCGCTTATTGATGGCATTCTACATAAAGTTGCGCCCGGTGAAACTTTATCCAGTATTGTCGAGATGTACGACAATACTGCTTTAAATGCCATAATTGCTTACAAGCCAAATAGCTTATTAGATCCTTCGGATTTAAAGGTTAATCAAAGGATTCTTTTGCCCGGTGCAGAATTTAAACCACCACCTCCGCCAGTTGCGCGTGGTCGCAATGATGGCCGATTCAAGGTTTTCCCTGCAGCACAATGGGTTTATGTAAGTGATGCATTTGGTGCACCGCGTGGTGGTGGTAGAGTTCACCGTGGCATTGATCTGGCACTTAATACAGGTACAGACATTGTGTCTGTTTGTGACGGGGTCGTGACTCGTGTCGAATGGTGGACTTATTCATATGGCTACCATGTTGTTGTTGATTGTGGCAGCGGCTGGACTACGTTATACGCCCATTTGGATAATATATATGTGTATGTTGGTGAGTCTTTAGTTGCTGGTGAATTAATCGGTCCTTCAGGGAATACTGGTTTTAGTACAGGCCCACATTTGCATTTTGAAATAATGCATTGGGGCGTCGCGCTAGATCCAAATGATATTTTGGCTTTTTATTAGTACTCGTAACGCGCTAAAGGTTTTTAAGTGCCGCAATTGTGTTTTCAATACCCTCGGAAAATGTTTTTTTCACCTGCCAACCTAATTGTCTTTTAACGAAACTGCAGTCAAGAAAAATCCTTCGTACATCTCCTATTCGAGGTGGTCCGTATGAAGGAGTAATGTCGCTACCAATCTGTTCACGTAAAGTTCGATAAATTGTATTAACTGATGTTCCTGTGCCTGTTCCAATATTAAATGTTTCGTTTGTTTTCGTACTATCCTCTTCTAATACAAGAGTATTTATATCTGCGATATCCGATACGTAGATGTAATCCTTTACCTGTTCACCATCACCATCAATAATGCAAGGTTTACCAGTGAGTAAATTTCCCGCAAAAATTGCTATTACTCCTGCCTCGCCACTCGGATCTTGCCTTGGCCCAAAGACATTTCCGTATCTGAAAATAGTCGTATTCATTTCGCTGCTGCGTGCCACAAACTTCACATATTCTTCCCCTGCGAACTTGGAAACCCCATAGGGTGATAGAGGTTTTATTTCAGCGTTTTCATGTACAGGATTTTTTAGAGGTTGGCCATACAATGTACCCCCGGATGATGCGTAAATAAGGTGTTTTACACCGTGCATAGCGCTTAGTAATGCCACATTTGCTGTTCCTGTTCCGTTGACTAACAGGTCATGCTTAGGATCTAAGACACTTATTTTTACGCTTGCTTGAGCTGCATGATGATTTACTGCATCTGGTTTTATTTGAGTGAGTAATTCACCGAATGAATCCGAACAGATATCTATTTCATGTAGTGTTGCCTTCTTATTAATAGTGCTAGTTTTCCCAGATGTTAGATTGTCTACAATATGCACGTCATAGCCCATATCGACATACCGATCAACGATGTGCGATCCGACAAATCCAGCACCACCAGTCACTAATACACGCATAATTTATTCCTCTGATGTAACTTCCCGTGAGGCTATGAGGATGTCTCTATGAGAATAGTATCCGGGACCTGTGTTACCTCCACTATAGCGAGTGAGTTCGCCTCCACATGTAATCAAAGTGATCCACTCTTCATTTTCTGGTTGCATTGGAGGCCATAATACTATTGCCATATCGATTTCATCTTTCTTATACCGGGTATTGGAAATCACTGTGTATGTATAGTCGTTCCCATTACCCAAGGAGAGGGTGATTTCTTCTCCAATTACAACTTCAATTAGCCTGAAGAAGGGGCCTAATATATTTGGGTAATAGCTATAGTGGGCTGAAAATATTATATTTTTCGATTGCCCTCCTGGTGCCCCATAAGTCCAGTACCATCCCACGGCTAGTGGGTCTGGAGGTGTGTCTAGCTGTGGTTTTCCTTCTTTGTTAGTTATCGTGCCAATGGCTTGAATTTTTGCTTTCATGGTGATGGAAGGTATGTGCATGGAAAGAATTTCATTGTCTAGTTCAGGTAAGTGACTAGATCCTTCCTCTCCTCGATCATAGGGCGTTTCCGTAGGTGTGGATGTAGGCGTAGATGTGGGTGTAGGCGTAGATGTGGATGTAGGTGTAGATGTGGGTGTAGGTGTAGGTGTAGATGTAGATGTAGGCGTAGGTGATACTGTTGTACTTACATTTTGTGTCTGTGTTTCGGTTGGGGATGTTCCAAGATCCTGTTTGTGAGTGCATCCAAATAGAACCAGGCACAAGACAGTGACTAATAGAAAAAAATAAGCTCGGGGCATAATAAGAACCGTATTCTCCAAAAGTTAGCCTAAGTAAGAATGCTTTTTGTTGCTAGCCAATTATATTTCTAATTTACAGAAAGTGTCATTGTGGGGGGTGTTAAGGAGAACATCATTTCCACCCCGAAATCATCTAGATTTTTGGCCCACTGATCCCAAGAGTTTCGAGAATTTGCAGCCTCCTCACTTGCGAATGCTTCTTGTAGCGCTTCATTACTTTCAAAGCTATAAATCCCTAGATGAATTCCTTGAGCTGTCCTGCCCCATTTTATGGACGTGATACCTGGTATTTTCCTGATATTTGGCAGATGCTCTTCAATAAACCAGTTTTGAAATTCCTGTGATTCATTAGCCTTTGGCAGGGCGCGAACTAAAATAAATGGTTGTTCAGAGTCCATATGTTCCTTCAACTTGGCTGCAATAGTATAGATTTTCTTACATTCTTTCAAAATCGGAGTGGTCATCTAGTGCACATCCTTAAGTTCTGAAAGTAAAAATACTAAAGTATGGCTACATTTTAAGTTTTCCAATGATGAGCTGAAATGTCTGGATTTTTAGTTGGTCTTACGAAAAACTTGTGATATCTTCACTTCAGATAATTTAAGGAAGTAGATCGAGTTCGATTGTTGGCCCACGAAACAAAAGAGGCCCTAATACAGGAATACGCGCAGCATGAAGGTGATACAGGTTCGCCAGAAGTGCAGGTTGCTTTGCTCACGGAGCGTATAAGCAACCTTACTGAGCATCTAAAGACGCACAGGCATGATTATCATACGCATCGCGGCCTCCTGAAGCTTGTAGGGCAACGCCGTCGCTTATTGCGATATCTTAATCAACGCGATGTTAATCGATATCGTACGTTGATAGCCCGTCTTGGCCTGCGCCGTTAAAGCAGTGTTTTAAAAATTTCAGCTTTCGTACTCCTGATAAATAGTTATCTATTGCTAATTCCATATTTTGGTGATGTGGTAAACGACTGAAGTGTGAAAAATAGAAAAAAAGAAATGTATTGAAATGGAGAATTATATGAATGAAGTAAAACGTTATGAAATTGAACTTGGTGAAGAGCCCCTTGTTATTGAACAAGGACTATTGGGTAAATTAGCTAATGGAGCGGTAACAGTTAGGCAGGGAGATACTGTTGTTTTAGTTACTGCGACTATGGGTCAGGCTCGTGAAGGGATAGATTTTTTTCCGCTCACTGTAGATTATGAAGAGCGCCTTTATGCAGTAGGTAAAATACCCGGTGGTTTTCCACGACGCGAAGGTAGGCCTTCTACAGATGGAATACTTGCGATGCGGTTAACTGATCGTTGTTTAAGGCCACTTTTCCCAAAGGGATTTCGCGAAGAGGTTCAAATTGTTGCTACGACCTTGTCTGCGGACCTTGAACATCAGCCAGACACCTTAATAACCATAGGAGCTAGTGCTGCACTAGCGATTAGCGATATTCCTTTTAATGGTCCAGTTAGCAGTGTGCGTGTAGGTTTGATCGACGGAGAGTACGTTTTTAATCCGACATTTTCCCAGTGTGAGGAGGGTGAGTTAGATATCATTGTTGCTGGCACAAAAGATGCGGTGATGATGGTGGAAGCCGGTGCGCGTGAAGTTTCTGAGAGCGTTGTGCTCGAAGCGATTGAGAAAGCGATGGAAGCAAACACCTCTGTTAATAGTTTGATCGAAGAGATGGCAAATGATCTTGGCCAAGAGAAAAAAGATTTTACTGTACATACTGATAACGATGATTGTGTAGATGCGGTGCAGAATGCTTTGGCTGATCGACTAGATGAGGTAGTTGCTACAGCAGCAAGTGAACGAAGTGATGAAAATCAACGTATAAGGGCGGAGTTGACTGAGGAATTTGGTGAACAGTTTGAATCTTCTGAGATCAATGCAGCCTTGTTTGCTGTAATTAAGCGGGCTATGAGAGCACGTATTCTTTCAGATGGAGCTCGAGCTGATGGTCGTACGACAACAGAAATCAGACCTCTAGATGTTCAAATCGGAGTGCTTCCGCGTACTCATGGCACTGGACTTTTTACACGTGGGGAGACTCAAGTTTTGACTATTGCTACGCTTGGTAGCTTGAATATGGTCCAAAAGTTGGACACTCTTTCTCCTGGGGAAACAAAACGATATATGCATCACTACAACTTCCCTCCATACTCAGTTGGGGAAGCTAGGCCAATGAGAGGGGCTGGTCGTCGAGAAATAGGCCATGGTGCCCTTGCAGAACGTGCTCTTATTCCTGTTATTCCAACGGAATCTGAATTTCCGTATGCACTACGTCTAGTCAGCGAGGTAATGTCTTCGAACGGGTCTACTTCTATGGCTAGCGTTTGCGGAAGTACCCTTGCGTTGATGGATGCGGGTGTTCCTATTAAGTCTCCAGTCGCAGGTATCGCAATGGGTCTTGTTATGGGTGACGACGGTAATTATGCGGTGTTAACTGATATTGCAGGCCAAGAAGACTTTATGGGAGATATGGATTTTAAGGTTGCAGGTACAAATCAGGGTATAACTGCTTTACAAATGGATATAAAAATTGGTGGAGTTTCTCGAGAGCTACTTGAGGGTGCACTTGATCAGGCACGTGAAGCACGAGAAACCATTCTTGCGAAGATGGAAGACGTTATTTCTGACCCCCGTGATGTTGTAAATGAATATGCTCCTAAGGTACATACCCTTAGCATTAGTGCCGATCAAATTGGTACGGTTATTGGCCCAGGTGGTCGCATGATTCGACGCATACAAGAAGAGTCAGGCGGTGCTGGTATTGATATACAAGAAGATGGCGTGATTTTTGTTTCGGCTGTTGAGGCTGAGGTAGCTGACAAAGCTGTAAAGATGATAGAAGGTTTAACGAAAGAGATTGCTGTAGGAGAGTCGTATACAGGAAAAGTTACACGATTCCTTAAGTTTGGAGCTTTTGTCGAGATTCTTCCTGGAAAAGAAGGTCTTGTTCATATATCTGAGCTAGGTGATGGAGAACATGAGAGCGTCGAGGATGCTGTTTCAATTGGTGATGAGGTTACGGTATATGTTTCTGAAATTGATAACTTAGGGCGATTAAATCTTTCGACCAACCCCGATGCTAAGCCAAGGGCACGGCGTGACAGTGGTAATGGTCGAGGCGGTAATGATCGTCGAGGTGGTGGTCGAGGTGGGTACGATCGTGGCGGTCGGGGCGGTAGTGACCGTCGGGGCGGTAGTGACCGTCGAGGTGGTAG